>JBBSNG010000051.1:0-12291 GCA_038232755.1 Solirubrobacterales bacterium | reverse complement strand
GAGGGCGATCGATGACAGTTGCACCTGCTCCGTGCGCCCGAGAGCTCGTGGCGATGCTCAGGCTCACCGTCACGGCCCTCATGCCGCCAGCGAGTCGAGCAGCACGGCGGTCTCCTGCCGGCTGAGCCGCAGGCCGAACTCCTCGCGCAGGGCGTCGCCGAGCTCTGGGTCGGTGAGCCGGCGCTCCTCGCTCGAGCCGTCGGGACGCGTCAGGCTCAGCTGGCGCCCGTGCAGGCGCAGACGGGAGTGCGGCTCCTTGCGAATGACCACCGGCCGGCCGACGAACGGCGACGAGGGGTGGTTCGACGTGAAGTAGTTGGCGACGACCACGTCCGAGGCGTGTTGAGGCTCCTCGGAGAAGCGGTAGAGCGCCGACCAGCTCTCGCCCTGGCGCTCGCGTACCTGCCAGGTGCGCTCGTCGACGGACACGAGCCGGTAGGCCCCAGCCGCCCTGGGCGTGGGGGCCGGTGTCACCCCACGGCAGGGGCTCGAGCAGTCCGAGTCCGAAGCCGACATCGGCCAGCCACCGCTCGCCGCCGGCCTGCACGCGCAGAGTCATGTGCGAGCGCGGCCTCGGGCGCTGCTCGTCGCCGCCGACGCGAGCCAGCAGCCGGTCCACGGAGTAGCCGAGGCGCTCGAGCACGGCGGCGAACAGCACTCCGTGCTCGTAGCAGTAGCCGCCGCGGTGCCGGGTGATCAGCTTGTCCTGGACGCTGTCGAGGTCGACCGAGACCTCGCGTCCGAGGACGATGTCCAGGTTCTCGAAGGGGATCGCCGCCACGTGCGCCAGGTGCAGCGCGCGCAGCGTCGCCCCGGTGGGATCGAGGTCTCCCGCGAAGCCGATCCGGTGCAGGTAGGCGTCGAGGTCGAGCCGGTCGATCTCCCACTCGTCGTCGCTCACCTCTCGAGGCCCCAGGACACGATTCGCTCGGGATGGATGCGAATCAGGGGCCTGGGCTCGTGGATCGCCTCGGCGCGGCCGCGGATCTCGACCGCGCGAGGCCACCAAGGGTCGGTGCTGGCGAGGTCATCCACGACGATCGCCGCTCGGCCGGAACGGACGACGTCGCGGAACTTCTTCGTGCGCTCGAAGTTCCGCCCTCCGACGTCGATCGCGTCGTGCTCGGCGTTGTAGGTCCAGCCGACCGGGACCACGTGCGGCTGCCCCCTTGACCTCGACTCGGAGATCGCTCGCTTCCCGATGTCTCAGCGAGCCGCCTCGCGGACGAGCTCCGCGACCACTTCTGCCGGCTCTTGGCCGCGCGCCTTGGCGATGCGCTCGAGGCTCAGGGCCTCAGTTCCGCTCAGCACCACCTGGACCGATAGCTGCCGCTCGGGCGATGCCTCGACGACGTGCACGTCCCCAGAGGAGACCGCCTCGAGCTCGGCGTCGAAGTCGCCCGGCTGGGGATCGAAGTGGTCGGTGTTCTTTGCGGTCATCGGTCAGAGCCTCTCGATCAGTCTACGCTCGACCGCCGTTGCCTCCCAGCCGGTGATGAGCAGCCAGGTGGTCGGCTCGATCGTCGCTTGAACCACAAGGGTGATCGCACGCTCGCCGTCTGTGAGGCCGATGAGCAGCCGACGCGCTTTTCGCTGTCGGCGATCTAGGTGGCCCCGGAGGTTTCGGACGAGGACGTGGCGGTTGCGGAGGAGCTGCTCCGCCTCGCCGATGGAGATGCCACGCGCGCCGAGCTTGAGCGCGCGAGCCGCGCCGACGTGCGAGACCGCCTGAACTTCGACGGATTCGGGCGTAAGTCGTGTGCGCGTGCAACGGTCGGTTTTCGATGCCCCGACACCTGTCGCCGCCGCCCGAACATGGACGAACTCAAGCGTCGTATAGCCCCTTGAGCGGATCGTCACAACCTCGCCCCAACGCAGTCCCCGGTTCAAATCCGGGCGCCCCGATTGCTTCTTGCCGTTGAGGTACGCAAGCCTCCTGGTTCGCGCCGTTAGGACAGAGGGCGTTTCTCAGCTCTTGCCCGCCGCATTCGGACCCGCCAGGACGACCAGCTGCGGAAGCACCAGCTCGACGTCGACGAGCGACTTGAAGCCCTTGATGACGATCCGTCGAAGCACGTCTACACACTGGTCGAGTCGAGGATGTCGGCGACCGGCTCATTCCACCTCATACGTCTTCATTACCTCGTCCCCGTAGTGGTTGATCACCTTGACGGCGATCCGCCCGGTCGCGGGTACGGTAAACGGCCGGCTCCGCGTGCGGTACAGCGCCGCCCACGCCTCCTCGTCGATGTCGGCCCGTAGCGCTCGCTTCAGGCTCCTGTAAGGATCGTCGGCGCCGGTGAAGTACGCCTCGCGGACGAAGAAGCTCTCCTGGTTGTAGCTCGTGTCGACGAACCAGCAGGCGATGTCGTCGGTCGAGCTCGAGCGGACCTGGCCGGTCGTCGGGTCGTAGACGTCGACGCCGCGTACCTCGACCACGAGCTGGCCGTCGTCGGTGCGCTCGATGGCGACGTCGGGCTCGCCGAAGACCATGAACAGGTTGCCGGCGCCGGTCTTCTTGAGCAGGTCGTCGCCCATGGCGAGGTCAGGGTTCATGCGCACGAGCAGCACCGGCAAGCGGCCGATGTGCTTCTCCTCGGCGGCGACCGCCCAGCCGCTCGCGGCGTCGGGCTGGAACTCCTTGGCGACCTCGCCGGCGTGCGCGTCGAAGGCCATCGCGCAGACGAGCAGGAGGTCGAACCCGACGCCACGGAGCGCCTCCTTGGCCGCCTCCTTGATGAGGCCGCCCCCAACCGTGTTGTGCTCTGGCCCGATGACGACCGCCACGCGACGGGTCTCGCCCGCGGCGTCGGTGAACTCGCCCTGGAGATCGAGCGCGTCGCCGGCGAAGGGCTCAAGCGAGTCGAAGTCGAGGTGATCCTGCTTCACGGTGTTCTGGACGCCTGCCTTGCGCAGGTTCTCGAGCACCATGGTCGCGAAGGGCGCGCCCGACTCCTGCGTCTCCTCGCTGACCGGCTGCTCCTCGAAGGCGAGCATGCGGTGGGGCGAGAGCGACTCGACCGTGAAGGGACCGGCGACGCGGACGGCCTTCTTGTTCTCGTAGGGCTGGTCGAGGAGGAGCTCCTGGTCGGCGTGGCGGGCGATCACGGCGTCGATCTCGTCGCGCGACATGCCCTCGCGGATGTCGGGGTTCTGGGCGATCGACTTGAGCGTGACGTGAGGGACGCGCCGGTGGACGAAGCCCTTGCGGACATCGCGGCGCGTGTCGGTCGCGGGCTGCGGTTGGCCGCTGAGCTTGGCCTCCTGGCGCTGTCCCTCGGGCGAGTCGGCGAGTAGGTAGGCGGGAAGCCGGGCGGCCATGACGCGCGTACGGGCGAGCGCGAGGGCGACGCGCGAGGTGTCGATGCCGATCCAGCGGCGGCCCCACTTCTCGGCGACGACGGGAGTAGTGCCGCTCCCGGCGGTGGGATCGAGGACGAGGTCGCCGGGGTCGGTGGTCATGAGCAGGCAGCGCTCGATGACCCGGGACATCGTCTGAACGACGTAGACCTTCTCCTCGCCAAATCCGCTTTGACGAGTGTCGTCCCACACGTCGTTGTACGCCTGATACGGGAAATCGTCGAAGAACCGGACGAAGCCGAGGGTCTTCCCGCTGGAAGTGAGCCGCCCAGCGGAGGCCAAGCGCTCCATGCCTTCGGTATTCGTCTTCCAGCCGCCTTTGCCGGGCTTGAAACGCTTTCCGTCAAGTTCAAACTCGAAGAGGGTGGTGGAGCTTGCCGATTGTGAAGTAAGTGGGTTCTGCCTGAAGACCCTGCCACCGCCGGGAGGCTCCGCTTGGCTCTCGAACTCCAGAGCCGTCAGTCGGCGTCGTTGCCCATCCGGGAGTTCGACGTGCCGGAAGTTTCGATCGTCGGCCGCGTAGCGCTTTCGGTAGAGCTGCCGGTACTTAACTGCGTCGCGATCACGGGCATACCACAGCAAGACGTCATACGTGTTGTCGAGCGTGCCGCTTGCCTTGCCGGTCGTCTTGCGAAAGACGATCTGGCTCACGAAGTTCTCGCTCCCGAACACCTCATCGAGCAGCCCGCGCACCAGATGCACGTTCTCGTCCCCGATCTGCACGAACACGCTCCCCGTGTCCGTCAACAGCTCCCGCGCCACCGCCAGCCGATCGCGCAGATACGTCAGGTACGAGTGGATCCCGAGCTCCCACGTATCCCGGAACGCCTTGACCTGCTCGGGCTGGCGCGTCGCGTCCTCGACCTTGCCGTCCTTGACGTCCCGCTTGCGCGTCGAGACCTGCCAGTTCGAGCCGAACTTGATCCCGTACGGCGGGTCGATGTAGATCGTCTGCACCTTCCCCCGCAACCGCTCCTTCTCGGCCAGCGAGCTCATCACGAGCAGCGAGTCGCCGAGGATCAGGCGGTTGGCCCAGTTCTGCTCGTGCTCGTAGAAGTCGACGAGCTCCTCGAACTCGATGCCGTCGAAGTCGTCGAACAGCGTCATCTCCGGCTCGGGCTCGCCGGTCGCCGCGGTCTCGCGCAGGTTCTCGACGATCACGCGCGGGTGGACCTTCTCCTGGATGTAGATCGGCACGCTCGGGACGGCTAGCGGCTCGCGGTCTTGGGCGTCCTTGCCCTTCCAGACGAGCTGGGGATCGAGGGATGGATCGCGCGGGTAGAGCGCCTGGCCCGGCGCGCGCTCGTCCTCGGCGACGAAGTCGTGTAGCTCCTCGGTCGGGATGTTCGCCCGCTTCTCGTCGTGGCGCAGGGCGTCGACCGGCACCGGCCCCGCGGGCACCCGCGTGCGTGGCGGCGGACTCACGCGACCACCGCCGCCGGCGCGCCGACCGCCGCGCGGATCTCGGTCTCGGCGTTCCACGGGTCGCGGCACTCGAGGAACGCCCAGCGCCCGTGCGAGCGCAGGTTCTCCACCCCCGGCACCCAGAGCGCGCGGGCGGTCGAAACCTTCGCTTCCTTGTCGCGCCGCTGCGCGCCTGAGACCTCGATCACCACGTTGAGCGGGTCATTCGTTCCGCGCCCGTCGTCGATCCGCGCGATGAAGTCCGGCACGTACGAGCGCTCCTCGCCGTCGATCGTGTACGGGATGGTGAAGCCGAGGCCCTGGTTCTTCACGTAGGCGATCACCTCGGGCATCGTCTCGAGCGACTGGGCGAGCTTGTGCTCCCAGTTCGAGTCGGCGACGATGTGGCTCACGTGACAGCGCTCGGGGTCAGTCGTCATCACGGGCTTTGTCGTGTCGAAGTCGACGTACCGGGTCGAGCCCGTCTCGTCGTAGGGAGCGAGCACCGCGAGGATCGCCTGCTCGCCCGGCTCGGCGGCGACGATGGCGCGGTAGATGCGGTCGACGGCGTCGTCGGCGTACTGGTGCAGCAGCAGCAGCTCCGGAAAGACGTGGTCCTTGAGCGTCAGGCACTCGGCCATCCAGCTCTTGACGATGCGGGCGACCTGCGGGAAGAGCCACGGGCGGTCGGAGAGGTAGCGGGCCACCAGATGGCGGGCGAGTCCAAAGGCGACCTCCTGCTCGCGCTTGGCGCGCAGGCCGTCGAGCGTGTGCGTCTCCGACGCTCCCACAACGCCCTTGATCTCGGTCTCGGCGGGCACCTCCCGGGTCGAGAGCGCGAGCCGCGAGTCCTCCGAGAAGGCGTGGTCCAGCCGCTCGCGCGCGAGCTCGTGCCGGTACCCGACGACGCGCGGCAACCTGATCTCCGCCTCCGCCCGCTCCTCGAGCGCGCGCACGCGCGTGATCGGCTTCGGCGGCTTCGGGTCCTTCGCGGTGGCCGCCGAGGGGATGAAGGAGAACGGCACGCCGTAGACCTCGGCGTACTCGGGCTCGAAGAAGCCCTCGTCGTTGACCGCGTAGCTGCGCCGGCGCAACCCGCGCCCGACGACCTGCTCGCAGAGGAGCTGCGTGCCGAACGCGCGCACGCCAAGAATGTGGGTGACGGTGTTGGCGTCCCAGCCCTCGGTGAGCATCGAGACCGACACGACGCAGCGCACGCCCTCCCCGAGCTTGCCGCGCTTGCCCACGGTGTTCATGACCTCGCGCAGGAGGTCCTCGTCGGTCAGCTCCTCGGCATCGCGGCCGGGATAGCGAGCGCGGTAGGCAGCCTTGAACTCCGCGATCTCCGTGCGCGCGGCGGCCTTGAACTCGGCGCTCATCTCTTCGCCCGACTGGAGCTGCTCGGAGTCGACGAGGATCGTGTTGGGCCGCGCGCGCAGCGCCCCGCCGTCCACGTTCGAGAACAGGTCGAGCTCGCCGGGGACGCGGACCGGCGCGTGATCCTCTCGGTGCTTCTCGTAGCCGGCGACGTAGTCGTACACGAGCTTCGAGACGCTCGTGTTGTTGCAGACGACGATGAAGACGGGCGGCGTCGCCCCGGTCGGCTCGACCGCCTCGCTCGCGCGCCAGCGCTCGAACGCGCGTGCGTAGTCGCCGTAGAGCGAGTGCAGCGCGCCCTCGAGCTCTCCGGGGAGCCGCGGATCTGCGCCGTCGAGGGAAGCGCGGGCCCGGCCCTTGCGCGGAAGGGCCTCACGGATGCGTGGCCACAGGTCGCGGTAGGTCGGCTGGTCTCCGACCATCGAGTCGTCGGCCACCGGCACCCGCGGGATCTTCACGATCCCCGACTCGATCGCGTCGATCAGCGAGAAGTCGGAGACGACCCACGGGAAGAGCGTGCCCTCCGGGTAGCCCGACCCGCGCAGGAAGAAGGGCGTCGCGGAGAGGTCGTAGACGGCGCGGACGCCGAGCTTGCGCGCGACCGCCTCGAGCCCGCCGATCCACACCCGCGCCTCGCGCTCGCGCTTCTCGTTTTCGCGGCGCTCGTCGCCCGAGAGGCCGCCCTCGACGGTCGCCTCGGCGCTCGCGCCGTTCCCGTTTTCCTCAGCGCCGACACGACGGCGATAGCAGTGATGAGCCTCGTCGTTGAGCACGATGATGTTGCGCTTGTTACCGAGCTCGCGCGTGACCCGGCGGACCATCTGATCGGGCGTCTCGGTGAACGGACTCTCGCCGCCGCGGGTGAGCAGCGCCTTGGTGGTCTTCGAGGCGTTGGCAGTCTCGCGCGATTGGAAAGAATGGAAGTTGGTGATCGCGATGCGCGCCTGACCGAGCCGGTCGCGGTCGATCGCGGGGACGAGGTCAAGTGCCCGGTAATAGTTCTCCGGGTCTTGGGGGAGCAGCACTCGCAGACGGTCGCGGATCGTTATCCCCGGGGTAACAATCAGGAACGCGTCGGAGAAGCGCTTGTCTTGTGGGCTGGCGAGCTTGTTGAGCGCCTGCCAGGCGATCAGCATGCCCATGACGACGGTCTTGCCGCTACCCGTGGCCATCTTGAGCGCGACCCTCAATAGGCCCGGATTCGCGTCCTCGGCGAAGTGCCGCAGCTCGTTGACGATCCAGGCGTCGCCGTGCTTCGACGCCACCTCGGCGAGGTAGATCGCCGTCTCGACCGCCTCGATCTGACAGAAGAACAGGTGCCGCTGACGGTCCTCGTCGGTCCAATGCTCGAATAGGCGACGCGTGGTAGGCGTGACCCCCGGCCGCCCCTCACGCCGCCATCGGTCGATCCGCTGACGCACGCGGTTGATAAAGACGTTCTCCTCGATCCGGTCCCGCGTCCACTCGGTCTCGAAGTGCATCTGCGACTTCTTCTTGGCCGCAGGGATCGGCATGAAGTAGGCGCTGATACGACGCTGCTCGACGATGTCACTCGTGATGCCGTGGTCGCCGAAGCGGAAGTGCCGCGGAGGCTCCCGGAAGGGCGAGTTGAGGATGGGGTTGGCGATCGGGGCGTCGGCCATGGCGGGGATGCGAGGCGGCGCCGCCGGACACTGGCGTGCGGAGGCGCGCTAAGCCGACAAGATAAGGGGCTCGCCGGAACCCTGGGTGCACACGCCAGGGAGCGGGTAGCCCGACGCGGCAGGACCGACCGGACGCCCGGAGTATGAGGCGCAGATCACCCGAGTAGCGCGCCGGCGTACAAGGGGCGACGGATGTGCTCACCCGGTCCGCGCCCGGGCGCCTCACAGCCGCATGTCCCGCAACAGCGTGCACCGCGGCTCCTGCTCAGGCCATGAAGGACCGGTCCGCACACGGCCGCTCGCTCCTCTGCTCGCCGGAGACCTACGGGGACCCGGCCGTTACCCGCCCTCGGGCGCGGTGAGGAGGTCGGGCGGGACTGCGTTGGTTCCGAGAGCCTCGCCTTCCTCGTCACCGGGCGTGAGAGGGTCCAGCGAGGTTCCGAGTGTCGAGTCGACGCCTGCGGCCAGCCCAGGGGGGAGTAGGCCGTCGACGCCGCTGAAGGGGGCCGTCTGGAAGCCGGAGGATGGGCCCCGCGCTCCTGGAGCAGGAGCCAAGGCGTCGCCTTCCTCTTCTGCGGGAGCGGAGGCCACTTCGTTCCCGCTGGCTCCTAGCCCTTCGCCGTCGTCCGGTGACGGTGTCTCTGCCGGGGTTCCGTCTTCAGTGCTCTCCTCGGTCTCGTCGGTTGACTCTTGCGATGCCTCTTCCTGAAGATCACTCCCTCCGCCGGGGCTCGGGTCGTCGGAACTCTCTGTGTCCTCAAGCCCCGTCGCCTGCGTGGCGCCCATCGCACGCCGCTCGGTAGATGGCCCACCGCTCGCCGCGGCGGCGGGCTTGCCTTCCGTGGGGGCGGTCGTCGAGGCCTCGTTCATCCTCTCGAGGGACCGATCGCTCAGGGCCGAGGTTGGTCTGCCGCCCGCCGGCGCGTCTTCTGCGCCAGGGGTGCCAGGGGCGCCAGGCCTCGGGGCCGCAGGTCCCACGCTGGGTTCCTGCTGCGGCGTGGAGGTCAGATCCGGCCCGCCGATCGCCGACGGCCCCACGCGGGTCCCGGGGATCTGCCGTCCAGCTAGGTAGGGCATCGGATCGACGTCGTTGCGCCCGTAGGGGTTAGCGGTTCGAACCTCGAAGTGGAGGTGGGGCCCGGTCGAGTGGCCCGTGTTCCCCACGTAGCCGATCACCTCACCCCGCCGCACCTGATCGCCGACCCGCTCGTCCGAGAAGCGCGACAGATGCGCGTAACAGGTCGTAAGTCGAGTCGAGTGCTTGACGCAGATGTAGTTGCCATATCCACCGGACTGCGCGGTGCCCGCAAGGAAGCTGACGACACCGCACGCCGCGGATCGGATCGGGGTCCCGGTAGGCGCAGCGAGATCGATGCCCGCGTGACTCGGCCTGTGCGCCGAGCGGTAGGAAGAGGTGAAGGTGGCGCCCGCCACCGGCGCGATCATCCGCTCGGAGCCGCAGCCGCCCGTGCTGCGCGTTGGTGCAGGTGGCTGCGCGGGCTCGGCCGCGTTCGGGATGCGTCGACTCGGCCCCGTGCCCTCTGATAGTTGAGACGGAGACTCCGTGGGAGGATGCAGCTGATCCTCGGAGCCCGACCGGTCAACGGCCGAGCGCTCCCCGATGGAGTCCCTTGCCGCCGCGGGGGGCTTACCTCCGACCTCGGTCGCGGACGAGCCCGCCTCGGGGGCTGTGCCGTTCTCGAACTCGATCGCGATGAGGGCTCCGTCCTGACCCTCACCCTCCGAGCGCAGCGATGGGCCGCTCAAGCCGAGCCGTCTCCGCTCGTCTGAGGGGAGCTCGCCGGCTGCGGCCATCCGGACGGCAAAGCGGGTTCGAGGCGCCTCCTCGCTCGCTGAACCACCATTGGAGGGCAAAGCCAGGCCTCGGCGCTCGGGTGTTACCCCCGCCCTCGGGGGGAACAGAGCGCGCCAAGTCGCCGCTCCCACGACGCCGTCGGGACGGAGCCTCTCGGAGCGCTGGAAGCGTCGCACGGCGCGGTGAGTCCCCCAGTCGAAGTAGCGGTCGACCTCGACGGCGTAGCCGAGCTCGAGCAGCCGACGCTCGACCGCAGTGACCGCTGCGCCTGAGCTGCCGTGCCGCAAGTCCCTCTGACCGATGTGAGCGAGCGCCAGGTCGGTCGACTCCGAGGCGCCGCCGGGCTGGCTCGACCGCGGACCGGGGAGGCCAGCGATCGCGAGCGAGCCACCCGAGCCGGCCAGGATCGCCGCGGCCATGACGCCGGCGCGGCGCTTGCGGGCTGCGACCTTACGACGAACGTGTGGGGCGACAGCCCGGCGGTGGCGCGAGCGCTCGAGCGAACGCAGCGACCTTTCGCTAGGGGTCAGGTCCTGGTCCGGTCCTCTCATTGAGGCCTCTCCTCGTTTCAGCCCATGGCTTGGGGAACTCGCCCGCAGTCAGCCCACGCTGTGGCCGCGTCAGCTTGTCTCGGGCAGAGCGTTTGTAGCGCGGGAGAGGGGAGTGTGGGGACCTTGCATGGTGGCGCCCAGGGGAACACGAGCGCCGAGCGGTGTCCCTGCCGGGAAGGGCGATCGATGTGTGCCCGGTCCGGGGCGGGCCGCACCCTCCTCGAGCGGCTCAGGGTGCGCTAGCGATGGTCTCGAGTCCGTAGTGAAAGATCGAGGTCGGGCCGTGACGGGACACCTTCGGCGCGAATCTCCGCCCGGGCGGCATCGCGACGAGCCTCGCGCACGGCTTCCCGAGTCTCGGCCGCTCTGATGTGGGGCGCTAGCCGCTCGCGGGCTGCTTCACGATCCGAGATAGTGAACAGGTGGGCGTAGGGCTTGTGCTTGTCGTCCACCAGCGACTCGCACGCCAGGTCGAGCGACTTGGCGTCCTCCAGCTTGTCGAAGCCGTCGCTCGGAGGCCTGTAGAGATACCGCCGGACGAACTCGACCACCGCGTAGCCGCCCTGGTCGATGGCCTTCTCAAGGCTGGGCTTGTAGCGGGACGGAACGTACTGGTGCCCCGCGGCGTTCTTGATCTCGCGATTGGGGAATTGGTCGATCTGCCACTGCAGATCGCCGGTAAGAGCTTGGATCGCTTCTTTGTCTTCCATTGGCACCCTTCAACATGGGGTTGCGCGCGGAGCAGGCCTGGAGCCGCTCCTCGCCTTGTCTACTTACCCGGTACGCGGCCGGGCGCCGCCGGCCCGGCCATCATCCGCTGAGGCCCGCCACAAAGGGCGATCCGGCAGGTGGCAAGAGCTCCGAGGTCTGTCGTGGTACCGCCCGTGGTACCGGAGCCCCCTCATCGAGCCCCTCACGCCACCACGCCGCGACTCGCTCGGCGGCCCTGCGGTGAGCCGCTTGATCGGGATGGCCATAGAGGTCGATCGTCGTCTTGATGTCGGCGTGGCCGAGCTGCTGCTGGACGAAGTAGATCGAGGCGCCGGCGGCGAGCCACAGGGTGGCGGCGGTATGGCGGAGGTCGTGCAGGCGGACGCCCGCCGCTAGGCCGGCGTCCTCGATCGCGGGGAGGTGGCCTCGCCGTCGCACGGCGTGGCGTGTGAGCGCGAGGCCGGGAGTGGGGTGGGGGAAGATCGGCCCGTTCAGCGTCGCCTGCTCGGTGCGGTGCTCGCGCAGGACCTCGAGCAGGTAGTCGGCCACCGCGACCGCGCGCGTCTTGTCGCCCTTCGGGGTGCCCACCCCGCCGACCTTGACCGTCTTGGTCACGAGGAGCGCGCCGGCGTCCCAGTCGATGTCCGACCACTCGAGGGCGATCGCCTCGCCGACGCGCACCCCAGCGCCGAGTAGGACCTCGGCCAGGGGCCGGTACCAGCCGGGGCACGCGTCGAGGTAGGCGCGCGCCTGCGCGCGGGTGAGCACCCCCATCGTCGGGCGCTCGTACGGCAGCTCGAGCGGATCGTCGCGGTCGGTGCTCGACGCGGGGTTGCGCACGATCGCACCGTCACGGGCGGCGCGGGCAAGCACTTGACGTAGGGGGATAAGGGAGTCGTTGATCGTCTTGCGCGAGAGCTCCCCCGCTTCGTCGAGCTCGGCTAGGTAGTCCTCGATCCGCGCCCGGCTGATCTGCCGGAGCTTGAGATCGCCGAAGGCCGGCTCCAGCCGCTTGCGCAGGTGGGTCTCGTAGTCCCGGTAGGTCGAGGCCTCTAGCACCGGCTTCTTGCGACGGAGCCAGGCGTCGGACGCCTCGGCGAAGGTGACCCGGCTCGGAGAGCGCAGCTCGCCGCGGTCGACGGACGCGAGCGCCGCCGTGAGTGCCTGCTCCGCGTCGGAGCGGGTCGGTCCGATCGCCTTCTTCACCGGCGTGCCGTCGGCTGTGCGGTACTTGATCGAGTAGGTGATCCCGCCCGACTTCTCGGAGGTTGTCCCGTAGTCCGTAGAGCTTGAAGTGGCGGTCCTCCCGCCTCGTCCGCTCCTGTTGGGAGCGTGGCGAGTGCGAATCGAAGTCCACCGAGGACAGGAGGAACCGCCGATGAGGACCGTAACGAAGACGCAGGTCGTGTCCGAGCACGAGGGTGTCGAT
>JBBSNG010000050.1:0-12316 GCA_038232755.1 Solirubrobacterales bacterium | reverse complement strand
TGGCAGGCGCTCGTGGAGGCATGAGCCCGACCCGCTACGCGGGCGTCACGGCGCTCGTCACGGGCGCTCAGGGCTTCCTGGGCTCGTGGCTGGCCGAGCGAGGGCTCGACGAGGGCGCGCGCGTCGTCGTCCCGCGCCGCGACGTGCCGGCGCTGTCGCGCTTTCGCCTCGAGCGCCTCGACGAGCGCTGCGACCTCGTCGACGCCGACGTGCTCGACGAGGCCGCGCTCGCGCGCGTCGTCAACGAGTACGAGCCCGAGCTGATCTTCCACCTTGCCGCACAGACCCTCGTCGGCACGGCCAACCGCTCGCCGCTGGCCACCTTCGAGACGAACGTTCGCGGCACCTGGAACCTGCTCGAGGCCTGTCGCGCGCTCGAGCCACGGAGTCCCGCGCGCGCGATCGTGGTCGCCTCCTCCGACAAGGCCTACGGCAGCCACGAAGAGCTCCCCTACCGCGAGGACTTCGCGCTGCAGCCCGTCTTCCCCTACGACGTCTCCAAGGCGTGCACCGAC
The DNA here is from genome assembly GCA_038232755.1 of Solirubrobacterales bacterium. Classification (GTDB taxonomy): domain Bacteria; phylum Actinomycetota; class Thermoleophilia; order Solirubrobacterales; family Thermoleophilaceae; genus JACCUC01. Next base: position 11,801 of record JBBSNG010000050.1, on the reverse strand, counting down.
ATGGTCGCGCGTTCCTACGCCCATACCTACGGTCTGCCGGTGGCCGTAACGCGCCTGGCCAACGTCTACGGCCCCGGTGACTTCAACGTCTCGCGCATCGTCCCCGACACCGCGCGCTCGCTCGTCCGCGGCGAGCGCCCGGTCGTCCGCTCCGACGGCACTCCGCAGCGCGACTTCCTCCACATCGCCGACGCGGTCGAGGCCTACCTCGCGGTGGCGGCCTCGCTCGCCCGCCCGGAGCTCCGCGGACGGGCGTGGAACGCCGGCGCCGGCGAGCCGGTGGCGGTGATCGAGGTCGTGGAGCGGTTGATCGCAGCCTCGGGACGCGAGGTCGAGCCCGACGTGCGCGGCTCCGGTACTCCCTCGGGCGAGATCGACCGGCAGTGGCTGGACTCGACGGCCATCCGCGACGAGCTCGGCTGGGCGCCTGAACGCGGGCTCGACGAGGGTCTGGCGGAGACGTACGCGTGGTACGCGCGCGTGTTGGCCTAGGGAGGGTCTAGCGAAACTCGCTAGCCCAGTCTTGGTGCGGGATTCTTAGAGCCGTGAGGCGCGCGTACCCCATAGCGGCCCCGTTCTTACCCCACTCAGGAGCGCGGGGCGGAAGGCTAGATTGGCAGGATGCCGCAGCCTGGCCGTCCGATGCCGACCGACTTGCACGTGGTGTCCGTGATCGGCGAGGATCACATCGTCTACCGGGCGGTCGAAACCGATGACCGTGAGGCCCCTGCCTTGGTCGACTCGTTCAAGTCGAGCTATGAGTTGGGGATACCACCGCGGCGCTGGAGTCCCGAGGAACGCTTCCGCGTGATCCACATGGGTATCTCCTGCTTCTCGACCGCCCGTCAGGCAGAGAAGGTCGCAGTGCGGTGGGGGAAGGGAGACTACATCGCCCAGTTGCGTCTCCCGGCGGACGAGGGGTTCAGCTTCGCCCGTTGGGGCAGCCGAGGGCACATGACCGTATGGGGCGACCCGCTCAAGCTCAGTGAGACGGCGGTCGATATCGTCCGTATTCAGTAGGAAAGCGAGGTAGCCATGAGTTTCATGATTTTCGATAGCGCTGGCAACGCGGTAGATGCGTTCGATGACGAGCGTCAGGCCGTGCTCGCGCTTCTTTCCATGGTTCGTGAGGATTACGACGTAATCCGCCATCTCGCCATCTTGGCGTTCGACAGCGCGGGTGAAGCTGTTGGGGAACCGGTGACCGTTGCGGATCTGCTCCCGGAGCTAGCGACGACCCTTCACCTGAAGGGCGAGGGCTGGATTGAGACGAGTCGGCTGACCTTCCGCTCCTCAAGCGTGACCACTGGACGGCGGGAGTGGCGTCCCGGCAACAGGGGCGTCCAAAGGGGCGTTTTAGCCTGAGGAACCGGCTGGCCTCGTTGAAAAGGGGAGCCGCCAGTCCTCGTCGGTTTCTCCGTTGACCTCCAGTCGCCACTCGTAGCGCCCGCCCCCCGGAAACTGCTGTGGCCCCAGGTTGAGCGCGACTGGTACGGGGAGAGAAGTTCCTCGCTTTATCCCGGCAGGTCGACCGACCTCGAACTCTCCCTCGACAAAGAGGGGCTGCGAGCCTTCCGGGGTTTCAGTCATCACTGGCTCCCCGTCCAAGTCGACAAGCTCTAGGCGGAAGCGGTGCTTCTCATTCGTTCGGTCCCACGGGATGTCGAAGAGCACCGCGATCGCGAACGGACTCGGCTCTGGCCCGGTGATCGACCAACCGCCGCCAATGAGATTGAGCTTGCCTTCGGCAACCTGAGCGTAGTCCGCGAGGAGCATCGTCACTTTCATCGCGCGAGAGCATCGCACACTCGGCGAGGTAGCCGTTCCGTCCGACCCGCGAGGTAGATTGCCACGGTAGAGCGAAAAAGTGACCCCCGCGACGCGTCAACGTCCGGGGGTCTGGCCCTCGGAGAGTGTGCTCCATGGTACTTCTGCGTCGCCGCAACATATTGATGATGAGGACGCCTGCGGCGATGTATCCGACAGCCGCGAGAAACCTCGCCGACGCTCGGGGGTTGCGCATCCCTCAAGGATAAGCTCTCCGCATTCGGGGTTTCGCCAGACCCCTCCTAGCGCTCGCGCTCAGGCGTCCAGCCGGTACACGGCGAGCTCGCGGACCCGCCCGGCCCGCAGGCGCACGAAGAGCAGGCGCTCGGCACGTTCCCCGCCGGGGAGCTCGTAGGTCAGCACCGCGGAATAGGACGGAGAGCCGGAGAGCACATCACCGCGAACCTGCCTCCCGGCGAAGGCCTCATCCTCGGCGAGGGCGGCGTCCAGCGCCTCGCGGGCGGCGGAGCCCCGGCCCTCCCAGACCCGGTCGCCCGAGACGAGGCGCACGGAAGCGCGCTCGTCGAGGAGGTCGCCCAGGCCTTCGAGGCGGCGGGTGTGGATGCGCTCGAGCAGGCGGTCGACGGCCTCGTGACCCTCGAGGAGAGCTTGGGCGCCCTCCGCGCCGGCGGCGGAGCCGCGATGACCGCCCCCGTTCAGGCGCCGGCGCAGGCCTCGTGCGACGGCCTCGCGGGTGCGCTCTCGCACAGCGCGCAGGCGGAGCGCTCTGCTGCCTTGGGTGCCGCGGCTGATGAGACCACTCGAGCGTCGGCGCCCGCCGGCGAGACGAGCAGATCGTGGCCGCGGGGACTCATAGCCGAGCTCGGCCAGCAGCGGGCCCGCGACCCGCTCGATCTCCTCGAGCTCCTCGGGGGACGCTCCTGACCTCCACTTCGTGGCGGCGACGCGGGGGTCCGAGGCCGTCAGGTTCGCCACGCTCTTGGCCTCGACGAGCGCAGCCTTCATGATCGCCGGGGTCACCTCGAGCCCGAGCCACTCGTAGAGCGCGCGGAAGGAGTCCTCGGGTCGCGCGAGCAGCTCTTCGTAGCGGACCTCGAGGAGGCGCTCGGGCTGGCGTGCCTCGCGCGCCGCGGCGACCGACGAGCGCCATTCCTCCGCGGCTTCGGTGAGCGTCACCGGTCCCCAGGGCTGGCTGCGCAGCGAGCGCGCGACGTCGCGGCCGTCCCGGACGATGTGGACGAAGCTCGCGTCCGGGTAGATCGCGTCGATCAGGTCGAGGTGGTAGACGTGCAGGGGCGTCCGCTCGGCCAGGAAGCGCTGACCCGGCTCGGTCAGCTCGCCGAGGATGCGGTCGCAGAACGCCCGCGTGGCATCGAGGAGCACGTCGCGGTCGACGTGCATCGCCGCGAGCTGCGGCGACGAGCGCGCACCGTGGTGGAAGCGCTCGAAGAGGGGCGCGATGCCGTGCGAGAAGAGATGCGACTCGGTCGGCACCGCCGCGACATCGGGGTGCGCGGTGACGATCCGCTGGAGCCAGAACGTGCCGCTGCGGCGAGCGCCAACGTTGAAGATCATGCGGCCCGCGAGTGGGCTGTCGGCTCGGCTCATGGGGTCTCTCGGGGCCTCGGGCGAGCCCGATCCTAGCCCCGGGTGGCGAGCTCGGGCGCTCTCGAGCCCGGGACGCGACCATGGCCCGGGCCGTTGCTAGCGTGGCCCGCCATGTCGGAGGCACAAATGCGGCGCTTCTGGGATCGGCGCGCCGGCGAGGATGCCTTCTACTTCGTCGACAACCGCCTCGACTACGGTCGGCCCGACGAGAGCCGCTTCTGGTCGGGGGGCGAGGCGGACCTCGACCGGCTCCTCGGCGCGCTCTGCGTCGAAGTCCGAGCGGACGACGAGGTCGTCGAGATCGGGTGCGGGCTCGGCCGGCTGACGCGGCCGCTGGCCGCCCGCGCGGCACGCGTGCGAGCCCTCGACGTCTCGCCGGCCATGCTCGAGCGCGCCCGCGGGCTCAACCCGAACCTCGACAACGTCGAGTGGCTCGCGGGCGACGGCTCGTCACTCGCGAGTATCGAGGACGCAAGCGCCTCCGCGTGCGTCTCGCACGTGGTCTTCCAGCACATCCCCGACCCTCGGGTGACCCTCGCCTACGTGCGCGAGATGGGCCGCGTGCTGCGCCCTGGCGGTTGGTCGGCGTTCCAGATATCGAACGACCCAGCCGTACACAGCCGGCCCGGAGTGCTGAGTCGAGCCCGTCGCCGCGTTGCTGCGCCGGTCCGCGGCGCGCCGCGCGGCCAGACCGACCCGGCGTGGCTCGGGTCTCACGCCGAGCTCGCGGACATCGAGGCTGCGGCGAGCGCCGGGGGCATGACCGTGGAGCGCACACACGGAGCGGGAACCCAGTTCTGCCTCGTCCTCGCCCGGCGCGGTCCACGCTGAGACCGCACGGGGCTTCCCCTCGCAGCCGAGTCAGTTCCCACCTCCCGCCGCCCGCTCCACCGCCGCCGCGACCGCCTCGTTGTAGGCCGACTCCGGAAAGCGCGCTGCTGTGGCGAACCCGCCCTCGCGCAGGCGCCGGCGCAGCTCCGCATCGCCGGCGAGGCGGCGGACCGCGGCCGCCAGCGCGTGCGGGCGGTCGCGCTCGAAGATCAGGCAGTTCTCGTCGTGCACCAGGTACTCGCCCGAGCCTCCCGTCCCCGTGGCCACGACCGGACAGCCGACCGCCATGGCTTCGAGCGGCACGAGCCCCCAGGGCTCCTCCCAGCGAACTGCGAACACGAGCGCGTCGGCCTCCGCGTAGGCGCGCGCGATCTCCGCGCGCGGCCGGCGCTCGAAGCTCACCCGCCCCTCGAGCCCGTGCTCTCGCGCGAGCTGACGAAGCTCCTCGAGGTGGCGCTCGTCGCCTCCCCCGACCACCGCGAGCGTCGCCTCGGTCGGGAGCTCGGCCAGGGCGCGCACGGCGGTATCGATCCCCTTGCGCGGATCGATCCGGCCCAGGCACAGCAGGCGCCAGCGCCACGGCGGGCGCGGGGCGGGGCGAAACCGGCCCGGGTCGATGCCGGGGTGCGCGACGGCGGTGTCGCGCAGCTCGGGTCGCGCGGCGAGCGCCCGCCGGCGCACGGTCTCGCTGTTGAAGAGCCATGATCCGGCGGCGGCCCAGTCGACCCGCGCCGGGACGCTCGTGACGGTACGAGCGAGCGGCGCCGCCCAGGGCCGGCGGGCGAAGATCCGCATCCAGGCGTCGACCCGCGGCCCGTAGTCGAGCCAATCGTCGCCCACGATCGCGGCCGCGGGCAAGCCGGCTCGGCGCGCATGCTCGACCAGCGACAGCGACATCCCGCCCATCGCCCACCAGTTCACGACGTCCGGGCGCAGCTCCCGCACATGGCGGTCGAAGACCCGCGCGTTGTGTCGCTCGAGGGCGATCCGCTCCCGTAGCGAGAGCCGCGGAAAGGCGTGGTCGCGCCAGTACCACCGCAGTTCGCGATGGACGTCGGACTCGTCGGACTCGACCGCGACACCGGGATCGCGGTAGTCGGTGGTGAGCACGCGCACCTCGTGACCGCGCTCGCGCAGGTGGGCGACCGCCGCACGCCAGGTGATCTCGTACCCGCCCAGCGCGTGCGGCGGATACATGTTGCCGACGGTCAGGATCCGCATCGCAGCAGCGTATTCGGGCCGCTCACCGCGTTGGTAGCGTGCCGCGCGTGCGGGTCGCGGTCATCGCCGAGCAGCCGCTCACGAGCTCCTCGACCCAGTTCCGCGCCCTCCAGCACCTGCCTCGGCTGCGCGCCCGACTCGGTGAGGTCGACGCCTTCGTGGCCGATTCCGAGGTCGACCGCGGCCGGGGACGGGTCGACCAGTTCCTCTTCTTCGCTCGCCACGGCGTGCGCTACGTGCGCCGGCGGATCGAGCTCGAGCGCGAGCTGCACCGTTACGACGCCGTGCTCGTCCAGCGCGGCGTCTACCCGATGGGCCCGGCCTGGGTCACGCGTCCGCTCGAGCGCTTCGGCGGCCGCGTGGTCCTCGATCTCGACGACGCCGTCTTCGAGCTCGCGCCGGTGGTCGCGGCCAAGGGCCGGGCGGGGCGCTGGCTCTACGGCGGCCGGCAGGCCCGCGCCCTGCTCGCGCGCGCCGACGCGGTCGTCGCCAGCACCTCCGCGCTCGCCGAGATGCTGCCGAACCGGCGCGCAGACGCGATCCTTCCAAGCGTCCCCGATCCCGAGCCGTTTCCCCGGGCCGAGCACCGCCACGAGCTCCCGCTGCGGGTCGGATGGACCGGCACCCCGGGCAACATCCGCTACCTCGATCCCCTCGCGGACGTCTTCGAGCGGCTCGAGCGGGAGGGCGTCGCGCGGCTCGAGGTCGTGTCCTCGGAGCCGTGGCGCCGCGGTCCCTCGACCTTCCGTCGCTGGCGCCTCGACGAGGTGCCGGCCTTCTTCGCCCGGTTCGAGGTCGGTCTCATGCCGCTGCCCGATACGCCCTACACGCGCGCCAAGGCCGGATTCAAGCTGCTCCAGTACATGGCGGCCGGCAGCGCGACGGTGGCGAGCCCGGTGGGGGTGAACGTCGAGCTCGTGGAGCGCTCCGGCGGCGGCGTGCTGGCCGAGGGCGCCGCTCAGTGGGAGGACGCTCTGCGAGCGCTCGCGCACGACCGCGACCGGCGCGCCGAGCTGGGCGCGCGCGGGCGCGCCTTCGTCGGGCGCTACGTCGACCTCGACGCCCAGGCGGACACGCTGGCCGCGCTGATCCGAGCCGGCTGAGCTACCGCGCGCAGCTCCGGGCCTCGGGCAGCTTGAGCTCGGGCGCCGAGCTCGCGGTGCGCGACCACAGCTCCCAGGCGGGCCGCGGCCGGTCGCCGGCCCCGAGCAGACCGGTGGCGATGTCGACCCTGCCGGTCTCGGGGCTCAACCGGTCGCGCAACGAGAAGGCGAAGCTCGGGCCGAGCGAGAGCTCGGCGCGGCGGCGTTCCAACTCCGCGAGGAACCCGCGGTACCGGCGCGCCTGCGCGCGGGCGTCGGGGACACCCGAGTAGCTCCTCGACCCGACCCGCCAGCCGATCTCCGTGATCCACAACGGCGCGCCGTCCGCACCGCGCGCGTCGGCCACCCGGCGGGCGTCGGCGAGGTGTCCCATCGCCCGCGCGACGGAGGGCGCGTAGGGATGGATGCCGATGGCATCGACGCCGCACGCTCCGACCTCGGCGAGCGTTGCGTTCAGGAAGGAAGCGGCGTCGTAGCGGGAGCTGAGCCCCGCCGAGACGATTCGCGCGCCGGGATCGACGGAGCGCAGCACCGAGCGGGTCTCCCGCAACAGCCGGGCGTATTCGCGCGGGTCGGCCTCGCGGTCGTCCCAGAACTGCGGGAGGTTCGGCTCGTTCCACACCTCCCAGGCAAGGATCGGGCGGTAGGGGAGCCGAGGGTTCTCGCTCCAGAAGCGACCCTCGGGCCCGTAGCGCTCGGCGTAGAAGCGCACGCGCTCACGCCAGATCGCGTGCTCGCGCGCCGTCTCGGGCGGCTCGGCCAGCTGCGGCGGCCCTTCTGGATCGCGGTTCGGGCGGCTGCGCAGGAGCACGGGCAGGAACTCGATCCCCTGGGAGACGCCCGCAGCGATCAAGCGGTCGAATCCCCGCGTGGAGCGAGGCTCGAGATCGTCGGTCGAGCTCGTGAGCAGGTTGAACCGGTAGTAGGTCGCCCCGCTGCGACGGATCAGGGCGAAGTCGGGTGCTTTGAGCTGGTTCGCCCGCCAGGCCATCATCCCAAAGGCGGGCACCGTGTCCCGGACGCCGCCGGCGTCGGAGCGTGACGGCGGCGACAGCTCCTCGCAGCCCACGAGCGCCAGAGCAGCGGCGGCCAGAATCACGGTCAGAACGCCGGGTGCTCGCCGGCGGCGCCGTGGCCGCCGGCTCGAGGGACCTGAGCTCACGTGGCCTTCGTCTCTCGCTCCGCCAGGAGCTCGGCGACCACTCGCTCGAAGCTCTCGACCCCGCTCGCCTCGTCGAACCTACGCCGCACGCGTCGGCCGCCCTCGGCGACGAGACGCGCCGCGAGACCGGGATCCTCGGTGAGGCGCACGACGCCCGCGGCCAGGGCTTGGGGGTCTTCGGGGGGCACGAGCAGCGCGTCGCGGCCGTCGCGGAGCACCTCGGGGATGGCGCCGACCGAGCTCGCGACAACCGGCCGGCCGGCGGCGAGTGCCTCGACGGCAACGCGCCCGAACGGCTCATTGAAGCGAGCGGGATTCACGACCACGTCGGCGGCGGCGTAGACGTCGGCGATCTGCTCGACGAAGCCCGTGAAGACGACGCTCCGCTCCACGTTCAGCTCGACGGCGAGGTGGTGCAGGTCGGCCGCGAAGCGCTCGTCGACCGGCCGGGGATGCGGCAGCCCGACGACGACGAGCTGCGCGCCGGGAAGGCGCTCGCGGATCGTCACCAGGGCCCGCAGCGCAGTGTCCTGCGCGCGCGCCGCGCCGAGGTTGCCCACCACGGCGATCAGCGGCTTCGCCTGTTCGAGCCCGTACTGCGCCCGGAAGGCCGAACCGTCGCCTTCGACGTAGGCTTGTGAGACGCCCGGGTAGATGGTCGCCGTCGTGGCTCGTCCGTTGAACTGCTCGGCCACCGTCATCGAGCAGCACACGAGCCGGTCGGCCAGTGACTCGCAGAGGCGGGCGTTCAGCCGTCCTCCGAGCGCCCGCAGACGTCCATCCACGTGACCCTTGGCGAAGATCTCCCCGACGTAGACGACCGTGGGCAGGCCCTCCAGGCGAGCAGCGAGCAGCGCCGCCGGGAGGACGGCGGTCACGACGACGACGAGATCGGGCCGCGCCCGGCGGAGCTCGCGGCGAAAGCGCCGGACCTCGCGTCGGAAGCGTCGCAGCGCGCGCAACCCTTCGAGGGGCCCGCGCGGCACCGTCAGGGGCTCGTAGGGGAGGACGCGCACCCGGTGGGCGTCCCCGTAGAGGCGGGGCAGCGAGCCCTCGGCCGGAACCACGAGCTCGAGGGTGCCCTCCTGCGCCAGCGCCTCGAGCCGAGGGCGCATCGACTTGGCCGGACCGCTGACGTCGCCGAGGTGGAAGACCGCGAGGATCCGCCGCGCGCTCGCGGGCGACGCGTTCGGGGGCGACGCGTTCGGCGAGGACACGCGAGGAGGTTAGCCCCGGCCCAGCCGGGTCACGGCGCTCTTCAGCGGGCCGATCCACCTCCTGGACGGGGATCGGCGAGCCTCCTCGCGCCGTCCGACACCCAGCTCGAGATCGAGGAACACCCTGCGGTCACGAATACGGGGGCTGGCGCTGAAGCGCCGCCGGCGGACTCGCTTCGGGCCCTGCGTGAGCGTGCTCGAGAGCGCACGCCAGAGCAGCTCGCGCTCGGCCGGTGAGGCCTTTGGTCGCCACAGCTCGTCGATCCGCTCGAGCGTGGCCGCCGCGCCGGCACCGGCCTCTGCCGGCGGGCTGGGAACGAACTCGCCCGCGCCCCAGCCGAGCGCCGCGCTCAGCTGCTGGTTGCCCGCCTCGTAGGTGGCGTGGCAGAACGCCCGGAGGACCGCGCGCGAGGTCTCGACGTCCCCGTCCTCAGGTAGGTCGAGATCGCGGATCAGGTCCTTGACGATGGCCAGGCCGGCGTTGTCGTGCACCCCGTCCGAGAGCAGCCCCTCGGGCGCAGCCTGAAGCAGGTTCGCCACCTCGAGCGGGAGACCGCGATTCGACCACGTCTGGTCGGCTCCCGCGGCGTCGTCTTCGAGCTCGAGGAAGTGTCGCGCGAAGTCGCCGACGATGCTCCCTCCGACCAGCAGATCGCCGCGGAACGGCCGCGGCTCGAAAGAGATTCGCGGCGCTCGAGCGATCACGCCCTCGTAGGTCTCCCAGTAGTGCAGCGTCCTTCCGCGGTGTCTCAGATACTCCGACGGCGGCTTACCCGACCGAAAGCCCCACTGCCTCCACGCCGCCTCGAGCGTCGTGTGCTGGGGGCGGACGTAGTAGGCCACCCGCACGCGATGGCTCGAGGCGAGCTCGTCGAGGCAGCGCAGGAAGATCTCCTCTAACCGCCAGACGGGGTGCGCGAGCCCCTCGGCGGTGAGGATCACCGTCCGGTGGCGCCCCGCCTCGCGGGACAACCCCTCGGCCAGCCCGCTCATCAGGCCGTCCCGATCGTGCCGGCGTCCGATGTAGAGGCTGGCGAGCTGATCGGAGACGACGTCCTGGCTTCCAAGGGGAAGGACCCGGTGGCCGCGAGGCACCACCTCGACCGTCTTCTCCGACGCGTCGGGCACCGCGGCGACGAGAAGGGCGTCGTGTCGCTCGAGCAGCTCCGTCGCGTTGCGGCCGAGCCAGTTCTGGACGCTCGAGGAGCCGGCCTTGGGCATGCCGGCGTGGATGACGATCGTTCCCATCGGTCAAGGATCAGGGAAGCCGAACGCGGAGGCCATGGGGCAGGGTAGCTCGGCTGTATCGTCGACCGACGCCGCCGTTCGGCGCCTGGCCATGGCCGACCGCATCGTCCTTCACATCGGCACCCACAAGACGGGTACCACCGCGATCCAGCGGTCCCTCGCCGAGGCCTCCGGGCCGCTGCTCGAGCGAGAGATCCTCTACCCCCGGGCGGGCCGCCGAGGCTGGGGCCACGCCCAGCTCGCGCGCGAGCTGCTCGACACGACAACGCCGGTCTCGGAGGTCCCCAGCCACCTGAGTCTCCTCGAAGAGGCGCGCACCGGCGCCGCGACCGCGCTCGTCGTCTCGGCCGAGGCCCTGACCGTCGAACCCGCCAACCCGCGTCCGGTCCAGTGGGCCCGAGCGCTGCGTGATCAGGTGCGGCCCCGAGAGCTCCGCGTGGTGGCCTACGTGCGTCCTCAGTGGGAGTACATCGAGTCGAACTACGCGGAGCTCGTCAAGAACGGGCGCACGTGGGGTCCGATCGACGAGTACGTCGAGGCGAGTCTCCGCAGGCCCTACCGCTTCGACTACTCCGCGGTCTTCGCCGGCTGGCGGGAGGCCTTCGGGGCGCAGCTCGACATCCGCCCGTACGGCGCCGCGCACTTCGTCGGCGGGGACGCGGTGGAGGACTTCTGGCAGGCCGCCGGCCTCGGCCCGGCGCCGGAGCGACCAGGCGGCGCGGTGAACCCCCGGACCGGAGCCACGACGACCGAGATGCTGCGGGCGCTGAGGGGACTGCTCGCCGACTACGGGTTCGACGGCCTCGTTCCGGTCAAAGAGGCCCTTCGCGGAGCGCGCCGGCGGATCGAGGCGGAGCTCCTCGACGACCCGCCGTTTCGGGCGCTGACCCCGGACCTCGTCGCTCGGATCGCCGACGGCTTCGCCTCGTCGAACGAGCTGTTCGTGCGCGACTACCTCGGCGGGCGACACGCGAGCCTGTTCGAGCCGCCCGCCTACGTTGCGCCCGCCACGGCGCGGTGGTCGCCCGGGGAAGCCTCGCCTCAGGAGCTGCGGCTGTTCGCCAAGGTGGTGACCGACGCCGTCTCGGCCGCACGATCCCCCCGGCACCGGTTGGCCGCGAGGCTGAGGCTCCTGGCGCGCGCGGCGGTCGACCGGGAGCGCGATTGAGTCCGCGCGTCAGCCGCGGCCGGCGGGAACGGTGCCGAGGCTCTCGGCGGGGTCGGCCCGAGGCGCGCCCTCGTCGACGAGCAGCCCGCACAGCAGATCGAGGTAGGCATCGGCAGTGTGTCCGATGCACCGCTCGGTGAAGACGTAGGTCTGCGCCGCCTCGCGGAGGCGCCCGCGCAGGGCGGCGTCGGTGCAGAGCTTCGCGAGTGCCGCGGTCCAGCTCTCCACCGTGTTCTCGGCCCGCAGCCCCGTGACGCCGTCGACGACGGTCGCGAACGCGGGCACGTCGCTGTAGACACCCGGAAGGCCGAGCGCCGAGTACTCGAGGAACTTGAGGTCGCTCTTGCTGCGGTTGAAGGTCGTGTCGGCGAGCGGGCCGACGGCGACGTCCCAGCGCGAGCGCTCGCCGCGCAGCCACTCGACGAAGCGCGGGTAGGCCGACCAGCCCCGCGGGA
>JBBSNG010000049.1:0-12533 GCA_038232755.1 Solirubrobacterales bacterium | reverse complement strand
GCCGCCATCGGGTGCTTCGCCGTCCTCGCGATCGGTCCCTACGCGCTGCGCCGGCATCTCCACGGCCGCGATTGGGTCATCACCGTGGCGGCCGGCCTCGCCTTTGCCTGGAGTGCCCAGGCCAGCAAGTTCGTGGCCGACGCGGTGAGCACGGGCGCCTGGGCGTTGCTCGTCGCCGCGCTCGCCGCGACCGTGGCCGGAGCACTGCTCGGGCTGCTCAACGAGATGACGGCTCTCCAGGGATCCGGCGCGGTGCGCGTCTACCCGACGGTGCTGGTCATCCAGATCGTCGTGGCGGTGGCGCTGGCCCCGACTCTGCTCGGGGAGAGCTGGACGGGGACGCCGTTCGGCGGGCTCGCCCTCGGGCTGTCACTGGCCGTGGTCGTGGGCGGGGCGGCGTCGCTGGTGACCGCTCGCGCGGTGGGCGGCGACGCGCCCTCGCCGACCTGAACCCTCGCGGAGTGCCCCCTCGCGCGCCCGAGCGAGCTCGGCTACGGCCGCGTCGGCGATCAGCCGCGCGTCGCGGGCGATCTCGTAGAGGTGGGGAAGCTTGTAGCCGATGAAGTGCAGGCCGGGGGCGTCCGGCGGCGCCTCCGCGCCTCGGCGGACCGGGCCGCCGCCGGCGTCGAGCACGCCGAGGTGCCCGACGATCTCCTCGAGACCGTGGCCGTATCCCGTCGCGGCGACGACGGCATCGGGACGCACGCGCTCGCCGTCGCCCAGGACCACGTCGGTGTCCTCGAAGCCGACGATCTCGCTCTTGACGTCGATCCTGCCGGCCCTCAGCGCTTCGACGAGACCGTCGACGATCACCGGCGTGCGTGCGCGGGTGCGCTGAGTCGTGGCGATGCCGTAAGGAGAGTGAGGCAGCTTGTAGCTCCGTCTCGGACCGTTGATCACGCGCTGGAAGAGACGGCCAAAGGCGTCTCCGACCCCGGCGGGGAGGCGGCCCGGGCCCGGAAGGCCCTTCTCGAACAGTGCCGCGGCGCTGATCGGAAAGCCGAGCCACTGACGGGGAAAGATGTTCGGCGGGGTACGGCATGCGAGCGCCACTCGGTCCGCGCCGCCCTCGAGCAGGTCGACGGCGATCTCTCCGCCGGAGGAGCCGATCCCCGCCACGAGCACGTCGCGGCCGCGAAATGGCGCTGGATCGCGGTAGGCCGAGGCGTGCAGCAGCTTTCCCGAGAAGTCTTCGGAGCCGGGCCAGGGCGGCGTCTTCGGGGCGTTGTCCCAGCCGGTGGCCACCACGACGATCGGCGCGTGCAGGTCGCCGGCGCTCGTGCTCAGGCGCCAGCGGTCACCCTCGCGGTCGATCCGCTCGACGCGGGTCTCGCTCGACACGTCGATCGCGTAGCGCTCGGCGTAGCGCTCGAGGTAGGCGACGTAGTCGTCGCGGGTCACCCAGCGGCCGAGGGCACGCTCGATCGGATAGCCGGGCAGGCCCGACATCCATCGCACCGAGTTGAGCCGCAGCCGCTCGTAGCGATCGCGCCAGCTCTGCCCGATCCGGGGGGACCGCTCGAGGACCACAGAGCTAAGACCGGCCTCCCCGAGCATTGCCGCCGCCGCGAGCCCTGCGGGCCCGGCGCCGATCACCAGCGCGTCGGGCTCAGCGACCGCGGCGACCCGCGATACCGGCGGATCGGGCGCGAGGGTCACATCTACGTTCTGGCGGGATGGTCGATCGTGGCCGGCGGCGACCCGCGCCTCCTAGCCGATCGACCCCTCCATCTCGAGCTGGATCAGGCGGTTCAGCTCGACCGCGTACTCCATCGGCAGTTCCTTGGTCACCGGCTCGATGAAGCCGTTGACGATCATCGAGGCGGCCTCCTCCTCGGTCAGCCCGCGGCTCTTGAGGTAGAAGAGCTGCTCGTCGGAGATCTTCCCGACGACGGCCTCGTGGGCCACGGTCACGTGCGGGTTCTGGATCTGGATGTCGGGCCACGTGTCGGAGCGCGACTCCGGGTCCATCATCAGCCCGTCGCACTGCACGCGCGCCTTTGAGCCCTGCGAGTTCTGGCCCATGCGCACGAGCCCGCGGTAGCCCATGACCCCGCCGTCCTTGGAGATCGACTTGGCGAGGATGTTGGAGGTGGTGTTCGGCGCGAGGTGGAGGACCTTGGCCCCGGTGTCCTTCCAGACGTTGCCCGAGGCGACTCCCACGTTCAGGTGGTCGGCGCGCGCGCCCTCGCCCATCAGGAACGAGCCGGGGTAGAGCATCACGTACTTCGCGCCCATCGAGCCGCCGACCCACTCGACCGTGCCCTCTGCCTCGACGATCGCCCGCTTGGTGTTGAGGTTGTAGACGTCCTTCGACCAGTTCTGAACCGTCGTGTAGCGCGCCTTGGCGCCCTCCTTGACGAAGATCTCGACCACCGCCGAGTGCATCGAGTTGACCGAGTAGGTCTGCGCGGTGCAGCCCTCGATGTAGTGGACGTCGGAGCCCTCGTCGGCGACGATCAGGGTGTGCTCGAAGGTGCCCTCGCCGGCGCCCTCCATGCGGAAATAGGACTGAAGCGGCAGGTCGACCTTGACGCCCTTGGGGACGTAGAGGAAGGCGCCGCCCGACCACACCGCGCCGTGCAGGGCCGAGAACTTGTTGTCCTGCGGCGGTACGCACTTGGTCATGAAGTACGGCTCGACGAGCTCCGGGTAGTCCCGGATCGCCGACTCCATCGAGCAGAAGATGATCCCCTGCTTGGCGTACTCCTCCTTGAGGCCCTCGTAGACCGGCTCCTGGCGCCACACGCCGACCACGCCGGCGAGGTGCTCGCGCTCGGCCTGGGGGATGCCGAGATCCTCGTAGGTCTTCTTCATGTCCGCGGGAACGTCGTCCCACGAGTCGAAGCGCCCGGCGGTGGGCGGGGAGTAGAGGACGAGCTCGTCGAGATCGAGCCCCGAGAGGTCGACGCCCCAGGTGGGGACCGGCTTGCGCTCGTAGATCTCGAGCGACCGGAGGCGCTTGGCCCGCATCCACTCCGGCTCCTCCTTGATCCGCGACAGCTCGTCGATGACCTCGCGTGAGATGCCCTTCCGGGCGACCAGCTGACCCTGCTCGTCCTCCTCGATCACGCTCGGCTTGGCGATGCGGGGCTTGGTCTCGGCTGTGGCCATGGGTGTGAAGTCCTCGCTACGGGGTCGGAAATCCACTGTCGAGTCTAGCGAGAGTGCAGGCGGCGGCGAGCCGCCGGTAGGGGCTCAGGCGCCGGGTTCCCAGCCGGTCGGCGCGAGCTCGAAACCGGTCAGGTCGAAGGCCGGTCCGACGGTGGCGCCGACCAGGGTCCAGGGGCCGGTGCTGCGGGCTGACTGCCACGCGTTCGCGGGCACGACGATCTGGGGCAGTTCGCCGGCGGCGAGGTCCGTCCCGAGGCGATGGCGGTCGGCCGTGTGCCCGTCCGCGGAGATCGCGAGCACGAGCGGCGCACCGGCGTGGAAGTGCCAGACCTCGGCGGCGTCGACGCGGTGCCAGGCCGAGGTCTCACCCTCGCGCAGGAGATAGAGGATCGAGGTCATCGCCCCGCGGCCGCCGGCGGTGGGGAGGTGGCGGAAGGTCTCGCGGAAGTGCCCTCCCTCGGGGTGCGGCTCGAGCGAGAGCCGCTCGATGACCTCGGTGGCGGAGAGGCTCACCGACGCGCCGCGGTGTCGAGCTCGCCGGGAGCGGCCCCGGCCGTCGCGGCGACCCCGCGCACGGCGAGCTCGAGCGTGGCCCGGCGGGCGCGCCGGGCGCTCCAGCGCGAGCCCGCGCGCAGATGCACGTAGGTCCACGTCGTCAGGTTCAGGACCGCCGTCGCGGTCTCGCGGGGGTCGGTCTCGCGCAGCGAGCCGTCTGCGGCGCCGTCGCGCAGCAGCCGCTCGAGCGGTTCGGCAAAGGCCTGTCGGGCAGCGGACTCGCCGGCCGCAGGCGGCTCGCCGAGGCCGGCGCCGACTCGCTCGCCGAGGGCCAGCAGCACTGCGAGGTTGTCCTCGGCGACCTCGCAGAGCGCCGCGAGGGCGCGGCCCAGACGCTCGGCGCCGGTGCCGCGGGCGGTCAGCGCGGGCCACAGCGCACGGCGATGGTCGTCGAGGATGCCGTCGGCCAGGGCGCTCAGCACCGCCTCGCGGCTCACGCTCCGCCGGTAGAGCGTGACCCGGGACAGTCCGGCCTCCTCGGCGATTCGCTCGAGGGTCGCGCGGGCGACGCCGTGGCGCTCGACCGCGCGCCGTCCGGCCGCCAGGAGAGCCTCGTCGAGCCCAGGCGCCGGCGCGGCACGAGCTCCTCCCGTCTCTGCGGGGCCGCTCGCCGCTACCATCGTGAAACATGCAAGTTGCAGATACGCAGCACGATCGTAAGGGTAGCCTAACGCGAGCGTTGCAGCGGTGGCGCGGGGCCGGCGAGCGCCAGCGGCTGCTCCAGGTCATCCAGCCCGCTCTCATCGGGCTGATCGACGGAACGATCTCCACGCTCGCGCCGATCTTCGCCACCGCCTACATCGCCGGCTCGCGAGCGGCGCTGCTCGTGGGGCTGGCCGCCGCCCTCGGCGCGGCGATCAGCATGGGCATGTCCGAGGGGCTCTCCGACGACGGCACCCTGACCGGGCGCGGGAGCTCCCTGCCCCGTGGGCTCATCACCGGGTTCGCGACCTTCCTCGGCGGTGCGGCGCACACACTGCCCTTCCTGATCGGCGAGGTCGACGAGGCTCTCAGGCTGGCCTACGCCGTCGTGGCGTGCGAGCTCGTGCTCATCGCCTTTGTGCGCAAGCGCTTCCTGCGCGTCTCGCTCACCGGCTCGCTCGCGCAGGTGACCGTCGGCGGTCTCGTAGTCGTGGCGGTGGGAGTGGCGGTCGGGCATGGGTAGCCGGAGGAGTGGCGCGGCCGTCGTCCTCCTGGGCGCGGCGCTCGGGTACGCGCTCTGGTGGCGACGCAATCCCTCACCCTGCCCCTATGGGCAGCGGTTCTGGGTCGAGCTGCCGCACCCCTCGATCACGCGCGCGCGGCTACTCGAGGTGCTCGGCCCGCTCCCCGGAGAGCGCGTGCTCGAGGTGGGCCCGGGCACGGGCTTCTACACGCTCGCGGTGGCGGAGCGACTGGGGGACGAGGGGCGCCTCGACATCCTCGACGTGCAGGAGGAGATGCTCGAGCACACGGTTCGGCGAGCCCGGGCCGCGAGACTGACCAATGTCTTCCCGGCCTGCGCGGATGCGCGCTCGCTGCCCTACCCGGACGCGACGTTCGCGGCGGCGTTCACCTGCGTCGCGCTCGGAGAGGTTCCCGAGCCGGGCGTGGCCCTGGGTGAGCTCCGGCGTGTGCTCCGCCCGGGCGGGCGCCTCGTCGTCGGGGAGAGCTACCTCGATCCGCACGTCGTTCGCCGAGGTCGCTTGCGTCAGGAGGCGGAGGGGGCGGGTCTGAGGCTCGAGGAGATGAAGCGCCGCGCATTCGGCTACTTCGCGCGCTTCGCGTACTCGTAGGGATCGAGGCAGGCCTCGCTCCGCGCCGCACCCGCGGCGGGACCGGCTGAGACGCACTCGAGCGGCGGCGGCGTTTGAATGGCGGCCATGGGCCCTGGCAGCGCCGAAGGCGACACCGCCATCCGGTCGCGCCCGGCTCTTCCAACCCCGAGCGCGGTCGGCAAGGGCGTGGGTCTCCACCGCGGGGCGCCGCTGGTCGGGCTCGCGACCGCTTCGGTGCTCCTCGCCGTCGCCTCGCTCGCCCTGCCGTCGGCCCCCGGCTACGACCCGTGGTCGTGGCTCGTGTGGGGGCGTGAGGTCGCGGGCCTCGAGCTGAGCACGAGCGAGGGGCCGGCGTGGAAGCCGCTGCCGGTGCTCATCACCACCGTGCTCGCCGTGTTCTCGGACGCCTACGCGCCGGAGGCCTGGCTCGTGGTCGCGCGGGCGGCGGCGCTCTTCGCGACGGCGCTCGCCTTCGTGCTCGGGCGGCGGCTCGCCGCCGGGTCGAGGACGGCTGGCGCGCTCGCGGCGCTGGGGCTGCTGCTCGTGCCGGGGTGGATCGAGAACGCCGCGGTCGGCATGAGCGAGGGGGGGCTGGTCGCGCTCATCCTGCTCGCGATCGCGTACGTGCTCGACGGTCGCCTGCGTCCGGCGTTCGCGCTCGGCGTCCTCGCGGCGCTCCTGCGGGCCGAGGTCTGGCCGTTCCTAGCCGTGCTCGGGGCGAGCTGGGTCCGCCGCGATCGGGCTGCCATCACGCCGGTGGTGCTCGCGGGGGTCGCGGTGCCCGCCCTGTGGTTCGGGCCAGAGCTGCTCGGCTCGGGTGAGCTTCTGCGCTCGGCCGGCCGGGCGCTCGTGCCGAATCCGGGAGCGCCAGCGCTGGCCGCGCAGCCGGCCCTGGCGACGCTCGGGGCAGCCGTTCGGCTCACGCCGCCGATCGCTCTGGCGACGGTAGGAGCGCTCGCCGCGATGGCCGCGATGCGGGCGAGGGCTCGTGGACCGACACGCGATGCTCTGCTCGTCGCCGGCGGGGGCGTGGCCTGGACCCTGCTCGTAGCGGCGATGAGCGAGCTCGGCTTCTCGGGAGAGGCGCGCTACGCGCTGCCGGGCGTGGCGCTGGTCACCGTGGCCGGGATGGCGGGGCCGTTCGCGCTGCGCTCGGTGCGCGGGGAGGGCGGCGCGGGACCGGCGCGCCCGGCGCGCGCGGGGGGCGGCGCGCTCGCTGCCCGCCGGGCGTTGACGGCCGCGACGGCCACCGCCCTCGCGGCCACCGCGCTCGTTCGCGGGGATGCGCTGCGGGCCGAGCTCGATCGCGTCGCCTACGGCGCGGCGCTGGCCGCCGATCTCGAGCGCGCCGTCTCCGTGGCCGGGGGCGCGCCGTCGCTCGTGCGCTGCGGACCGCCGTACGTGGGTCCTTACCGGGGGCCGATGCTGGCCTGGGCGCTCGGGGTCCACAAGGCCCGGGTCGGCTTCGAGCCGACGCGGCCCGGAGTGGCGTTTCGCTCGCGTCTCGGCCGGGGAGGGCCGATCGCACCGTCGCCACCCCCGGGTGGACCGGCTCGCTCGTGGCGGACCGCACTGTGGCGAATCGAGGCGTCGTGCGGCCGGGGGGCGACGGATGGGCCGAACGCCGCCGCGGAGCTCCCGTCGTCGTATTAGGCTACCCTAACTCCGGTGCCCCGCTCTGACGCACATCTCGACCGTACGCCCACCCGGGCCGGCGATTCGCCGGCCGCTCGGTGCCGGGCCGAACGAGTGCGGTGAGCGGTGCTCCGGCGACGTCTCGTCCGCGCGCCCGGCCGCGGTGGCCACTCTGGGTCGGAGCCGGTCTCGTGCTCGTGGGTGGTGGCCTGGCGGTGGCGAGCGTCCTCGAGCGCGGCGAGCGCCCCCGGGCCTCGCTCCGCCTCGTCGAGGAGGCTCAGGGCCTCGACGCACCCACCGGCCTCGAGTTCCGGCCCGGTGACCCGGACCGCCTCTACGTCCCCGAGCAGTCGGGGCTGGTGCGGATCGTCGAGCGTGGCCGCGTGAACCCGCAACCCTTCCTCGATCTCCGCTCGCGCGTGCTCTCCGGCGGCGAGCGTGGCCTGCTCGGGCTCGCCTTCGCCCCCGACCACGCTCGCTCGGGCCTGCTCTACGCGCACTACACCAACCGCGCCGGCGACACTCGCGTGGTCCGCCTCCGCGCGCGCGGCGACCAGGTCGATCCGCGCTCGGCCCGCACGATCCTGCGGGCGCGCCAGCCCTACGAGAACCACAAGGGCGGCCAGCTCGCCTTTGACGCGCAGGGGCGACTGCACCTCGGTCTCGGCGACGGCGGCTCGGCCTTCGACCCTGACGAGCGTGGTCAGGACCTACGCGGGCCGCTGGCGAAGATCCTCCGCTTCGATGCCGAGCGCGCGCGCCCGCGCTGGAAGACGGTCGCCTACGGCCTGCGCAACCCCTGGCGCTTCTCCTTCGACCGCGCGAACGGCGACCTGTGGATCGCCGACGTCGGCCAGGACCGCTTCGAGGAGATCGACCTGAAGCCCGCGGGCGAGCGTAGGCTCGTCAACTTCGGCTGGGGCGTCTACGAGGGCCGGGTGCGCCAGCCCCGTCTGACGCTTCCCCTCAACCGGCGCGGGCGCCTCGCCTTTCCGGTGACCGTCTACGGGCGTGGCGAGGGCTGCTCGGTCACCGGCGGGTTCGTCTATCGCGGCCGGGACATCCCGGCCCTGCGCGGGCGCTACGTCTACGGCGACCTGTGCTCGGGGACGATCTGGAGCCTGCGCCGCCGCGACCCCGGCCGGGCCGAGGTGCGTCGCGAGCCGGTCGAGCTGCCGCTGTTGAGCGCCTTTGGCCAGGACCCGCGCGGCGAGTTGCACGCGGTCAGCCTCGACGGACGGGCGCTCGCGCTGCGACCGGGCGGGGGAGACAAGCGATGAGCGCCCGGCTCGCGATCCTCGGGCTGTGCCTCGCGGCGGCCCTGATCGGCGCGGGCTGCGGCGGCTCCGGCGCCGGCGGGGACGACGATCCCCGCCGTCTCACCGTCTATTCCGGGCGCGCCGAGGAGCTCGTCGGCCCGCTCTACGAGCGCTTCGAGCGTGCGACCGGGATACAGGTCGACGCGCGCTACGGCGACAGCGCCGAGCTGGCCGCGACGATCGCCGAGGAGGGCGGGAACTCCCCCGCCGAGGTCTTCTTCGCTCAGGACGCGGGTGCGCTCGGGGCGGTCGCCGCGACGGGGAGCCTGAAACCTCTGGACCCCGCCCTGCTCGACCGAGTCGACCCCCGTTTCCGCGATCCCGAGGGCCGCTGGGTCGGCGTCTCCGGCCGCGCGCGGGTGGTGGCCTACGACACGCGCAAGCTCAGGCCCGCCCAGCTCCCGGACACGATCTTCGCCTTCACCGACCGCCGCTGGCGCGAGCGGATCGGACTCGCGCCGACCAACGCCTCGTTCCAGGCCTTCGTCAGCGCCATGCGGCTGTCGGTCGGCGACGCCCGTACCCTCGCCTGGCTCAAGGGGATCGAGGCCAACGAGCCGGTCCTGCTCGAGAACAACATCCAGACCCTCGAGGCGATCGCCCGCGGCGAGGTCGAGGTCGGCTTCGTCAACCACTACTCCCTGTACGAGCTCCGGGCCGAGCGTCCCGATCTGCCGGTCGAGAACCACTTCACGCGCCCCGGCGACCCCGGCTCGCTGGTCAACGTCTCCGGTGTCGGGCTGCTCTCGGACTCGCCCGAGGCGCGTCGCTTCACGGAGTTCCTGCTCGACGTGGAGGGCCAGCGCTTCTTCGCCACCGACACCGAGGAGTACCCGCTGATCGACGGCGTGCGCTCCGACGAGCAGCTGCGCCCGCTCGAGCAGATCCAGGGTCCCGACGTGACGCTCGGAGAGCTCGGCGCCAAGCTGCCCTCGACGGTCGAGCTGATCCGCGAGGCCGGCCTCACGCCGTGACCGTCCTGCGGGCGCGCGGGCGCGAGCGGCGCGGGTCGCGGGCGCTGGCGTCACCGTCGCTCACTGTGGCCGCCGTGCTGGTGGCGGCGGCGGTCTCGCTCCCGCTGGTCTATCTCGTGGTGCGCGCGGCCTCGGGGGGTGAGGCGGCGTGGTCGGTGCTCCTGCGACCGCAGACCGCGGCGGTACTCGCTCGCACGATCGCGCTGGTCGCCGTGGTCACCGTGGCGGCCACCGCGATCGGAGGGGCTCTGGCGTGGCTGGTGGAGCGCAGCGATCTGCCGGTGCGGCGGTTCTGGGCCGTCGCCGCCGCACTTCCCCTGGCGGTGCCGAGCTACGTCGCGGCGCTGGCGCTGCTCGCCACCGTCGGACCGGGGGGAGCGCTCGGCGAGGCGCTGCGGCTCGACCTCATCGGTTTCGGGGGCGCGGCGCTCGCTCTGACCCTCTCGACCTACCCGTATGTGTACCTGCTCACCGCGGCGGCCCTGCGGCGTGCGGATCCGGCTCTCGAGGAGGCGGCCCGCGGGCTCGGGCGCGCTGCTCCCGCCGTACTGCGCGAGGTGACGCTGCCGTTGGTGCGCCCGGCCCTCGGGGCCGGCGCGCTGCTGGCTGCGCTCTACACCCTGTCGGACTTCGGCGTCGTCTCGCTCATGCGCCTCGACGTGCTCACCCGCGTGATCTTCCAGCAGTACCGGACGCTGTTCGACCGCACTCCCGCGGCGGTGCTCGGGCTCCTGCTCGTCGTCCTCACCGTGATCGTGCTCATCCTCGAGGCGCGCGCCCGCGGTCGCGCCGCCGCCCGGGCCGCCCCGACCGCCGCGCGGCCGGTCCCGCCCGTGGCGCTCGGTCGTGGGCGGGCGCCGGCGCTCGCGTTCTGCGCACTGGTGGTGGGGCTCGGGCTGCTCCTCCCGCTCGGCGTGCTGGCCTACTGGATCCTCCGCGGAGGATCGGCGGGCACCGGACTCGATGTCGCCATCGTCGCGCCGGCGCTCGGCTCGCTCGGGGTCTCGGCGGTGGCCGGCGCGGCGGCCGTGGTGGCCGCCCTGCCCGTCGCGCTGCTCGTCGTCCGCAGCCCACGGATGTGGACGCGGGCGCTCGAGCGGCTCTCGTACGGCGCCAACGCCCTGCCCGGGGTGGTCGTGGCCCTCGCGCTGGTGTTCTTCGCCGCGCGCTACCTCGGTGCCCTCTACCAGACCCTCGCGCTGCTGCTGTTCGCTTACGTCGTGCGCTTCCTGCCCCAGGCCCTGGCCGGCGCGCGCACCGCGCTGGCCGGAGTCAACCCGCGGCTCGAGGAGGCCGCGCGCGCGCTGGGGCGGGGGCCGCGCTCCGCGTTCGCCGCGATCACGCTCCCGCTGGCCGCGCCGGGCCTGTTCGCGGGGGCGACGATCGTCTTCCTGAGCACCATGAAGGAGCTGCCGGTGACCCTGCTCCTGCGCCCGATCGGCTTCGAGACCCTGGCCACCGAGGTGTGGAGCGCGACCTCGGTCTCCGCCTACGCGCGCGCGGCCCCGGCCGCGCTCCTGCTCGTGGCCGTGGCCGCGCCGATCGTCCTGCGCATGGTCGTCCGCCGCGACGGCGCGCGCGCCGAGGCCGAGGCGCTGGGGGCCGGATGAGCGGACCGGCGCCCGCTATACCTCCAGACATGGCGGTCGAGACGCGAGGCCTGGTCAAGGCCTTCGGGCCCGTGCCGGCGGTCTCCGAGGTCGATCTCACGGTGGCGCGCGGCGAGCTCATGGCCGTGCTCGGCCCGAGCGGCTGCGGCAAGACCACCCTGCTGCGGCTGATCGCGGGCTTCGAGCGCCCCGGACGCGGCGAGATCCGCGTGGGCGGTCGGCTCGTGGCCGGCGACGGCGTCTTCGTCGCGCCCGAGCAGCGCCGGATCGGAATGGTCTTCCAGGACTACGCGCTCTTCCCGCACCTGAGCGTCGAGCGCAACGTGGCCTTTGGGTTGCCCCGGCGCGAGCGAGGCCGCGGGCGTGGGGGCCGTGCCGCCCGCGCCCAGACCGCCCTCGAGCTCGTCGGCCTCCAGCACAAGGCCGAGCGCCTCCCGCACGAGCTCTCCGGCGGCGAGCGCCAGCGCGCGGCACTCGCCCGCGCCCTCGCCCCAGGCCCCGAGCTCGTCCTCCTCGACGAGCCCTTCTCGAGCCTCGACGCCTCCCTGCGAGCCGCGCTGCGCCGCGAGGTCGAGCTCATCCTCCGCGACGCCGAGGCCACGGCGGTGCTGGTGACCCACGACCAGGAGGAGGCGCTCTCGCTCGGCGACCGCCTCGCGGTCATGCGCGAGGGGCGCATCGTCCAGCTCGGTCCACCGGAGGAGGTCTACGCCCGCCCCGCCGACCGCTGGACGGCCGGTTTCCTCGGGGAGGTCAACCTGCTGGCGGGGATGTGTCGCCGCGGCGGCGCGGTGGAGACCTGGCTCGGGGTCTTCGACAGCCCGGGCGCCGGCGCGGGCCGCGTGCACCTCGCGGTGCGGCCCGAGCAGCTCGACCTGCGCGTCGATCGCGCCGTCAACGCCGAGGTCGTCGAGCGCGAGTTCCGCGGCCATGACGTCCTCTACCGCCTGCGCCACGAGGTCGGGGGGAGCCTGCTCGTGCAGCTTCCGTCGCTCGAGCTCCACGAGGTCGGAGCGCGCGTGCACGTCCGCCCGGCCGCGGCGGCGGTGGCCTCGGTGGTGGACTGAAGCCAGCGCTCGACTAGCCGGTGCGCTCGGCCGTCACCGGCCACGAGGCGTCGCCACCGGTGGCGCCGCGCATGACCTTGAGGCTCAGCAGCGCACACTTGCGCCGGGTGGGGGAGATCTCGATCCCCAGGTGATCGAGCACCCAGTCGGCGCTCAGCTCCGGGATCTCGTCCACGCGCATGCCGATCAGCTCCTCGGAGGTGATCGAGGCCGCGGCCTGCGAGATCGCGCAACCCTGGCCGTGGAAGCGCAGCTCGGCGATCCGGCCGTCCTCGTCGACGATCAGGTGGACGCCGAGCTCGTCCCCGCACAGCGGGTTGTGGTCGTGCCACTCGAGGTCGTGGCGCTCGAGCTCGCCGAAGTTGCGGGGGTTCTTGTAGTGGTCGAGGATGTAGTCGCGGTAGAGCTCGTCCATGTCTCCTCAAGGCTAGCCGCCGCCGGTCCTCGCTTCGCGAGAAGATGGGGCGGTGAGCATCCCAGGCCAAGCGGAGCCGCTCGTCGT
>JBBSNG010000048.1:0-12542 GCA_038232755.1 Solirubrobacterales bacterium | reverse complement strand
TCCACCAGGTTGCCCCACTCCGTCCAGGACCCGTCGTAGTTCTTGACGTCCTCCTGCCCCAGCAGCTCGTGCAGCACGAACCAAGTGTGCGCGGAGCGCTCGCCGATGCGGCAGTAGGCGATCACCGGGTCGCCGGTCGAGACGCCCTTCGATCCGTAGAGCTCGCGCAGCTCGGGAGCCGACTTGAAGGAGCCGTCCTCGCGCACCGCCTGGGCCCACGGCACCGAGGCGGCGCCGGGGATGTGCCCGGCGCGCTGCGCGCCCTCCTGCTCGTAGCCGGCCATCGAGATCAGCTCACCGGAGAACTCCTGCGGCGAGCGGACATCGACGAGGCGGGTCTTCGAGTCGAGCTTCTCGAAGACCTCGTCGCGACGGGCGCGGATCGAGTCGTCGGGCCCGCGGGCGCTGAACCGCGCGGGCGCGTGGTCCGGCTCGTCCTTGGTGGTCGGTCGGCCCTCCTCGATCCACTTCTCGCGCGGGCCGTTCATGAGCACGACCTTGTCGTGGCCGTAGTACTTCAGGTACCAGTAGGTGTAGGCCGCGAACCAGTTGTTGCGATCGCCGTAGAGGACGATCGTGTGGTCGTTCGAGACCCCGCGGCCTCCGAACAGCTCGCCGAACTCCTCGGGCCCGAGGAAGTCGCGCCTGACCTGGTCCTGGAGATCGTGCTTCCAGTCGAAGCCGATGGCGCCGGGGATGTGCGCCTCCCGGTAGAGCCCGGGATTCTCGTCGACCTCGACGATGCGGATCGAGTCGTCGTTCAGGTGCTGCTGCACCCAATCGGTCTCGACGAGAACGTCCTTGGCGTAGTCGGATGACACGGTCGGCTCACCTCTGCTTCCGGGGCATGAATAGTCCCAAAGTTGATTCGCTTTCAAGCGTTTCTATCACGGTCGGTTCCCCGCTACCCACTCAGGCCGAGAGCACGCGTTCGACCGCGGCCGCCGTCGCGGCCGTCCACGCCCCGAGATGGGCGGGATCGTTCTCGACGATCTCGACCGGCATGCGATTGGCCTCCCCCACCCGGCGGGCGGTCTCAGCGCCCTCGGCCAGCGTCGCTGCCGCCACCGTGCCCGCCGCCTCGTAGACCAGCCCGCGCACGTGCGTGTCGATCAGCTTGGTGGCGATCGACTCGAGCCGCGTCCCGTGCAGAGCGGCGAGGGCCTCGTCCTCGCCGGTGGCCGTCCCCATCAGCCAGCAGAGCGTGCTCACCCCGTCGAGGTGGGGGAGCAGGGTCGAGAGGCGGTCGGGGTCGGCGAGCACGGCCTCGGCTCCCGCGGCCTCGATGGCCGCGAGCGAGCCATCGTCTCTGGTCGTCCGGCGCACGGCGTGCCCCGCCCCGCCCAGCGCGCCGGCGAGCTCGCGGCCGCGACAGCCGCAGCCGACGATGAGGACTCGGGCCACCGCCGCTCAGCGTGGTCCCGCGCCGCCGGGATCCGAGCGCTCGGCTCGGTAGCGCTCCGACCGCGCCCGCCGCTCGCGCTCCTGGCCCTCCACCTGGAGGCGGACCTCGTCCTCGGTCAGCTCGGGGCTTCCGCGCCGCCGCCGGCGCTCGTTCTGGAGCTCGAGCATCTGCTCCACGTCCTCGAGCTCGAGCGCGATCTCGTCCTCGTAGGAGCGCGTGGGCTTCCAGTCGAGCTGCTCCGCGCCGGTCCCCGGGTAGAAGCGACCGATGGCCAGCAGGAGGGCCACCAGGATCGCGAACCCCCCCACCACGAACAGCCCGAACTCCATCGCGGCGAGTCTAGGCCACCGCGACGGGCGACCCGCTCAGTTCAGCGAGGGGTCGGGCGGCATGCGCGCCACCAGCGCGTAGGACCCACCCTTGCGGGTGAGCGCGACCTCCCACAGGTCGTCCGCGCGGAACGGATCCTCGGGATGGGCGGGCTCGACGATCCAGCCCTCGCGCTCGAGCTCGGACTCGAGCTGGGCGGGCGCCCAGCCCGCGTAGCCGGCGTAGACCCGCAGGCGTCGCAGCGACGGACTCTCGGTGTCGGGGTCCAGCAGCCCGAGGTCGCCGACGAGGATGGCCGCGGCGTCCGCGCGGTCGGCGAACTCACCGAGGGCGACGATCGCGCCCGCCCCGACCGGGCCGCCGGCGTAGACCAGGTCATCCTCGCCGGCAAGCAAGGCCAGCGGCGGGACGACGTCGGCCACGCGATGCTCGGACGGCCGGTTGAGGACGACGCCCATCGCACCCTCGTCGCCGTGCTCGACCACGAGCACCACCGTCCGCGCGAACGGATCGGGCAGGGTCGGCGAGGCGATCAGCAGCTTTCCGCGCAGCGAGTCGGGCACACGCCCAGCCTCGCAGCCCGCCTACGAGGCCGCGACCTCCTCGCTCGCCACATCGAGCTCGCCGTCCTCGAGGCGGCTGCGCAGCACCTTCTTGTCGAACTTGCCGACGCTGGTCTTCGGGACCTCGTCGATGAAGGCGAACTCGCTGGGGATCCACCACTTGGCCACGCGCTCGGCGAGATGCTCGCGCAGGTCCTCGACGCTCGCCGACTCGCCCTCGGCGAGCACCACGCAGGCCAGCGGTCGCTCCGACCAGCGCTCGTCGGGCCGGGCGATGACCGCCGCCTCGGAGACCGCCTCGTGGGCCATCAGCTCGCCCTCGAGGGCGACCGAGGAGATCCATTCGCCGCCCGACTTGATCACGTCCTTGGCCCGGTCGGTGATGCGGATGTAGCCCTTGGCGTCGATCGCCGCGACGTCGCCGGTGCGCAGCCAGCCGTCGTGGAACTTGTCGTCGGCCGAGGGGTCCTCGTAGTACGAGCGGGCGATCCACGGCCCGGACACCTCGAGCTCGCCGGTCGACTCCCCGTCCCAGGGCATCGTCTCGCCCTCGTCGGAGACGATCCGCGCCTCGACGAGCGGCATCAGCCGACCCGCGGTCGAGCGGTAGCTCCAGTGCTCCTCGCCCTCGGCCTCGGACGGGGGGTGGGCGATTGAGCCGAGCGGGCTCGTCTCCGTCATGCCCCAGGCCTGCACGATCCGCATGCCGTGGCGGTCCTCGAAGGCCTCCATGAGCGAGCGCGGGACCGCGGCGCCGCCGCAGGCGACCATGCGCATGCTCGACACGTCGGTCTGGTGCTCGTCGGCGTAGCGCAGGAGGTCGAGCCAGATCGTCGGCACGGCACCCGCCACGGTCACGCGCTCCTGCTCGATTAGCCGCGCGAGCGGCTCGGCCTGGAGGAAGCGGGCGGGCATGATCATGTCCGCTCCGGCGAGCGGGGCGGCGTGGGCCAGGCCCCATGCGTTGGCGTGAAACATCGGCACCACCGGGAGCACGCGGTCCTCGCGCGAGACCCCGAGCGCGTCGGCGGTGCACGCCGTCAGCGCATGCAGGACGTTCGAGCGATGCGAGTAGAGGACTCCCTTCGGGTTGCCGGTCGTCCCGCTCGTGTAACAGAGGCCCGCGGCGGCACGCTCGTCGAGGCGGGGATAGTCGAACCCGGGCGACTGGCGCTCGAGCAGCTCCTCGTAGCGGACGACGTTGGGCAGCGACCCCGTGTCGCCGTCGCCGACGACCACGTAGTGACGCACGGTCTCGAACTTCGGCGCGAGCTCCTCGAGCACCGAGACCAGCGAGGCGTCGACGAGGATCACCTTGTCCTCGGCGTGGTTGACGATGTACTCGAGCTGCTCCGCGAAGAGGCGGATGTTGAGCGTGTGGAGCACGGCGCCCATGCACGGCGCGGCGTAGTAGGCCTCGAGGTGCTCCTGGGTGTTCCACGAGAACGTGGCGACGCGGTCACCCTCCTCGACCCCGAGCTCCCGCAGGCCCCCGCACAGCCGGTCGACCCGCTCGGCCACCTCGGCGTAGCGCGCGCGGCGGGTGCCCTCGTCGGTCAGGGTGACGACCTCGCCGTCCCCGTTCATCCCGCGCATGCGCTCGAGCACGTGCCCCAGCGTCAGCGGATGGTCGTGCTGCATCAGTCCCTCGAGCATCTCCCTCTCCTCTCCCGTGGAAGGGCGATGGTACCCCGGCCGACATACTTCGGCTGCCCCCCGAGGGCCGCGCGCGCATGATCGACTTCGAGCCCACCGACGAGCAGCGCCTGCTCCGCGAGAGCGCTCGAGAGTTCTGCGACGCCGAGATCGTTCCCCGCGCTCGCGACATGGATCGTGCGGGCGAGCTCGATCCGGCGCTCGTCCGCGGCCTCGGCGAGCTCGGGTACCTCGGGGCGATCGTGGACGAGCGCTACGGCGGGCGCGGGCTGGACCATCGCTCCTACGCGCTGATCGTCGAGGAGATCGGCCGCGGCTGCTCGTCGATGCGCACCGTGGTCTCCGTCCAGACCTCGCTGGTGTGCGCGACGATCGAGCGCTTCGGCACCGAGGAGCAGAAGGAGGACTGGCTGCCCCGGCTGTGCTCGGGTGAGGCGCTCGGCTGCTTCGGGCTGACCGAGCCGGACACCGGCTCCGACGCGGCCAGCCTCTCGACCCGGGCTCACCGTATCGAGGGCGGATGGTCGATCACCGGCCAGAAGCAGTGGATCTCCCTGGGCGCACGCGCCGAGCTGGCGCTGATCTTCGCCCGGACCGATCCCGAGCTCGGTCGCCGCGGCCTGGCCGCCTTTCTCGTCCCCACCGCCGTCGAAGGCTTCTCGGCCGCGCCGATCCACGGGAAGCTCGGTCTGCGCGCCGTGGACACCGCGGAGCTCGTCCTCGACGGCGTCGAGCTCTCCGACGACGCGCTCCTCGGCGAGGTCGGCGAGGGTTTCAAGGTGGCGATGTCCGCGCTCGACTCCGGCCGCCTCAGCGTGGCGGCCGGGTGCGTGGGAATCGGCCAGGGCTCCGTCGATGCCTCGGTGGCCTACGCGGCCGCGCGGCGCCAGTTCGGGCGGCCGCTCGCGGCCTTCCAGCTCGTGCAGGAGCTGATCGCCGACATGGTCGTCGACACGGAGGCCGCGCGGGCGCTCGTGTGGCGCGCGGCCTCGGTCAAGGACGCCGGCCGGCGGAGCACGCTCGAGACCTCGGTGGCCAAGCTCTTCGCGACCGAGGCCTCGATCCGCTCGGCCAACGCGGCGATCCAGGTTCACGGGGGCTCGGGCTACGTCGACGACTTCCCGGTCGAGCGTTACCTGCGCGACGCCCGGGTGACCACCCTGTACGAGGGCACCTCGCAGATCCAGAAGCTGATCATCGGGCGAGCGGCTACGGGGATCGACGCGATGACCTGACCGCTGGCGCGGCGCGCCCGGCGCCTGGGCCGGCCCTCGCGCCGCGCGCCGGCCCGCCTCGGGGAACCGGCGGCCTGAAGCCCAGGTATCGGTTACCTTCTCGTCAAGTTCCGTCGAGGAGGAGGAGCGCGCGTGGGCAAGAGGTCGATACGAGCGGTCGTCGCAGGTCTTCTGGCGCTGGGCCTTGCCGTGCCCGCGGCCCTCGCGGGGGCGAGCGAGTCCCGACAGACGGCGAAGCTCTCGTTCACGGCCAAGCAGCCGCGGTCGTCGACCGGAGCCTCGATCCTCATCGATTACATCAACCCCGACGATCCGGCCGCCAAGCCCTTCGGCGTCGACCGCGTCGACACGATCTTCCACCCCGGGACCGTCATCGACACCTCGGTCCCCGCCCGGTGCACCGTCGCGCAGGCGGGCGGACCGCAGGAGACCTGTCCCGAAGGGAGCGAGGTCGGCGGCGGAATCCTCCACCTCGACCAGGGCGACGGCGGCCCGGGAACCGCCCTCCTGCCGCGCAAGCTCAAGTTCAGGGCAACGCTGTTCAACGGCCCCGAGCAGCTCATCTTCCGCCTCGACGGAACCAACAACCAGATCCGCGGATTCGTGGCTCCGGCCGAGCAGATCAACGCCCGCACCTTCCGCAACGAGGTCCCGCCGCTGCCCGGCGGCCCGCCCGACAACCAGGTGGCGATCGATCTCATCGACGTCGACATCGATCGGGTCTCCAATGCGCGCGGCAACTACATCACCACGCCGCCCTCCTGCCCCTCCGGCGGCGACTGGACCAACCGCGTCACCTTCTCGTACAACGACGACCAGGATCCGCAGTTCGAGGTCGTGCAGTCGCCGACGACCGCCTCGGCGTGCGTCCGCGCGTCCGGCGTCAGGGGCGGCGTGACCGGCACCGCCGGCGACGACGTGCTCACCGGCACGCCCGGCGACGACGTGATCCGCTGCGGCGCCGGCGACGACCGCGTCGACGCGCGCGGCGGCGACGACGTGGTCTTCTGCGGGTCGGGCCGCGACGTGGTCCGCGGCGGGGCTGGCGAGGATCGCCTGCACGGGGAGTCCGGCAACGACGAGGTGTTCGGCGAGTCCGGGGATGATCTGCTCGTCGGGGGCAGCGGCCGCGATCGCCTGGTGGGCGGCTCGGGCGACGACCGCCTCGACGGAGGCTCGGGCCGGGACTCGATCTCCCAGTAGCGCCGCGCTCGCCCCACGGCTCCTCGGTCGCTTCGATGGCCACCGCCGACTTCACGGTCATCGGCCTCGGGCGGCCCGAGGCGAGCGCGTCGTCCTACCTGGCCGAGATCCGCCGCCGCCTCGAGGCTCAGGACCGCGTCGACTTCCGCATGCACGCCATGGGGACCTCGCTCGAGGGAGAGGTGCACGACATCCTCGCCGTGGTCGGCGAGATGCACGCCGTCCCGCTCGAGCTCGGCCTTCCCCGCGCATACACGATCCTCAAGCTCGACCAGCGCCGCGACAAGCCGGGCCAGACGCTGGCCGACAAGGAGCGCTCGGTTCAGGAGCACCTGGACCGCGGCGACTGATCCTTCCGGCGCCCCCGGGGCGCTCGCGATCCCTACTCGAACTGGCCGCCGACCCCCTGGTCGACGGCCTCGCCCTCCTACTCCTTGTTCTGGCCGGTCCCGGCCGCCTAGCCGTTCGAGCCGTTCGAGCTCACGCCGTCGTCGCCGACCCGCTCCCCCTTCTCCTTGAGGAAGTTGAGCAGCCCGCCGAGCACCAGCATGTCGCGCTCCGTCGGCGCGAGGTCGTGGGTGACCGAGAACTCGTCGCCCGACTCCTCGATCCGCACGGTGATGTCCTCGGATCCCTGTTCGAGCTCCTCCTTGATGCTCGGCAGCGTCCAGGTCTCGCCGACCTCGGCCCGGTCGTAGTCGGCGTCGTCCTTGAACAGCAGGGCAAGGATGCCCTGAGCGACCAGATTGCGGCGGTGGATGCGGGCGAAGGACTTGGCGAACACCGCCTTGACCCCGAGCTGGAGCGGGGCCAGCGCCGCGTGCTCGCGCGAGGAGCCCTGGCCGTAGTTGTCGCCGCCGACGATGAAGCCCTGCCCCCATTCCTTGAGCCGGCCGCGGAACTCGGGGTCGCGGTGGCGGAAGGTGAACTCGGCGATCGCCGGGATGTTGGAGCGATAGCTCATGACCTCGACGCCGTCCGGAGCGAGGTCGCCGGTCGAGATGTCGTCGGGCTGGACGGTGGCGATCTTCGCCTCGATCGAGTCCTCCATCGGCGTGTGCTCCGGCGGGGTCTTGATGTTCGGCCCGCGCGGGATCTCCATCTTCTCGGCATCGTCGGGGTCGGCGGGCGGGAAGATGTGGACGTCCTCGATGTAGGGCTTGAGCGTCGGCATCGGAAGCTGCTCGGGCGCGTCGCCGTACTCCCGCGGGTCGGTGATCTCCCCGTGCAGCATCGAGACCGCGGCGACCGCCGGCGAGCACAGGAACACCGAGTCCTCGGCCGTGCCCGAGCGGCCGGGGAAGTTGCGGTTGAAGGTCCGCAGCGAGTTCGAGTTCGAGGGCGGGGCCATGCCCATACCCACGCACGGGCCGCACACCGGCTCGAGCATCCGCACGCCGCCCTGCACGAGCTGGCGGTAGACGCCGGACTCGGCGATCGCGGTGAGGATCTGGCGCGACCCGGGCGTGGCGGTGGCGGCGAGCGAGGGGTGGACGATCTGACCACCCTGGTCGTCGAGCACCGCCCCGGGCAGCGCGAGGTCGGTGTAGGAGGAGTTGACCGAGGAGCCGAAGCAGATCTGGGCGAGGTCCGTGCCCGCCACCTCCTCGATGGGGACGACCTTGTCGGGGTTCGAGGGCTTGGCCACGAGCGGCCCGAGCTCGTTCAGGTCGATGTGCACCCGCTCGTCGTAGGAGCAGTCGCTCTCGGGTCCCATCTCCGAGAAGTCGTCCTCGCGGTCCTGGCTGCGCAGCCACTCGCGGGTCTCCTCGTCGGGCGGGAAGACCGCCGAGGTGGCGCCGAGCTCGGCGATCATGTTGGCGATGGTGGAGCGCTCCGGGATCGAGAGGTCGGCCGTACCGGGCCCGGTGAACTCGAACACCTTGCCCTTGCCGCCGCTGGCCGAGAGCTGGCGCAGGAGCTCGAGGATGATGTCCTTCGACTGGACCCACGGACGCTGGAGCTCACCCTCGAGCTCGACCTGGACCACGGCCGGGCAGGCGATCTCGTACGGGTAGCCGCCCATGGCCACGGCCACGTCGAGCCCGCCCGCGCCGATGGCGATCATCCCGAGCGCGCCGCTCGTCGTCGTGTGCGAGTCGGCCCCGACCATGATCTGGCCGGGCTTGGCGAAGCGCTCGATCGAGATGTAGTGGCTGATGCCGTTGCCCGCGCGCGAGAAGTGGATCCCGTACTTGCTGGCCAGGGCCTGGAGCATGCGATGGTCGTCGGGGTTCTTGAAGTCGAGCTGGACGACGTTGTGGTCGATGTACTGGACCGCGCGGTCGACGCTGACCCGCGGCAGGCCGAGCTGCTCGAACTGCATCATCGCCATCGTCCCGGTGGCGTCCTGGAGCAGCGTCTGGTCGATCTTGATCGAGATCGGCGAGCCGGGCTCGAGCTCGCCCTCGACAAGGTGACCTTTAAGGATCTGGCGTGTCAGGTTCTCGGGCATCGGACCTCTTCTTCTCCCGCGGGTGGGCGCTGACTCACAAGCTATCGCGCGACCGCCGCCAGAGCGGCTGGCGGCGCGGCGCGCGCTGCGGTCAGTCCGGAGCCAGGGCCGCGCCGTCGTCCTCGGCGACGCGGACGAAGCGCGCGCGGGCCTCGGCGATCAACGGCCGGTCCCCTCCGACTCCGCGCGCCTCGGCACTCAGTTCGAGCGTCCGCCCTTCCTCCCCCTCGACGCGAGCGGAGACGCGGACGAAGGTGCCGACCGGCGCAGGGGCGCGAAAGTCGACCTCGAGCCGGCCGGTCATGGTCAGGGCGCCACGGTCGTGGACGCACAGCGCCATGACCTCGTCGAGGGCGCAGGCGATGACCCCGCCGTGAGCGAAGCCCGGCGGCCCCTGGTGGTCCTGCTTGACGAAGAAGCGCCCCTCGGCCCCGTTGGCGTCGGCGGCCGGCTCGGCCTCGAGCTGGAGCCCGAAGACGTTGGCGATCCCGCAGCCGAAGCAGAGGTCGTGGTGGGTGATGGTCATGGGTGGGTGCGGGCCGCCGTCGGGCCGGACGCGGGCGCCCCTCCGTGGCTCGGCGAGCCATGAGCACCGTCGAGCTCGGTCGCCGCCTGGGGTTCCACGATGCGCCCGAGCTCCGGCGTGCCGAAGCCGGGGCGGCGAGCGACCACGAAGGTCTCGCCCGACCTCGTCTCGACCTCCGCCACCCGACGAGCAGAGGGGACAGCCTGGAGCAGCCCGTACGCGGCGCTTGCGAGGCCCGTTCCGAAGAACAGCAGCCCGCTCGAGCGAAACAGCAGGATCCACGCGCCCGCGGCGACGATCCAGACCGTCGTCTCGATGACCAGCCGTCGCCGCAGCGGCTCGGCCGGGAGGGCGCGGCGCTCACCCAGCGCAGTCGAGAGCGGGCGGGCGGTCAGCCACTCCGCGGGCCGCCACGGCGAGGCGCCGCGGCGAAGAACGGCCCACGCGCCCAGCGCGAGCAGGACGGCCGGCACGAACAGGAAGCCGACCCAGGGCGCCGGGTAGCTGACCAGCCAGCCCGGGAAGGCGAGTGCCGCGAGCGCGAGCCCCAGCACGACCGAGCACGTTCCCTCGAAACGGAGCAGATCGCGGTAGCGCACCGGCGGAGCCTACGAGGTCGGCCGCCCGGCGGTCTGATCGCCGCCGCGGGACGCAGCCCTAAGCCGCGGCTTCCGCGCCCTCGCCCTCGAGCGCCGCCTCGACCTCGTCGTGCGAGACCCAGTGGGCCTCGGCGCTGAAGGGGGTGTCGCGCAGCCAGCGCTCGGCGTCGAGCGCGGCCTGGCAGCCAGTGCCGGCGGCGGTGACGGCCTGGCGGTAGGTGTGGTCGACGAGGTCGCCGGCGGCGAACACCCCGTCGAGGTTCGTCCGAGTCGACTTGTCCTCGGTGAGCACGTAGCCGTCCACGTCGGTCTCGACCTGGCCCTCGACGAGGAGCGAGTTCGGGCGATGCCCGACGGCGATGAACGCTCCGTCGATCTCGATCTCGATCTCGATCGCGGCGTCCTCGCGCTCGGACGGTGTCGCGCCGTCGTCGTCGTGATCGCTCGCGACGGGCACGCTTCCGTCGGCGTGGCGCAGTACCGCGCGACCCAGCGAGCCCCCGTCGTCCTGCTCGAAGCTCTCGACGACGTACGGGGTCAGGAACTCGATGTTCTCGACCTCGCGCGCGCGGTCGATCATGATCTGGGAGGCGCGGAAGTCGCTGCGGCGGTGGACGAGCTTGACCCCGCTGGCGAACTTGGACAGGAAGATCGCCTCCTCCATGGCGCTGTCGCCGCCGCCGATGATCATGGTCGGCTTGTCGCGGAAGAACGCGGCGTCGCAGGTGGCGCAGTAGGACACCCCGCGCGCGGCGAGCTCGAGCTCGCCCGGTACCCCGAGCTTGCGCGGCTCGGCCCCCATGGCGAGAATGACCGTGCGAGCCTGGATCTCCCGGTCGCCGACCCAGACGCGGTGCAGGCCGCCGTCGCGCGCGAGCTCGATGCGGCTCGCCTCGTCGGTGACGAAGCGGGTGCCGAAGCGCTCGGCCTGGGCCCGCAGCTCGCTCATGAGGGCGGGTCCCATGATGCCGTCGCGGAAGCCCGGGTAGTTCTCGACCTCGGTGGTCTGCTGGAGCAGGCCGCCCCACAGGAACCCCTCGACGACCAGCGGATGCAGGTCTGCCCGCGAGGTGTAGAGCGCGGCGGTGTAGCCCGCCGGGCCACTCCCGACGATGACGACGTCCTCCACGTTGTTCTCGAGCTCCGTCATGTGGCCTCCACCGTTACTTTACTTTGTGAAGTATAGCTGCGCTCGGACTCGTCGTCCCAGCGCGCCACCGTCCGCCGCAGCCCGAAGTAGGCCACGACGCCGGGGGGGATCGGCAGCCAGAAGGCGATCGTGCGAAAGGCCAGCACCGCCGGGAAGACGACCTCGGCCGGCTGTCCGAAGAGCAGAAAGGCGCCGATCATGCCGGCGTCGATGGTTCCGACGCCTCCGGCGGGCGAGGGCAGCAGGTTGGCGATCATCCCGACGAAGAAGCCCTGCGCGAGCACGGCGAACGGCACACTGCCGCCGAAGGCCTCGAAGCTCGCCCACAGGATCCCGACCTGCGCCGCCCAATAGCCCAAGGCACCGGCCACCGCGAGCGCGCCGCGACGCGGGTGTCGGAGGTAGTCGATCGCCGTGCGTACGCCGGTGGCCAGGGTCGCCGGGGCGGTGGCCAGCCGGCCGAGCAGGCGCCCGAGGCGCCGGTGGCTCCCGCTCTGGCGCGCGAGCCGGCGCTCGACGTCGTCCGGGATGAGCGCGATCAGCCCGATGACCGCGAGCGTGACCCCGGCCACCGCGGCCGGGATGATCGTCCCTCCGAACGGCGCGCGGCCGGGGAGCACCCCGGTCCGAAGGAGGATCCCGAAGAGGATCAGGGCAAACAGGTAGAGCGAGTAGAGGAGCACGAGGAAGGCGAACATGCGACACGCCGCCTGGCGCCGCTCCATGCCCGCCTTGCGCAGCGCCCAGTAGGTCAACGCGATCCCGCCCGCGCCCCCGGCCGAGAACACGCGAGTGGCCGCGAACCCGGCCACGGAGATCTCGTAGGAGGCCTTCAGGTCGAGGCGGCGGCGAACCGCGCCGGCGCGCGTACCGCCGAGCACGCCCCGGAAGAGCGCTCCGTAGGCGGCAAAGGAGGCGACCATGAACAGGACCGCGACGGCGAGCCAGGCGGGGGCGGCGGTCCCGAGTCGGGCGAGCGCTTCTTCGAGCCCGAGGATCTGGGGCAGGAGGATGTAGATGGCCACGACCGCGAGCACCATCGCCACCACGCCGGCCAACAGGCGTCGACGGTTCTGGAGGACGGCGAGCGCGCCGCCGTCGTCAGCCTCGCGCAAGCCGTCGGAGCGCGGGGCGCCCTGCTGCGCCCTCATCCGACGGGCTCCGCGCGGGCTCCGTCGCCCGCGCGCGAGCCCAAGGTGGCGATGGAGTTAGAAGGCATGATCGCTAGGTACGTCGTCGTGGTGGGATCGTAGAGGTCGCGGCGGCCTCGAGGGCGGCGCGGCGCCCTAGCTGTCCTGCCCACAGACCTAGTGAACGCCTGAAGGACGTCCGACCCCCGACGGAGGCTGCGGTCACCACGACTGCATCACCGAAGGGAGCCGGACATGGAAGACCGTAGGTGCAAGCTCGGACTGGCCGG
>JBBSNG010000047.1:0-12795 GCA_038232755.1 Solirubrobacterales bacterium | reverse complement strand
GGCGCGGACGGCGATGCGGACCTGGCCGTTCCCGGGCTCAGGCGCAGGGCGCTCCTCGATG
This sequence comes from Solirubrobacterales bacterium, assembly GCA_038232755.1. Lineage (GTDB taxonomy): Bacteria > Actinomycetota > Thermoleophilia > Solirubrobacterales > Thermoleophilaceae > JACCUC01. Next base: position 12,734 of record JBBSNG010000047.1, on the reverse strand, counting down.
CGGAGCACTTCCGGACCGCCGGGCTCGGTGATGACCCGCGCCCTCATGCCCTGGTCCTGCCCGTTCGCGCGCCGGACTGCACTCGGCTCGGCGTCGCGACTACTCGCGCTCGAGCACGACGACCGGGATCTCCCGATCGGTCTTCTGCTGGTACTCGTCGTAGGCCGGCCAGGCCGCCGTCATCTTCTTCCACATCTCGCCCTTCTCCCCGGCGGCGGCCACCCGCGCGCGGGCCGGGAAGCGGTCGGCCTTGACCTGGACCGTCACCTCCGGCTCCTGCTCGAGGTTGCGGTACCAGGCGGGCGGCTCGTCGGCACCGCCCTTCGAGGCCACCACCAGGTAGGCGCCGTCGTGCTCCTGGTAGATGAGCGGCGTGCTCCGCGGCTCGCCGGACCTGCGACCGGTGGTGGTGAGGATGAGGGCGGTCGTGCCCTGCCACTCGTGACCTTCCTCGCCGTTGGTCTCCACGTAGCGATCGACGTGCTCCTGGCCGAAAAGCATGGCCACACCCTAACGCCCGAGCGCCGGTCTCAGGACCCAGCTCGAAGGCGCGCGGCCGCGATCGCCGTCTGCCCGTAGCTGACCCCGCCGTCGCCGGGCGGGAGCAGCTCGGGGACGAGGACCTCGAGGCCGGCCGCGTGGAGGCGCGCAGCGGCACGCTCCAGCAGCAGCCGATTGGCGAACACGCCGCCGCAGAGCACCGCGGTGCTCAGACCGCGGGCCTCGGCCAGCGCGGCGAGGGCGTCGGCGGTCGCGTCGGCGAGGGCGTTGTGGAAGCGCGCCGAGACGACGGGCGTCGCTACGCCGGCGCGGACGTCGGCGGCGACGGCACGGACCGTTGCTCGGGGGTCGAGGACGATGGCGGGGTAAGCCGCGGCGCCGGGCGGCGCAGTCGCGACCTCGAGCGGATACCCCCCGCGCTCCGCCGGTTCGGCGAGGGCCTCGAACTCGATAGCCGCCTGACCCTCGTAGGTGACCCGCGCGCCCACCCCGCACAGCGCCGCGGCCGCGTCGCACAGTCGCCCGGCGCTGGTCGTCTGTGGCGAGGCGAGGCCCGTGTGCGCCAGCTCGGCCACGCGCGCCCACGTCGCGGGGTCGACCGCGCCGGCCAGCGTGGAGGGCAGCGCCGGCTCGTCCTCCTCGAGCGCGAGGGCCAGCCACGCGCAGGCCATGCGCCACGGCTCCCGGATAGCCCGCTCGCCGCCCGGCATGCGCACCGGCCAGAGGTGTCCGGCGCGCTCGAAGTCCTCGAGTCCGCCGACGAGCAGCTCCCCGCCCCAGACCGTGCCGTCGCTGCCGAGCCCCGTCCCGTCGTAGACCGCGCCGACGGCCGGGCCTTCGCGGCCGTGCTCGGCGAGGCAGGCGGCGAGGTGCGCGTGGTGATGCTGCACGGCCACCGGCTCGAGGTCGGCGCGATCCTCGAGCGCATACCGCGTCGAGAGGTAGTCGGGATGAAGGTCGTGGGCCACGACGACCGGGTTGACGGCGAACAGGCGCTCGAAGTGCTCGACGCCCTCGCGGAACGAGGTCAGGGTCTCGAGGTTCTTGAGGTCGCCGATGTGGTGCCCGACCCAGGCGCGGTCGCCCCTGGCCAGGCAGAAGGTGCTCTTGAGCTCGGCGCCGCAGGCGAGTACCGGGAGCTCGCAGGCCACGGGGAGCTTCAGGGCGCCGGGCACGTGTCCCCGCGAGCGGCGAAGCATGAGCGCCCGACGCTGCCCGCCGCGCGCGGTGGCGACCGCGCGGACCACCGAGTCGTCGGTGCGCGTCTGGATCGGGCGGTCGTGGATGAGGAACAGGTCCGCGATCATCGCCAGACGCTCCAGCGCGTCTTCGTCGCGGTAGGCGATCGGCTCGTCGGAGACGTTTGCGCTGGTCATGACCAGCGGGACGCCCGCGTCGGCGAGCAGCAGGTGATGCAGCGGCGAGTAGGGCAACATCACCCCGAGCTCCGGCGAGCGCGGGGCGACGGCGGCGGCGATGCGGGCGCCCTCGCGGCGGCGGGCGAGCACGATCGGGCGCGCGGGGTCGCCCAGCAGCGAGTCCTCGGTGGAGCCGAGCTCGACGAGCCCTCGGGCCGCGCCGAGGCCGGCCACCATCAGGGCGAACGGCTTCTCCTCGCGGTGCTTGCGATGCCTCAGCGCTGCGACCGAACGCTCGTCGTCGGCGCGGCAGGCGAGATGGAAGCCGCCGACCCCCTTGACCGCGACGATCGCGCCGTCCAGCAAGGCGCGAGCGGCGGCGGCCACCCCATCCTCCCCGTGGCCCGCGGCACGGCCGTCCGCGTCGACGAGCCGCGCCGCCGGGCCGCAGTCCGGACACGCGTTCGGCTGGGCGTGGAAGCGACGGTCGAGCGGGTCCTCGTACTCTGCCCGGCAGCGGGCGCACATCTCGAAGGCGGCCATGGTGGTGAGCGGACGGTCGTAGGGGACGCCGCGCACGATGGTGAACCGCGGGCCGCAGTTCGTGCAGTTGACGAACGGGTAGCGGTGTCGGCGGTCGGAGGGGTCGAAGAGCTCGGCCAGGCAGTCCGCGCAGGTCGCCGAGTCGGGCGAGACGAGGGCGTCGGCCTCGCCTTCGCTCGCACTGGCGACGATCGAGAAGTCGGTCGCAGCGCCGGTCGCGGCGACCTGCTCGAGGGTGACGCGCTCGACCCGGGCCAGGGCCGGGGCGTCGCTGCTCAGGCGGGCGAGGAGCTCGTCGATCGCTCCCCGTACGCCCTCGACCTCGAGCACCACCCCACGCGCGTCGTTGAGCACGAAGCCGCTCAGGTCAAGCTCGCGCGCCAGGCGAAACACGAACGGTCGGAAGCCGACGCCCTGGACGACGCCCTCGACCCGGGCGCGGATCCGGCGACGAAGAGTGGACGTCGCGGTGGAGCTCGCCTGTCCGCGTTCGGCCGCCGAACTCGCCCCGAGGCCGTCGCCGTCCGCCGCGGTCCCCGTCTCGCTCAGCGCGACTCCGGGCGGGTGGCGCCCGTCTCCACGAGCTCCCGCAGCGCGTGATAGGCGCTGGCCTGGGCTTCCTGGATGCGCGGCAGGTGCTCCGAGCGAGTGACGATAACGTGGTCGGCGAGGCCCTCGGCGGCGATGCGACCGCCGTCGTAGCCGACCATGGCGATGGTCAGGAGCCCGCGCCGGCGGCCTTCGGCGAGCGCGGAGATGACGTTGGCCGAGTTGCCGCTCGTCGACAGGGCGATCAGCGCGTCGCCGGGCCGGCCGTAGGCGATGACCTGGCGCGCGAAGATGGCCTCGGCGCCGATGTCGTTGGCGATGGCGGTGAGGATCCCCGGATCGTCGGTCAGGTCGAGCGCGCGCCGCGCGGGCCAACCGGACGTGAGGGGCGGGGCACGGAAGTCGGCGACGACATCGGTGGCGTCGGTGGCCGAGCCGCCGTTCCCGAGCGCGAGGAGGGTCCCGCCGTCCTCGAGGCGGGCGCGCAGGGCCGCCGCGCCGGCCAGCAGCTCCTCACCACCTTCGCCCAGCGTCTGCTCGCGCAGGGCGCCGGCGTCCTCGGCCTTGGCCAGCACCGAGCGGCGAACGTCCTCCACCACCCCCTCGAGGTCGGTCTCCTGCTCAGCCAGGAACGGGTACAGGAAGCTCGACGCGCCGGAGTCGTGAACCGGCGCGGCCTTCCGTCCCTTGAGCAGTCCGCGGTGCTCGAAGAACACGTGCACGAGCTCCCACAGCACGTGGTAGAGGGTCTCGGCCAGCTCCTGGCGCACGAACGGGTCGGCGCTCGGGGGCTCGAAGAGCCACTCGGCCGACTGAGCCGAGGGGGCAAAGGCGATGGTCAGGCAACCCCTGGCTCGGGCCCTCGCCAACGCCTCCGAGCCGCCGCCCTCCGCGTCCTCATCCTCTTCGCCGAGTCCAAAGGCGATAACCACGTCGTCGGGCTCGGCGGCGAGCTCGAGGCGGGCAACGAGCTCGGCGCCCGCGCCGGCGACCGCGAGCGCCGGCAGCGCGCGCTTGCCCACGATCACCGGGTGGACGAACTCCACGGCGACGTGACGCGCGTCCGAGAGCGCCGAGGGGCTCGCGCCAAAGGCCAGGAGCCTCCCGCCGCGCACGAAGCGCTCGGCCATCCCGTGGCAAAGCCGGGCCACGCGCTCGGCCTCGTCCGCGAAGAAGCGTCGGTTGGCCTCGCTGCGCTCGCGCGTCAGGTCGGCCAGCCGCCCGGGCGAGGCCTCGACGCCGGTCACGGCATCTCAGACGGGCGCGGGCGCGCGCCGCCCCGCGCGCACGAGCCAGTCGCGGAATTCCTCGACGCCTTCGCCGGTCCTCGCGCTCACGAGCATCCGCTCGACCCCGGGGTTGACCGCGTCGAGGTGGTACATGAAGCGATCGAGGTCGAAGTCGACGTGCGGCAGCAGGTCGATCTTGTTCACGACCACGAGCTCGCAGGCCCGGAACATGAGCGGGTACTTGAGCGGCTTGTCCTCGCCCTCGGCGACCGAGGCGATCATCGCTCGGGTGTCCTCGCCGACCCGGAACTCCGCCGGGCAGACGAGGTTGCCGACGTTCTCGATCACCAGCAGGTCGATGTCGGAGAGCGGTAGGGCGGGCAGCGCCGAGCGGATCATGTTCGCGTCGAGGTGGCACTCGCCGCCGAAGCCCGAATCGGTGTTGAGCTGCACGACCGGGATGTGCAGGTGGGCCAGGCGGTCGGCGTCGAGCGAGCCCTGCACGTCGCCCTCGAGCACGCCCGCGCGCACCCCGTCGAGCTCGCCGAGCGCGCGCTCGAGCAGGGTGGTCTTGCCGGCGCCCGGGGCGCTCATGAGGTTCACGACCGCCACGGACTCGCGATCGAAGTCGTCGCGGTTGGCGCGGGCGATCGTGTTGTTGGCGTCGAGGGCGTCCTCGACGACCCTGACCTTCGTTCTGTGCACCCAGCCTCCCCTACATCCGCTTCATCTTGAGATAACGCCGGGCCTCCGGAAGCTGGCTGTACCCCAGCGCACCGAGACCCCCTAGCAGCACCAGCATGATCATCTTGCCCATCAGCTCTTCACTCTCCCTTGTCCTGGCTCGACCGACTCGATCAGCTCACCCAGCAGCGACTCGACGAGATCCGCCGCTCCGTCCACGGCCAGGCGCACGGGCTCCGAGAGCTCGCCGACGAGCTCCTCGGTCGTGTCGCCGCTCATCCGGATCTGCGGTTCGCAGCCTACGACGAGCAGGCGCCGGGGCACCGGTCCCAGCTCGGCCGCCAGGCGCAGCACCCTGACCGGATCCATGCTGTGCGTGTCGAGGCTCAGCTCGTCCTCGTCGATCTCCGGCTCGATCACGTACAGCGTGCCCGGGGCCTCGTCGCGTGGCACGGCATCGACGAACACGGCCGCGTCGTAGTCCTCCCCGAGCGCGTAGACCAGATCCATGCCCCGGATGCCGAAGTCCTTGACCTCGACTCCCGGCGGCAGCTCGCGCGCCGCGAGGCGCCGCGCCACCTCCACGCCGAAGCCGTCGTCGCCGAGGAAGATGTTGCCGATCCCGGCGATGAGCACACGGGCGCGGGCGGGCGGTGGCTGGTGCTCCGCCGCCAGCGGCTCGACCTCCGCGACCGAGAAGAAGAAGCGGTGGCCAGGCTGAGCACGGCTCTCGCCGAGATCGCGGCCCGGATCGTCCTCGAGCGTGACCCGGAGATGAAACCCTCCCTCCAGGTCCTCGTCGATGCCCTCGACGACGGCCACCATCCCCGCGAGGGCGAGGTCGAGGATGTCGGCGCCGGGGCGCGGGCGCAGGACGACGCGGCTCCCCCGAGCGAGCTCGATGCCGGCGACGTTCACGCTCCGGGGGGCGCGGCCCCCGATCTCCTCCCAGCCGGCGGTGGGGTCCGTGGTCACGATCGGGGCCCTGCCTGGAGCTCGCGGACCCGTCCGTGCAGGCGCATGAGCTCCTCGGGCGAGAGCGCCTCCGTCCGGTCGAGGATCTCGCGCGTGCGCGGGTCGGTCCCGCGCATCTCCCGCTTCTCGTCCTCGGTCAGGCTGAGGATGCCCAGGGTGAGGAGCTGGTCGATCTCCCCGCCGTCGAAGAGATCGCCGGGGCTCTCCGGGGCGATCCCCGGGTAATCCTCGAGGATGATCGGCGAGGAGAGCAGGGTGCTGCGGTCGCCGGGCTCGCCGACGAGCACCGGCCAGGTGCCCTCGTTGCGACACGCCTCGGCCTCCTCGCGCAGGTCCTCGGGCGGATCGGTCAGCGATACGAAGCCGGCCCCCTCCGCGTGCAGCCCGGCGTGGGCGGAGGCGAAGGTCTGCCCGAGGGCGTCCTCGCGCTCGCCGCCGGACCACGGGCTGGTGTTGGAGGTCCGGACGGTGAGGCGGAAGAGGTCCGTCCCGAGCGACGTGCTCGAGATCTCGACCGCTCCACGCAGCTCGCGCCAGCTGCGCACGAGCGCACCGGCTCGGCTCCCCTCGGCGTCGAGGAGCTCCTCGTGCTCGCTCCCGGCCGGCACGTCGATCTCGACCACGCGCGGGCGCTCGAGGTCGCTCGGCCGAAGCCCGGTCGCCACGACCTCGCGCTCCCGGGCCTCCTGCCAGGAGAGGTGGAGCTCGCCGTCCACCGACAGCTCGTCGGCCGGCTGGAGGCCGCTGGTCGCCTGCTCGAGCACCTGGCGCTCGACGACCTGAAGGAACCGCACGCGCACCTCCACGGTCGCCTCGGCGCCGGCTTCGAGCAGGCACTCGGTCTGCATCGTCCACGGGTCGTCGGCGCGGCCCTCGCTGTGTGCTCTCGGGTAGACGCCGCCGAAGGTCCAGCGCTGGCGGTTCTTCAGCGCCGAGCGCCGATAGGGCCACAGGATGTAGCCCTCGTAGAGGACCGTTTCGGCGATCGTCCGGACGGGGTCCACGCGCCTACTCCGGCTCCGGCTCGGCCTCGAGCAGGAGGGCGTCCACGGCGTCCTCCCAGCTCGCGTGCATGTTGCGCGCCTTGTAGGCGTAGAGCCTGTCGAAGCGGTCGCGGCGCAGCCGCACCCACGCGGTGTCGCCGAAGTGGCGGTCCATCATGTCCCTCCAGACCGCGACCGGAAGCCGGCACTCGGCCTCGCGGTCCCAGGAGATCGAGGCGACCTGGAGGCGGCCGTCGGGATCGGCGTAGAACACCGTGCCGCTAAACAGGAACTCGAGCGGCACCTCGCCGCCCTCGAGGCCCTGGAGGTACTTGGCGGCGGTGACCTCGAAGTCGTAGGTGCACCCCACCGCCAGCTCGAACACGGTGCTCCCCGTGAAGGGCGGCACGTTCGCCGTCGTGTTGGTCCAGAGCAGGCTGCCCACGGTGCGCGACCACTGCTCGGGAAGCCCGAAGACCTCGACCAGGCGCCCCTGCTCGGCCGGCGTGTAGGACCGCTTCGTCGCGGCGATGCGGAGCTGGACGTTGAGCGCCACCGAGCGGACCGCTCCCCCGTCGAGGCGCCCGACGCGCAGGTCGAAGCCGAGCGTCGGCACCGCGGCGTACCTGACCGCGTGGGCGTTCTGAACCGCGAACTCGAGCTCCGGAGAGGACGCGGCCATCGTCGCGTCCGTACGAGCGGGAACTGCCATTCAGCGCAGGCTACGCCGGTGGGATGTTCGGCATACGAGGATCGATGGGGTTCCCGGCCTTGGGGCTGATGCCCGTGGACCGCTCCGCCGTCGAGGTACCGTCGGGCTGGTGCCCGATCTGCTTCTCGTAGTTGCCGGTCTGGTTGCCCGTCATGATTCCCGGTACGTGCGCCGTGAAATCCGGCTCGACGTCCGGCTTGCCCATCCTCAAGTACCCCATGCTGGTTCCTTTCCGTTCCCGACGGCACTCGCCGCCGGCGCGCTCGATCGCTGCCTTGTGCCTTCCCGATCCACGGTCTTCGCTCGCCGCCCCAGCCGCTCGAAGAACCCGCCGATCTCCGCCCATACCTCCTGGCCGCCACTGAGACCCTTCCAGTGCATGCGGAGGAGCCCGACGAGGTCGTAGCAGTCGTCGATCGGCACCACCCAGTGGCCGCGGGCGCCGCCGGCGCGGTTCACCAGAAGGGCCTCGACGTCAGGCTCGAGCTGCTCGAGCACGGGGTTCGCCACCTCGAGCTCACGCCAGGCTGCCAGCTCGAGCAGGGACTCGGTCGCCCCGGCGGGGCCGGGATAGAAGGCGACGACGCGCTCGGCCTGCGAGGAGTGGAAGAAGAACGCCATGTCGACGGGGATGCGCAGGTTCTGCCACAGCGCGTCGTCGAGCTCGAAGCCTACGATGTCCAGGCGCCGGTCGGGCACCAGCCGGTAGCGGCCTCCGCCCGCTCCCTGCTGGTCGAACAGGAGCGAGCAGGGACGGCAGGAGCACATGAGGGCGCGCGAGGAGAGGTCGACGAGATGTCGGTGCTCAGGTCCGATCAGCTCGCCGCAGAGCTCGCATTGCTCTTCCGCCGAGGCCTGCTGCCGCTCGGCCTCGGCTGAACGCTGCGCGAGCCGGCGCAGCCGGGACGAGGCCGGCTTGTCGCTTCTCACGGCCACGCTCAGGCCACCGCCGCCGAGCCGACGGCGACCTTCACGAGCCCTCCGTCGGTGACGAGCAGGGGCACGGGGTCGAGGTTGAGGTCCGGCGTGTCGAGGCACCGGCCAGCCCGGCGGACGTCGTAGCGCGTTCCGCAGGCCGCGCAGGTGAGCTCGGGCCCGCGGAGGGCCGCGTTCGCGAGCGACTTCCAACAGCCCGGGCACCTGGGACGGTATCCGTAGGGCACGTCCTCGATCTTGAGGAAGAGCACGGACTCGCCGGACACCTTCTTGACGACGGTCCCTCCACTCGAGATCTCGGGAAGCCCCCCGGCGATCGCCCACGCTCCGTCGGCCGCCGGGGCGGGACCGGAATCCCCCCGCACCGAGCCGGAGACGGGGAGCTGGATGACCCTCATGCTCGGTGCAGGCTCTTCCACTCCCTCGGCCTCGACCGCCTCCACCTCCGGCGCGGCCTTGAAGATCGCCTCCTCGATGGCCAGCTTCAGCGTCACCGCCGAGGAGGGACAGCCGCTACAGCTCCCCTGCATCCGCAGGCGCACCGCCCCCTCGTCCACTCCGAGCAGCTCGACGTTCCCGCCGTGGGACTCGAGGTAGGGGCGCACCTCCTCGAGCGCCCCGCGCACTCTGGCCTCCACCGACACCGGATGGAGATCGTGGACGAGCAGGAGGTGGGAGACGAGCTCGTCACCGGCGAGCGCCTCGGGCAGCGCCTCGGCACGGCCATCGCTCGCGTGCGCCATGACCCGGGCCAGCCCCTCGCCGTAGAGCTCGAGCAGGGCCTGCACCATCTCCGTCGCCTTCTCTCGGGCGTACGGATCGGCAAACGCCTCGACCTGCTCGAGCAGGGCCTCGACCCGCTCGACCTTCTCTCCCGCCTCCTGATCGTCCATGAGCGCTGCCTCAGCCCCCGTTCTGGGCGCCGAACATCGGCGAGTGCACCTGCTTGAGCGTCTTGCCGTCGCCCATGTACATGTGCACGCCGCAGGGCAGGCACGGGTCGAAGGAGCGGACCGCCCGCATGATGTCGACCCCGCGGAAGTTCTCCCGGTCGTTCTCCTCGAAGATCGGCTGACCGGCGATCGCGTCCTCGTAGGGGCCGGGCGTGCCGTAGGAATCGGTCGGGCTGCCGTTCCAGCACGTCGGCGGGTACGGGTGGTAGTTGGCGATCTTGCCGTCACGGATCACCATGTGGTGGGACAGCACGCCGCGGACCGCCTCGTGGAACCCGCAGCCGATCGCCTCGTCGGGGACGTCGAAGCTCTCGAACGTCTTGGTGCGCCCGGCGCGCACCTCGTTGAGCCCCTTGTCCACGAAGTGCAGCGCCATCGCCGCCGCGTAGGCGATGAAGTACATCCGCGCGCGGTTGCGCTCGATCGCGTTCGACCACTTCGGAGGCCTCCACTCGAGCGTCTGCTCGGCCGTGTTCGGCGTCTGCGGGAGGTGGATCTGCACGCTCTGGCCGTCGGTGGCCTTGACGTAGGGGGTGTCGACCATCCCGGCGAGCGCGGTCGTCCACAGACGCGCGAGCGCGCCGCCGCCCGTGTCGAGCGCCAACCGGTCGCCGGTCCGCTGGTCGACCCAGCGCGGGGCCATCACCCAGGAGTAGTTGCCCCCGTCGAGGTCGCGCTTCTGGGGCTTCGGGATCGTCGTCTGGTTCCACGGGTGGCGCATGTCGATCGGGTTGCCGAGCGGGTCGTGGGTGACGAAGCGCTCCTCGTTCACCCAGTCCTCGTAGTAGGAGCTGCCGAGCTCGATCCGCATGTTGAGGTTGATGTCGAGCAGGCTGTGGTTGAGCAGCTCGCCGTCGACGACGACCCCCGGCGTCACGAACATCGCGTTGCCGGCCGTCTCCATATTGTCGTAGCGGTAGCTCACGACGTCTGGGTCCTGGAAGGCCCCCCAGCATCCGAGCTGGATCCGGCGGCGCCCGACCTCCTCGTAGCCCGGCAGCGCCTCGTACCAGAAGTCGAAGACGTCGTCGTTCATGGCGACGCCCTTCTTGATGAAGTCGAGGCAGCGCAGCAGCCGGCTGAGGTAGTCGGTGAAGAGCGTCGGCGTCGCCTGGGTCCCCACTCCGCCCGGATAGAGGGTCGAGGGGTGGACGTGCCGTCCCTCCATGAGGCAGAACATCTCGCGCGAGACCCGGCTGATCAGCAGGGCCTCCTTGTAGGCCTCGCCCGTGAACGGGTTGAAGGCGCGCATGATGTCGCCGATGGTGCGGTGGCCGTGGAGAGCGGCGTTCGGGGCGTCGGTGCGATCGGCCTTGTCCATCACGCTCGGATTGGTATCTCGGACCATCTGCTCGCAGTAGTCCACGAACACCAGGTTGTCCTGGAAGATCGTGTGGTCGAAGATGTACTCGGCCGCCTCGCCGAGGTTCATGATCCACTCGGCGAGCGGGGGAGGCTTGACCCCGTAGGCCATGTTCTGCGCGTAGATCGAGCAGACCGCGTGGTTGTCGCCGCAGATGCCGCAGATGCGGCTGGTGATGAAGTGCGAGTCCCGCGGGTCCTTGCCCTTCATGAACACGCTGTAGCCCCGGAAGATCGAGGACGTCGCCTTGCACGACACGACCTCGCGGTTGTCGAAGTCGATCTTCGTGTAGAGCCCGAGGTTCCCGACGATCCGCGTGATCGGGTCCCATGACATGTCGACGATGTTGCCGGCCTGTGGCTCGACCCTCTCCTGTATGGCCATCCCGGTTCTCCCTCTCTCTAGTTGCTCTGTTGGACGTGAACGGGCCCGGAGTTGGAGTGCCGCGGCTCGTAGCCTGTCGTCAGCTCCGGGCGGTTATGGCGCCACTTCGGCTCCTCGTTCACGGTCTTGTTGGTGATCCCGCGCATCTTGCGGATCACCTTCCCGTAGGCCCGGGTGGCCGCCGAGGAGACACTGCCGCCGGGCGGCGCGTCCATGAACGGCATGAACTTGTCGGGGAATCCCGGCATCGTGCAGCCGATGCAGATGCCGCCGACGTTCGGGCACCCGCCGATGCCGCCCATCCAGCCCCGCTTGGGCACGTTGCAGTTGACGACCGGGCCCCAGCAGCCGATCTTCACCTGGCATTTTGGCGAGTTGTAGTCCATCGCGAAGTCGCCCTGCTCGTAGTAGCCGGCGCGGTCGCAGCCCTCGTGCACGGTCTTCGAGAAGAGCCACTGCGGGCGCAGCTGGTCGTCGAGCGGGATGATCGGCGCGAGCCCGGCAGCCTGGTAGAGCAGCCAGGTGAGCGTCTCCATGAAGTTCTCCGGCTGAACGGGGCAGCCGGGGACGTTGACGATCGGCAGCCCGCCCGCCGAGCGGAAGTCCCATCCGAGGTAGTCCGCCAGGCCCATGCAGCCCGTCGGGTTGCCGGCCATGGCGTGGATGCCGCCGTAGGTCGCGCAGGTGCCCGCGGCGATCACGCCCCACGCCTTGGGGGCGAGCCGATCGATCCACCAGTTGAGCGTGAGCGGCTCACCGGTGGCGGGGTCGTTGCCGAACGAGGTCCAGTAGCCCTCGCCGTTGATGTTCTCGTTCGGGATCGAGCCCTCGATGACGAGCGCGAACGGCGCGTCGAGCTCGTCGTTGACCGCCTGCCAGAACGGCTTCAGGAACTCCTCCCCGCCGAGGGTGGGCGAGAGGACCTTGTTGTGCAGGTGCACCTTGGGCAGGCCGGGGATAGCCCCCAGCAGCACGTCCTCGATGCTCGGTTGCCCGGCGGCCGTGATCGACACCGAGTCCCCGTCGCAGCTCATGCCCTCGGAGATCCACAGGATGTGGACCTCGTCCACGCCCGGAGCGTGCGCTTCCATGGTCAAGCCCCCCTCATCGTCGCCAACGCCTGTTCCTCTTCGATCTCGAGCGAGTCCACGAGCAGCTCCTCGCCGCGTGTGACCTCCATGTCGAGCCCACCACACCTCTGGCACGACAGCGGGAAGCCGTCGAGCTCACTCTCGCTCCCGCAGGCGCGACAGATGCCGGCCGCGGGGACCTCCTCGATCTCGAGCTCTGCGCCCTCGACCTCCGTGCCGACCGCGATGAGCTCGAAGGCGAACTCGAGCGCCGAGGGCACGACCTGACGTAGATGGCCCGCCTTGACCGTCACCTTCGCGACCGGCCGCCCGCGTGCGTGACGGCTCGCCACCCGCACCACCGCCTCGGCTATCGAAAGCTCGTGCACTCCCCCCCTCAACAGATCCGCGGAAGCGGATCGCCCACCAGTTGGTCCATTACCCGCTTGCCGCCGAAACCCGTCGTCACCAGCACCATCCCCGGCGGCTCGGTC
>JBBSNG010000046.1:0-13095 GCA_038232755.1 Solirubrobacterales bacterium | reverse complement strand
GCCGACCGCGCGCGCCGTCGCGCCGGTCATCCGCCAGGTCTTCGTCGGCGCGGCCGCCGAGCTCGGCTCCGAACACGACGCCTTAGAGCGCAAGCTCAACGTCATCCGTCGCGTCGTAGAACGATCGGACCCCGAGCACGACCTGGCCATCCCCTCGTTCTCGAGCCGCACCCTCAACTCCAAGGGGATGCTGACCTCACCCCAGCTGCGCCGCTACGTCCTCGACCTGGCGGACGAGCGCATGACCACCGCGCTCGCCCTCGTGCACTCGCGCTGCTCGACCAACCCGTTCCCGAGCTGGGAGCTCGCCCACCCCTACCGCTACATCGCCCACAACGGCGAGATCAACACGCTGCGGGGCAACGTCAACTGGATGCGCGCGCGCGAGTCTCAGCTCCAGAGCGAGCTGTTCGGCGACGACCTCGAGAAGGTCGCGCCGGTCGTGCGGGCGGGCGGCTCGGACTCCGCCACCTTCGACAACGTGCTCGAGCTGCTCACCCTCGCGGGGCGCTCCCTGCCGCACGCGCTGATGATGATGATCCCCGAGGCCTGGGAGCGCAATCCCCACATGGGCCAGGAGGAGCGCGACTTCTACGCCTATCATTCGTGCCTCATGGAGCCCTGGGACGGGCCCGCGTCGGTGGTGTTCACCGATGGCGTCCAGCTCGGCGCCACGCTCGACCGCAACGGCCTGCGCCCCGGGCGCTGGCAGCTCACCCGCGACGGGATCGTCGTTCTGGCCTCGGAGACCGGCGTGCTCGAGGCCCCGCCCGAGGAGATCGTCACCAAGGGCCGCCTCCAGCCGGGGAACATGTTCCTCGTCGATCTCGAGCGCGGACGCATCGTCGAGGACGAGGAGGTCCGCCACGAGGTCGCCTCCCAGCAGCCCTACGGCGACTGGCACCGCAGGAACTCCGTCCATCTCGACGGCCTGCCCGACCGCGCCCCCCGCGAGCTCGCCACCGCGCCGCTGCGCACCCGTCAGCTGCTGTTCGGCTACTCGCAGGAGGACCTGAGGATTACGCTCGCGCGCATGGGCGGCGCCGGCGAGGAGCCGATCGGATCGATGGGCAACGACTTCGCCCTCGCCGTCCTCTCGGACCGCCAGCCGTCGCTGCCCTCCTACTTCAAGCAGCTCTTCGCGCAGGTGACGAACCCGCCGATCGACCCGATCCGCGAGGACATCGTCATGTCCCTGACCACGGGGGTCGGCCCTCAGCGCAACCTCCTGGCCGAGACGCCCGAGCACGCCCATCAGCTCACCATCGGCCAGCCGCTGCTCACCAGCGGCGAGCTCGAGAAGCTGCGCCAGGTCGACCATCACGTCTTCAACGCCGAGACGATCGACGCGACCTGGCCCGTGAGCGAGGGCGTCGCCGGACTCGAGGCCGCGATGGACCGTCTCTGCCGCGAGAGCTCCAGGTGCCTCGAGGCCGGACGCAACATCCTCATCCTCTCCGACCGCGCCGCGGGCTTCGACCGCGCGCCGATCCCCCCCCTGCTCGCGGTCGCCGGCGTCCACCACCACCTCGTGCGCGATGGCACGCGCCTGCAGACCGGCCTCGTGGTCGAGTCGGGCGAGCCGCGCGAGATCCATCACATCGCCTGCCTGATCGGCTACGGCGCCTCCGCCGTCAACCCCTACCTCGCCTTTGAGACCTTGCACGACATGCTCGACGCGGGCCTGCTGCCCGGGGTCGAGGGCGCCGACGTGGCCGAGCGCAACATGGTCAAGGCGGTCGGCAAGGGGTTGCTGAAGACGATCTCCAAGATGGGCATCTCGACCATCGCCAGCTACTCGGGCGCGCAGATCTTCGAGGCCGTCGGCCTCGAGGAGGACCTGATCCAGCGCTACTTCACGGGGACGACCTCGCGCATCGGCGGGATCGGGCTCGAGGTCCTCGCGCGCGAGGCCCTGATCCGCCACGGGCGCGCCTTCCCGCGCCGCGGCGCCGACGCCATCCCATCCGAGGAGGCCGCCCGAAACGGTCAGGCCACCGCGCCGCACATCGATCCCGAGCCGGGCGCCGCGGAGCTGCCACTCGAGACCCCGAACGGCGCGACGGCGAGTCCCCCGGCCGGGTTCCGCGGCGGCGCAGTGTCCGAGACGGAGACCACCGAGGAGGAGGCCGACGACGCCAAGCGCGAGCTGGGCGCCGGCCACGCCCGCACCGGCGGGGTCATCGGCACCGGCGCGCCCGAGACCCCGGGCGGGGCGGCGGCGACCCCGGCCGCCACGCGGCTGCCCGTCGGCGGCCTGCAGGCGTGGCGCCGCGATGGGGAGCGCCACCAGTGGAACCCCGAGACGATCGCCACCGTCCAGCACGCCGTGCGCTACGGCGGCACGCCGGCCTACGAGCAGTTCTCGCGCATGGTCAACGACGAGTCGAAGCGTCGCGCCACCCTGCGAGGACTGCTCAAGCTCAACGAGGCCCCCGAGCCGATCCCGCTCGACGAGGTCGAGGGCGCGTCGGAGATCGTCAAGCGCTTCGCCACCGGCGCCATGTCGCTCGGCTCGCTTTCGGCCGAGGCCCACGAGACCCTGGCCATCGCCATGAACCGCCTCGGCGGCAAGTCGAACACCGGCGAGGGCGGGGAGGACGCGCGTCGCTACAGCCGCGATCCGAACGGCGACTCGCGGCGCTCGGCCATCAAGCAGGTCGCCTCCGGCCGCTTCGGCGTGACCATCCACTACCTGGTCAACGCCGACGACCTCCAGATCAAGATGGCCCAGGGCGCCAAGCCCGGTGAGGGCGGTCAGCTCCCCGGCCACAAGGTCGATCCCTACATCGCCAAGATCCGCTCCTCGACCCCCGGCGTGGGCCTGATCTCACCCCCGCCGCACCACGACATCTACTCGATCGAGGATCTGAAGCAGCTGATCTTCGACCTTCGCTGCGCCAACCCGGCGGCGCGCGTCAGCGTGAAGCTCGTCTCCGAGGTCGGAGTCGGAACCGTTGCGGCGGGCGTGGCCAAGGCCAACTCCGACCACGTGACCATCGCCGGCCACGACGGCGGCACCGGCGCCTCGCCCGTCTCCTCGATCCAGTCGGCCGGCGTGCCGTGGGAGATCGGGCTGGCCGAGACCCAGCAGACGCTCGTGCAGAACCGCCTGCGCGACCGCATCACCGTCCAGACCGACGGCCAGCTCAAGACCGGCCGCGACGTGATCGTCGGCGCGCTGCTCGGCGCCGAGGAGTTCGGGTTCTCCACCGGCCCGCTGATCACCATGGGCTGCATCATGATGCGCGCCTGCCACCTGAACACGTGCCCGGTCGGCATCGCCACCCAGGACCCCGAGCTGCGCAAGCGCTTCGAGGGCACGCCCGAGAACGTGGTCAACTACTTCTTCTACGTCGCCGAGGAGGCGCGCGGCCTGATGGCCCGGCTCGGCATCCGCCGCTTCGAGGACCTGATCGGGCGGACCGACCTGCTCGCCACGGACGAGGCCATCGAGCACTGGAAGGCCCGAGGCGTCGACCTCTCGAGCCTGCTGGCCGAGCCGCGCGTCGGCCCCGACGTGGCCCGCCGGCGCGTGCGCGCCCAGGACCCGGTGCTCGACGACCACGCCGACCACGCCCTGATCTCGGTGGCGGGCCCCGCTCTCGAGCGCCGCGAGCGCGTCGAGGCCGAGCTGCGGGTCGAGAACAAGAACCGCACGGTCGGGGGCCTGCTCTCCGGAGAGATCGCCCGCCGCCACGGAGCCGAGGGGTTGCCCGAGGACACGATCTCGGTGACCGCGCGCGGCTCGGGCGGCCAGAGCTTCGGCGGGTGGCTCGCGCCCGGCGTGACCCTCACCCTCCACGGCGACGCCAACGACTACACGGGCAAGGGGCTCTCGGGCGGCGTCCTCACCGTGCGCCCGCCCGAGGGCACGACCTTCGTGGCCGAGGAGAACGTGATCGTCGGCAACACGGTGCTCTACGGAGCGACCTCGGGCCGCGCCTTCTTCCGAGGGCTGGCCGGCGAGCGCTTCGCCGTGCGCAACTCCGGTGCGTGCACGGTGGTCGAGGGCACCGGCGACCACGGCTGCGAGTACATGACCGGCGGCCGCGTCGTCGTGCTCGGCCCTACCGGGCGCAACTTCGCCGCCGGCATGAGCGGCGGGATCGCCTTCGTGCTCGATCGCGAGGCGGTGTTCGCGAACCGCTGCAACCTCGGTCTCGTCGACCTCGAGGAGGCGAGCGCGGACGACCTCGCAGAGGTGCGCGAGCTCGTGGTCGAGCACGGCCGGCGCACCGACAGCCCGGTCGCCGCGCGCGTGCTCGCCGAGTGGGAGGCACTGCGCGCCACCTGGGTCAAGGTCATGCCGCGGGACTACAAGCGTGCGCTCGCCGAGGCCGCGGAGCGCTCCACGAAGATCGACGGCGAGTCGAACGGCGTGGCCGTCCGCGGAGTCGATTCGCCCGACGACGGCGCGGTCGGCGAGGTCGCTCCGGCGGGCCCGGGCTCCTCGGGCGACCGTGAGCCCGTCCACGCCGGTCAGCAGGAGGACATCGCCGAGGTCGCCGAGCGCGACGGCGCCGAGGCCGAGGAGGCGGATCTCGACGACGCGCGCCAGGCCGCCGCCGCCGGGGCAGGCAAGGACCGCACGGAGCCCTCCCATGGGTGAGCTCGGCGGTTTCCTCAAGATCCATCGCGTCGACGGCAGAAAGCGACCCGTCGGTGAGCGGATGCACGACTTCCGCGAGTTCACGACGGGGCTCACCGTGCCCGAGCTGCGCGCGCAGGGCGCGCGGTGCATGGAGTGCGGCGTTCCCTTCTGCCACTCGGGGTGCCCGCTCGGGAACCTGATCCCGGACTGGAACGACCTCGTCTATCGGGACCGGTGGCGCGAGGCCATCGACGCGCTCCACGCCACCAACAACTTCCCGGAGTTCACCGGCCGCATCTGCCCCGCGCCGTGCGAGGCCGCGTGCGTGCTCGACATCAACGACGACGCGGTGACCATCAAGCAGATCGAGGTCTCGATCATCGATCGCGCCTTCGAGGCGGGCTGGGTCACCGCGCGCGTGCCCGAGTGGCGCAGCGGGCGCAGCGTCGCGGTGGTGGGCTCGGGGCCCGCCGGCCTCGCCGCCGCCGCTCAGCTCAACCAGGCCGGTCACGCGGTGACCGTCTACGAGCGCCAGGACCGCATCGGCGGACTGTTGCGCTACGGCGTACCGGACTTCAAGCTCGACAAGGGCGTGGTTCAGCGCCGCGTCGATCTCCTGGCCGAGGAGGGCGTCGAGTTCGTGACCGGTGTAGAGGTCGGCCGCGACGTCGACGCGAACGAGCTCCACGAGCGCTTCGACGCGATCGTCGTAGCCACCGGCTCGACCGTCCCGCGCGACCTGCCCGTGCCCGGGCGCGAGCTCGACGGAGTTCACTTCGCGATGGACTACCTCGAGCAGCGCAACCGCCATGTCGCCGGCGATCCGCGGGCGGAGCGACCGATCTCCGCGGCCGGTCGCCACGTGGTCATCATCGGCGGCGGGGACACCGGCGCCGACTGCCTCGGCAACTCCCACCGCGAGCTGCCCGCGAGCGTGACCCAGATCGAGCTGCTGGCCGAGCCACCGCCCGAGCGACCCGACGACAAGACGCCCTGGCCGACCTGGCCGCTCATCCTGCGCACCTCGCCCGCCCACGAGGAGGGCGGCGAGCGGCGCTTCGGGGCGATGACCACGGAGTTCAGCGGCGAGAACGGGCGCGTCTCGCGCCTGCACGGCTACGAGGTCTCCGGACCGCCCGACTTCGCCAAGATCGAGGGCTCCGACTTCGAGCTCCCCGCCGACCTCGTCCTGCTGGCCATGGGCTTCCTGCATCCTCGCCACGAGGGTCTCATCGAGCAGCTCGGCCTCGAACGCGACGGGCGCGGCAACGTGCTCGCCGACGAGGAGCGCTGGGAGACCTCGACCGCCGGGGTGTTCGCCTGCGGTGACTCGCGCCGCGGCCAGTCGCTGATCGTCTGGGCCATCGCCGAGGGTCGCAAGTGCGCCGCGGCGGTGGACGGCTACCTGGCCCGACTCGATCGCTCGCAGGTCGAGGACGACGGCGGGCTGGTGGCGACGGCCTGAGCCTCGGCCCCCAGAGCGGGCGCCGGTCCGCTCACGCGCGACTCGTGGGCCGGTCGCGCGGGCGGACGGCCACGGACCCGCTCTGCGGACCTTCGAAAGCGGTTATCCTTGTCAAGCTGTAGGCCGCATAAGGGAAGGATTCCCGCGAAAGGTCACGGAGCGATGAGCGCTCAGGAGGAAGGAAGCCCCCAGGGGTCAGGCGGCCTGTCCGCGCTGGCGGATTCCGCACGGGCCCTCGGCGAGGTCCCCTTGGACCGTCAGCGACTCTTCGACGAGGCGGCGGAGCGACTATCGCGGCTCCTCGGCGATCTGTGCGTCATCGCGACGGCCGGCGAGCAACCGGGGGGCTGGGAGCCCGTCGCGGTGAGGCACCGCAGCGCGAGCACCCGAGAGCTCGTCGAGGGGGCGCTGGCCGCGGTCGACCTCGACTCGGCCGGCACCTGGGCGCTGGCCCGGGGCGCGGTCGAGAGCGGCGAGCCCGTGCTGGTCGACGAGGCCTCGGGGGGCCTGCCCGAGGCCGTGGATCCCGCGCTGCGGCCGTATCTCGCCGAGCACAGCGTCAGCAGCCTCCTCTTCGTTCCGATCCGGGCCCGCGGACGGACCATCGGGCTGGCCGCGCTGGCCCGCGAAGGCGCTCGACGCTCCTACACCTCCGACGACCAGAGCGTCGCCCGAGCCGTGGTCGATCAGGTCGCGCTGACCCTCGACAACGCGCGCCTCGTCCAGGCCCTGCGACGGCAGGGTGAGCTCGACGCGGCTCTGCTCGCGGCCCAGCACGGTCTCGGCGAGGGCGTCGTCGTGCTCGACCTCGCGACCAAGCGGTTCGCGCACGTGAACGACGCGTTCGCGGAGATGACCGGTTACGCCGTGGAGGAGCTCGAGGCGCTGCCCTCCTTCATGGATTTGCTGCGGGTCGAGGACGTGGCCGACCGCGAGCGAAGACTGCGCGAGCGCCGCGGCGGCGGCGCCCGGGCCGACCGGCACACCGCGGTTCTCGTCCGCCGAGACGGTACGCGAATCGAGGTCGAGGTGGCGACGGAGCCGCTCGACGACGGGGGCGACCGCGTGGTCGCGCTGGTCCGAGAGGTCACCGAGCGCCGGCGGATCGAGCGCGAGGTCGGGCTCCAGGCCGACGTCCTCGACCAGGTCGACGCCGCGGTCAAGCGCTGGGACCGCAGCGGGGTGGTCGTGCACTGGAACCGCGGGGCAGAGGCGCTCTACGGCTACTCCGCCGCGGAGGCCCTCGGCCGGCCGTTGCGCGACCTGATCTGGCCGCAGGGGGGGGACGAGTCCGCGGCCGAGCTGCGTCGCGAGGTCACTGAGCGGGGCGAGTTCGACGGCGAGATCGCCCTGCGCCGCAAGGACGGGAGCACCTTCACCGCCTACAGCCGCATCGTCGGCGTGCGCGAGCCCGAGGGAGAGCTCGAGGGCTTCGTGGGGATCGCCGTCGACGCCACCGAGCGCCGGCGCGCGCGCGAGGAGCTCGAGCACAGCCGCGAGCGCTTCCGGGCGCAGTACAAGGGCCTGCCCATCCCCACCTACACGTGGCGCAGAGAGGCCGAGGACTTCGTGCTCGTCGACTTCAACGACGCCGCCCATCGGTTCACCGAGGGCCATGTCGCCGAGCTGCTCGGAAGCCGTGCGAGTGTCTTGCACGGACACGATTCGAGGGTCCTCGCCGAGCTCCGCGAGGATCTCGTCGCCACGGGGTCGGTGAGCCGCGAGATCGATTTCCCGATGCCTTCGATCGGCCAGACCAAGCGCTTGGCCGTCACCTACGTACACGTGCCGCCCGACCTCGTGATGGTCCACGCCGAAGACGTGACCGCGCGCCGGCGAATCGAGGCCGGGCTCCGCTTCCAGGCCGAGCTGCTCGACCGCGTCGACGCTGCCGTGGTGGCGGTCGACACCGAGGGGATCGTCACCCACTGGAACCGCTGCGCACAGCAGTTCTACGGCTTCTCGCCGGATGAGGCGGTGGGCGCCTCGATCTCCGACCTGACGGGGCGTGCCGAGGTGGAGGACCGGGAGTCGCTGCTCGAGCGCATCGGGACCGGTGACCGCCCGTGGGAGGAGGAGTTCAAGCTGCGCCGGAAGGACGGCGAGACCATCCCCGTCTACGCGCGCAACGCGCCGGTGCGCGGGCCCGGCGGCGAGACCATCGGGTACGTCGGGGTCTCCGTCGACGTCTCGGAGCGCGAGCGTGCCCAGGAGAAGCTCCGTCAGGCCGAGGTGCGCTACCGCGCCCTGGTCGAGCGGCTGCCGGCCATAACCTTCGTCGCCGGACTCGGCGAGGCTGCCTGGGTCTACGTGTCCCCGCAGATCGAGTCGATGCTCGGCTACACGCCCGAGGAGTGGCAGGCCGACCCGGGGCTGTGGCGCCGCCGTCTGCACGCCGAGGACCGCGAGCGGGTGCTCGCCGAGATCGCGCGCGCCGAGGAGCGCGGCGGGGCGATCGAGATCGAGTACCGCATCCTCGACCGCGGAGACGAGATCCGCTGGATGCGCCACGAGGCGCTCGTCCACTTCGGCGCGGCCGGCGAGCCGGGTCAGAGCGAGGGCCTGCTCACCGACATCACCGAGCGTAAGGCGTTCGAGTCCCAGCTTCAGTTCCTGGCCGACCACGACGGGCTGACCGGTCTGTTCAACCGCCGCCGCTTCCTCGAGGAGCTCGCGCAGGAGGTCCGCCTCGTCGAGCGCCAGCACGAGCCCGGCTGCGTGCTCATGATCGACATCGACAACTTCAAGTACATCAACGACTCGCTGGGCCACCAGGCCGGCGACAGCCTCATCCGTGCCGTGGCCGGGATCCTGGAGCGCCGTCTGCGTGCGGCCGACGTCCTCGCCCGCCTCGGCGGCGACGAGTTCGCCGTGCTTCTCCACGGCACGCGCTCCGACCGGGCCGTGACCGTGGCCGAGGGCCTGCTCGAGGCCCTGCGTGAGCGCGTGCACCTGCTCTCCGGAGAGCCCGTTCACATCACCGCCAGCGTGGGCATCGCCGAGCTCGAGCACGGCGCCCCGGCCGAGGGCGCCCTCGCGGCGGCCGACCTGGCCATGTACGAGGCCAAGCGCTCGGGCCGCGATCGCCTCGCGTGTTTCTCGCCCGACATGCACGCGCGCGCCGAGGAGGGACGCAGCTGGGCCGAGGAGATCCGCACCGCGCTCGATCACGACAGCTTCCAGCTCTACTGTCAGCCGATCGTCGACCTGCGTACGGGCGCCGTGGCCCAGCACGAGCTGCTGTTGCGCATGCGCGGCCGCGACGACCAGCTCATCCCGCCGTCGTCCTTCCTCCCGGTGGCCGAGCGCTTCGACCTCGTGCAGGCCATCGACCGGTGGGTGGTGGGCCAGGCCGTCCACCTGATCGCCGAGCGCCGCCGAGCCGGCAGCCCGATCCGCGTCGCGGTCAACCTCTCGGGGCGCTCGATGGGCGACCCCGCGCTTACGAGCTACCTGCGCAAGGAGCTCGGGCGAGGACCGGCGGAGGCCGACGATCTCGTGCTCGAGGTCACCGAGACCGCCGCGACGGCGAACATGGACCACGCACGCTCCTTCGCCGAGCGCGTCGCGCGGCTCGGCTGCCGGTTGGCCCTCGACGACTTCGGTTCCGGCTTCGGCTCCTTCTACTACCTCAAGTACCTGTCGGTGAACTACCTGAAGATCGACGGCGAGTTCGTGCGCAAGCTGGAGACCGGGCGGATCGACCAGGAGGTCGTCCGCGCCATCGTCGGTCTGGCCGGGAGCGTGGGTACGCGTACGATCGCGGAGTTCGTGGGTGACCAGCCGACCTACGACCTGCTGAGCGACTACGGCGTCGACTACGCGCAGGGCTTCCACGTCGGAGTGCCGCGGCCCGTCGGGACGATCTAGATTCCCGCCATGGCCACGGCGTTCGACCCGCACGTCGGCCGCGCGTGGATCGAGCGTGTGCACGGACGGGACCGTGAGCGCCTGCGCGACGACCTGGCGGTCGAGGAGCCGCTCGAGATCCGCGTCGACGGCCATGCCCTGGCGGTGACCATGCGCACGCCCGGAGAGGACGAGGAGCTCGCCGCCGGGTTCCTGGCCGGCGAGGGGTTGATCTCGGGACCCCAGGACGTCGTCGGCGTCGGTCTGAGCGAGGACCTCGCCGCCAACGTGATCGAGGTGCGCACACGCGCCGGGCTGCGTCGCGATCCCACGGGCGAGCGACGCTTCTATCTGACCTCGTCCTGCGGTGTGTGCGGCAAGGGCGCGCTCGAGTTCGTCCGTCGCGAGCGCCCGTCCGGAGCCGCCGGCGCGCCGAGCGTCGCGATCGAGCCCGAGGTCGTGCTCGCCGTTCCCGACCGCGCCCGGGGCGAGCAGGACGCCTTTCGCCAGACCGGTGGGCTGCACGCGACCGCGCTGTTCGCCGCGGACGGGGAGCTGCTCGTGCTGCGCGAGGACGTGGGGCGCCACAACGCCATGGACAAGGCCCTCGGCTCGCGGTTGCTCGGAGGGACCTATCCGCTCGTCGGGCAGAGCATCTACGCCTGCCTCAGCGGCCGCGCGTCGTTCGAGCTCGTGCAGAAGGCCAGTGTGGCCGGCCTCGCGGGCATCGTCGCGGTCGGCGCCCCCTCGACGCTGGCCGTCGCGCTGGCTCGCGAGGAGAGCATGCTGCTGTGCGGCTTCGTTCGCGGCGAGAGCTTCAACGTTTACGCGGGCGCCGAGCGGCTCGCCGGCTGATCGCAGCCGCCGCGGTCGCAGGCGCCCGTCTTCGCGGTTGACTAGCATGCACCCGCGATGAGCGTCTGGGTGTGGATCTTCCTGCTGCCGTGGGCCATCCTCGGCATCGGCGCCGTCTTCGTCGCCTTCTCCGGCGGGCCGGGCCGGGCCCGCAACGCCTACCTGACCGGGGGCGGGCCCTTCGTCAAGGTCGCCATCCCCATCCTCTACGTCGTCCTCGGCCTTGTCGTGCCCGGAGCGGTGATCGCCTCTCAGCAGGAGTCGATCGGGGGGACGGGGTCGCTGGTGAGCACGGGACCGAGCCAGGAGCTCGACGAGGGCAAGGAGCTCTTCCGTGAGAACTGCGCCTCCTGTCACAGCCTCGGCGCCATCCAGGCCAAGGGCGTGACCGGCCCGAACCTCGACCGCCTGGGAGCGGTGGACGAGCAGCGCGTGCTGAACGCGATCAAGAACGGCGGCACAGGCAAGCTCCAGATGCCGGCCGGCATCCTCGATGGGGACAACGCCAAGGCCGTGGCGGCCTACGTGGCCCGCACCGCGGGTCAGTAGCGCCCGGCGCTCCGCGGTACTCGCCGCGGCGCTCGCAACTCTCCGCTCAGGCTCCGACTTGCCGCCGCCACCGCTCGCGGCGGCCGCGGCCGAGCCGGGCCAGCATCGACAGCGCCGGCAGGGAGAGGCGCGGAAAGCGGTAGAGAAGGCGCAGTAGCTCGCCGCGCCAGGCCGGGACCACCGCGCGCGGCCGGCGGCCGGCGAGCAGCTTCATGGCCCGGTCGGCTACTTCGTCGACCGCCAGCGGGGCGGGACCGGACCACAGTATCGCCGCCTCCGGACTGTCGAGCTGGTCGCGCACCATCTGCGTGTCGATCACGTCGGGGCAGAGGGTCCGCACCTCGACCCGACGGCCGGCCGCGTGCAGGTCGGCGGCCAGCGAGGTGCCAAAGGCGAGCACCGCGTGCTTGCTCGCGGCGTAGACCGCGAGCCCCGGCGCGAGCCCGAGAGCGGAGAGCGAGGCGACGTTGAGGATCCGCCCGCCGTCCGTCATCTGCTCGAGCGCCGCCCGCGAGCCGTGCACCACGCCCATCAGGTTCACCGCGACGGTCAGCTCGACCTCGGCGTCGGAGGGTCCCCAGGCCGGGCCCGAGACGAGCACCCCCGCGTTGTTGACCCAAACCGACAGCTCTCCGCGCGCGCCGGCCTCCCGGGCGACCGCGCGGCACGCCTCGGGATCGCGCACGTCGAGGCCGGCGGACCACGCCGGTGTGCCGATCGAGCGGGCGGCGCGGTCCGCGGCCTCGGCGTCGAGATCGGTGATCAGCACGGCCAGGCCTCGCGCCGCCAGCCTCCGGGCGATCGCTACACCGAGCCCGCGTCCGCCTCCGGTGACCACGGCCGTGCGCATCCGCGGCAACCTAGTGCACGAGACGGTCGCCGTTGCGCCTGCGAACGCGCGCCGGCCTCGGCCGAATTCGAGCGCCGGCGCGCCATCCCGTGGCCTCCGGGTGCACCGCTCGGGCGCCTCTTACGAACGGTTAATAAGCGGAAGCTAGAAATTCGACCCATCCGTCGGGGGTACCTCGGGAGTTGTTCGAGGCGACCGGCGACGCCGTTGCAAAGCTATACTTACAACGCGTAAGCCACCGGCAGAAGGCCAAGCCCATGAAGACTCAGGAGAGCAGGTTCCAGGTCCACGACGAGCTGACCGCGCCCGAGCGCAGCCTGCCCGTCCTGAAGGGCGCGGTCGCGGGCGGTGGCCAGCTGCCGAACTTCGTGGGGGTGCTGGCGGGATCGCCGGCGTCGCTGCGGGCCTACGCACGCTTCCGCTCCGAGCTTCGACACGGCGCCCTCCCGCTCAAGACCCAGCAGCGGATCGCTCTCGCGGTGGCTGAGCACCAGGGCAGCGTCTACGCGCTCGCCACGCTCCTGCGCACCGCCCGAGAGGCGGGGCTCCCGCTCGACGAGATCGCCCAGGCGCGGCGGTTCGGATCGGGCGAGGAGCGTGAGGCGGCGATGCTGCGGTTCGTTCGCGCGCTCCTCGAGGGCGACTCGGTCCCACCGTTGCATCTTCACGAGGAAGCGCGCGAGGCCGACTGGACCGACGAGCAACTGCTCGAGGCCGTCTCCCACGTGGCGCTCAACCACTTCTCGAACCTGCTCACCCGAGCGGGCGACGTGCCGCTCGACGGGTCGGGCGAGGAGGCGCGCCTGCTCCCGGCCGCCTGACGGTTCGCCCCGAGGCCAAGCCCGCGGGCGGTCGCGCGGCTCCCCCCCCGCCGCGTGACCGCCGACGGGCTTCGGCCTCGGTGCAGCGCGGTGGCGAATGTCTGAGGACAGT
>JBBSNG010000045.1:0-13157 GCA_038232755.1 Solirubrobacterales bacterium | reverse complement strand
GGCTGTGTCGGTGTCGCGGCGGTACTTTCATGGTCGCCGGCCTCCCGCTGGCAGGCCCTTGAGGTGGCTGATCGATCATCCGCCGGGTCGACGACGGTGACACCGTACAGGCAACAAGCTCGGCCGGGTGCGACTCATCGTTCTCATCAGCCGAGGACTGCCGTCGCCGATGCGACGAAGCCAAGCGGCCGTTCGTCCTGGCCGCCAGCTAGTAGTAGGCGACGGTCCTCGCGGCGTAGCCGCACGGCGCGCGCAGCGCCATGAGCGGCCACCGACAGCGCTACCGCGAGATCGCTGAGACGCTCTCGCGCCACGGGATGGGCTACCTGGTGGGGATCGCCGGGCTCGAGCGCTACGTGCCCTTCCATCGAGGCCTGCTCGGCCACGAGCCCCAAGCCGAGCCCTACACGCGCCCCGAGCACGTCCGCCTGGCGCTCGAGCAGCTCGGGGCGACGTTCGTCAAGCTCGGACAGATCCTCTCGACGCGCTCGGACCTCCTCGGTGCCGCCTACCAGGCCGAGCTGGCCGGCCTGCAGGACGCCGCGCCTCCGGTGGCCGCAGAGACCATCCGCGCGCTCGTCGCCGAGGAGCTCGGCCAGAGCGTCGAGGACGCCTTTGCGAGCTTCGAGCTCATCCCGCTGGCGGCCGCGTCGATCGGGCAGGCCCACGCGGCCACGCTGCACGACGGCACCGAGGTGGTGGTGAAGGTCCGCCGGCCCGGCGTCGTGGAGCAGATCGCGGAGGACCTGGAGATCCTGCGCAACCTAGCGGTGCACGCCAGCAGGCGCTGGGAGGCGGCCTCCGACTACGACCTCGTCGGGCTGGTCGACGAGTTCGCCGTGACGCTGGAGGCCGAGCTCGACTACCTGCGCGAGGGACGCAGCGCGGAGCGCTTCGCGGCCAACTTCGCACAGGACGACGAGGTGCACATCCCGCGGGTGCTCTGGGAGACGAGCACCTCTCGGGTCCTGACGCTGGAGCGCGTGCGCGGCCTCAAGGTCTCAGACCTCGACGCGCTCGACGAGGCCGGCATCGGCCGCCGCGCGCTCGCCGAGCTGGCGACCCGCGTGACCGCCCAGATGGTCTTCGAGGACGGCTTCTTCCACGCCGATCCGCATCCGGGCAACTTCTTCGTCGAGCCCGGCGGGCGGCTGGGCATCATCGACTTCGGCATGGTCGGCGAGCTCGACGACCGCCTGCGCGAGCGGCTCGGCGCCCTGCTCGTCGCCCTCGCCCGAAGCGATGCCGACCGGACCACCGACGCGGTGCTCGCCCTCTCCACCGCGCGGGCCCCGGTCGATCGCGCGACGCTGCAGGCCGACCTCGCCGCCCTGGTGGCGAGCACCGAGGGGCGCGCGGTCAGCGAGATCGCGCTCGGATCGGTGATCGAGGATGCCCTCCGGATCGTGCGCCGCCATCACCTGCAGCTGCCGCACGAGCTGGTGCTGTTGCTGAAGATGGTCGCCATGAACGAGGGGATGGCCGTGGCGCTCGATCCCGACTTCGAGCTGGGCGCGGTGTTGGCCCCCTACGCTCGCCGCCTCGTCGCCCGCCAGATGTCCCCCACGGCGTTCGCCCGTCGCCTCGGGCAGGCCGGCATCGACGTTGCGCAGCTCGGCGCCGAGCTCCCCGAGCACGTGCGGCGCCTGCTGGCCGTCGTGGAGGGGGGCGGACTGGAGGTCCACCTGCGCGCGGATGAGCTCGAGCCGCTCATCGCCCGCGCCGAGCGCCTGGGTAACCGGGTGGTGGCCGGCGTGATCGCGGCCGCCTTCATCGAGGGCGTGGCCGAGCTGATGGCCGTCGATCCCGGGCGCTGGCGCTCCTGGGAGCGCCCGATGTTCACCTTCGGGATCGGGGCCGCCGGTACGCTCGGCGGCTATCTGGCCTGGACGGGACGCCGTCGACGGGCCCGTGGCTGACCCGCGGCTGACGCGTTCGGTATTCGCCGAGTGCGGTGGTTGCACGCTGCTCCTCCTCGTCGCCCCCAGGGCGGTTAGGTGACGCGCCCGCGGTCGTGCCCGTGCGGAGGGTCGGGGGAGCGTCGGCCGGCTTCAGCCGTGCGCGACCCTTGGCTCCTCGGGGGTCGAGCCATCCGGGCTCGTTGAAGTCGGCATCCGAGAAGTTGATCTCTCGGCCATCTGGGAGCTCGAAGCGATGCAGATGCGAGCGGTCCCAGCGCGCGACGCCGCGTTGATCGCGTCAGCGAGCTCCGCGAACGAGTAACCCGGCCCGACGAGCAGGACCCCATGATTGCGGTACCGTCGAGGACTGGCCTCGACGGTACCCGCGCAGCTCACGCACGGGTGCCGACGCCCACATCAACCGCGGACGTTCGCGCCGACGGTCATTAGGTCTAGTCCGGCGCGCCCACCGGTCCGCGCGCCAGCGCCAGCTCGACGATCTGGCCGATCAGCTCGTCGAGCCCGATGTCGTGTGCCTCGGCGGCCTGGGGGAGCAGGCTCGTCTCGGTCAGGCCCGGGGTGGCGTTGGCCTCGAGCACGAACAACTCGCCGCTCACCTCCTCGAGCATGAGGTCGACGCGCGCGAAGCCCGAGAGGCCGAGCAACGCGTACGTGGCGAGCGCGAGCTGGTGGGTCTGCTCGGTCAGCGCCCGCGACAGGCCCGCCGGGCAGACGAAGCTCGTGCGCCCGATCTCGTAGCGGGCCTCGAAGTCGTAGAAGTCCTCGCCGCGGGGGACGGCTTCCACGATCGGCAGGGCGACCGGGCCTCCGGGACCGTCGAGGACCGAGACCGCGAGGTCGCGGCCGCGCACGTGGCGCTCGAGCAGGACGCGGTCGGCGTAGGAGAAGGCGGCGACGAGGGCGGCGGGAACGTCGGCGGCCGCGCGCGCGAACTTGATCCCCAGCGCCGAGCCGCCGGTCGCCGGTTTGGCCACGATGGGGAAGGAGAGCCGCTCCTCGATGGCCGGCAGGGCGTCGCCGGCCCCGAGCTCCTCGAAGGCGGTCTCGGCCAGGGCGAAGAACTCCGGCGTGGGCAGCCCGGCCTCGATCAGGAGGTGTTTGGTGAGGATCTTGTCCCACGAGCGCAGGCAGGCGAGCACCCCCGACCCGGTGTAGGGGATGCCGAGCACCTCGAGCAGCTCCTGCACGGTGCCGTCCTCACCGTCCTGGCCGTGGAGAGCGATGAACGCGGCGTCGGGGGAGGCGGCGCGCAGCCGTTCGATCACGTCCGCGCCGACGTCGATGCCCACGACCTCGTGGTCGACTCGCTCGAGGGCGTCCTCCACGCGCGCACCCGAGCGCAGCGACACTTGCCGCTCGAGCGAGCGGCCGCCCTTGAGGACCGCGACGCGGCTCACGCCCGACCTCGCCGGCGCATCGGCACGACTCGCGCGCCGAGATCCTCCGGTTCCTGAGCCTCTTCCGGGGCGGCCACAGCGGGCCGGCGTCGCTCGGGCGTACGCCCCGCAGTCGTCCGCCGCGTGCCCGTGAGCGTCCCGTACAGCGCGACCTGCTCGGACACGACCTTGCCGATCCGCCGCACGCCCTCGCGGACCGCGTGCTCGTTCGAACCCGAGAAGTTGAGCCGCATCGACGAGCGCCCCCGCCCGTCGAGATAGGCGCCCTCGCCGGGCACGAACGCCACGTTGTCGCGCAGCGCGCGCGCGAGCAGGTCGGTGGTGTCGATGAAGTCGGGCAGCGTCGCCCAGATGAACAGGCCACCCGCCGGCCGCGTCCACTCCGCCTCGGCGGGGAAGAACTCGGCCAGGGCGTCGAGCATGGTGTCGCGGCGGGCGCGGTAGATCTCGGTCAGCGAGTCGACGTAGGTCCGCCAGTGCGTCTCCTCGAAGTACGCGCGGACCATGAGCTGCGAGAGCGTCGAGGTACAGAGGTCGGCGGCCTGCTTGCCGAGATTGATCTTCTCGAGCACGGGCGGCGGCGCCGCGACCCAGCCCAGGCGGAGCCCAGGCGAGAGGATCTTCGAGAACGTCCCCAGGTACATCACGTAGAGACCGCCGTCGAGTGAACGCAGGGTCGGCTCGGGGCTGCCCTCGTAGCGCAGGAGGCCGTACGGGTTGTCCTCGAGCACGAGCAGCTCGCGCCGCCGCGCGATCTCCACCAGGCGGTGGCGGCGCTCGAGTGACATGGTCACTCCGGCCGGATTCTGAAAGGTGGGCACGGTGTAGATGAACTTGGGGCGGCGGCCCTCGCGCTCGAGGCGGTCGAGCGTCTCCTCGAGCAGGTCGACGCGCATCCCGCGGTCGTCGACGTCGATCTGCACGACGTCGGCCGGGTAGGAGGAGAAGACCGGAACGGCGCCGGGGTAGGTCGGCGCCTCGGCGACCACGACGTCGCCCGGATCGATCAGGGTCTTGGTCACGAGATCGAGTACCTGCTGGCCGCCGGTGGTGACGATCAGGTCGTCGTCGTCGACCGACATCCCCTCGGCCGCCATGACCTCGGCGATGCAGACCTTGGCGTCGGCGAGGCCCTCGGTCGGCCCGTACTGCAGCGCACGGGCGCACGACTCGGCCGCCACTCGTCCCGCCATCGCGGCGAAGGTCTCGGGCGGGAAGGTGCTGGTGTCGGGCAGGCCGCCGGCGAGCGAGATCACCTCGGGGCGCTCGGTCACGGCCATCATGTCGCGCATGGCCGACGAGCGCATCACGCGCGTGCGCGAGGCGAACAGCCCGGCGTAGCGCTCGAGGTCGCGCGAGGTCGAGCGCGTCGGTCCCACGCCTCCCCGTTCGCCGGGGCCGGCGCCGGGCCTGCCTGCGGCCCGTGTGGGGCCTCCGGTCCCGCCGTGGGCGTCGTCTACAGTCATTGCGCTCCGCCGAGCCTACCGACCGCCGCCGCCCATCTCCCTCCTCCTCGCCATCGCCACGGGAGCCGGTCTCGCCGGGGCCAGTGGGGTGCGCCCGTTCCTACCGGTGCTGCTGGCCGGCGCGCTCGCCGCCGCCAACGTCGGCATCGACTTCGAGCGCGGCTCGTTCGACTTCCTCGAGTCGCCGGCCTTCCTGTTCGCGGTCCTGGTGCTCGCCGTGGGGGCGTACGCGGCCGAGCGCGGTCGGGTCGGCCGGCCGCTCGAGATCGGGCTCGCCGTGGCCGGCGGAGTGCTCGGGGCGCTGCTGAGCGCCGGGACGATCTCGGCGGTTCAGCAACAGGGTTGGATCGGTCTGCTCGTCGGGGTGGCCTGTGCCGCGCTCGGGTTCTTCGCCATCGCCCGGCTGCTCGCCCGAGCGCGCGCGCGGGCCACGCCCTCGGCCGCGCCGCTCTTCGCGATCTACGCCGACGTGATCGCGCTCGTACTCGCCGCCGTGGCCGTCTTCGCGCCGCCGCTCGCTGTGGTCGCGCTCGTCGCCTTCGTCGTGCTGCTCGTGCGCTCGCGCTCCGAGCGTGGGGGCAAGTACGAGGGCCTGCGGATCCTGCGGTGAGCGCTCGCCGGGCGAGCTCGCCCCGAGGCGGCTGAGATGGCGCGCGAGCGTGCCGCGGGCAAGCCCAAGAAGGTCGTGCTCGGGGTCATCGACGCGCTCAAGCCCGAGATGCTCGACCGCGCGATCACCGAGGGTCGCGCACCGGTGCTCGCGGCCTTGAGCGAGCGGGGGCTCCACGTGCGCGACTGCGCCGCCGCCTTTCCCTCGCTGACCCCGGTCTGCGCCGCCTCGATCGCCACCGGACTCTCGGTCGACCAGCACGGGATCCCGTCGACCAACTGGTACCACCGCGGCGAGGAGCGCTACGTCGAGTACGGCTCCTCGTTCTCGGCCTCGCAGGCTCACGGCGTGCGCCGCTCGCTCATCGACACCGTCTACAACATGAATCTCGCCCACCTCACCCGGGCGGAGAAGACGGTGTTCGAGCATCTTGCCGACGCCGGCCTGCGGACTGCGGGCACGACCTACCTGATCTATCGCGGCCGGACCCGTCACCAGCCCGCCGCCGCCGGCATCTACCCGTGGATCGCCCGGGCCGCGCAGTTCACCTACGGGACCTGGGGACCGGAGGAGCTCTTCTACGCCGACCTGTTTGCCTCCCGCGACACCGGCTGCACCTCGACGCTGGGGATGCCGGGCCAGCGCGATCAGCACACAGCTTGCGTCGGCGCGCACCTCGTCGAGAACGACCTGTTCGACTTCATGCTGTTCTCGCTGCCCGACAACGACACCTACTCGCACCGGCGCGGACCCTACGCCCAGGTGACCTCGATCGAGGCGGCCGACCGCGCGCTCGAGCGCATGATGCACGTCGCCGGCGGGGTCGATGCCTTTCTCGAGGATCACGCCGTGATCGTCATGTCCGACCACTCGCAGACGGCGGTCGAGGACATGGTCAGCCTGAGCGGCGCCTTTGGCGACCTGCGCGTGCTCGCGGGCGGCGGCGATCCCGCCGAGGCCGACATCGCGGTGTGCCCGATCGGCCGCTTCGCGGGGGTCTACGTGCTCGATCCCGAGCGCCGCGAGGAGCTCGCGGTCCGGGTGGCCGACGCCCTCGCAGGGGTCGACGGCGTCGATCTGTGTGCGCGGCTCGAGGGCTCCGAGGCGGTTGTGCGGGGGGCTAGCGGAGAGCTGCGCTTCGCGGCCGGCGGCGAGCTCGTCGACGCGCGCGGCGAGCGCTGGAGCGTGGAGGGCGATCGCGGCGTGCTCGCCCTCGGCGTCGAGGACGGCCGCGTGACCAGCCGCACCTACCCGGACGGCCTGCGACGGCTGTGGCGAGCGCTGCACGCGCGCCACTCCGGCGACGTGATCTCCTCGGCCGCTCCCGGCTACGAGTTCTTCGACTGGGGCGGGTCCCACCACACGGGCGGCGGCAGCCACGGCTCCCTGCACCGCCACGACTCGCTCGGAGTACTGCTGGCCTGCGGGCTCGAGGGCAACGGTGGACCACCCGAGCGCGACCAGTGGTCGATCGAGGACGTCACCCCGCTCGTGCTCGACCACTTCGGCGTCGCGCGCGACGGAAACGCGGAGAGGGTGGGCTAGCCTGCCTCGATGCTCGATGAGGACACGCTCACCGCGCCACCGCCTCCGCTCGCTCCGGCGCCGTCCGTGCCGTTGCGAGTGCGACAGGGCCTCCGCCGCCGCCACAACTGGCTCCAGCTCGTCAAGTTCTGCGCCGTCGGAGGGTCGGGCTACGTCGTCAACCTGGTGGTCTTCACGCTCGCGCTCTCGGCCTTCGGTCTGCACCATCTGCTCGCGGCGACGATCGCCTTTGCGGTCGCCGTGGTGAACAACTTCTGGTGGAATCGGCACTGGACGTTCGCCGCGCGCGGCGAGAGCAAGCGCTTCCAGGCGCCGCGTTTCTTCACGGTGAGCACGGCCGCGTTCATCGCCCAGGCGGCCATGCTCCAGCTCCTCGTCGTCGGCGCCCTGACTCCCGAGGTCGTGGCCCAGGCCGTCTCCGTGATCGCGGCGACGCCGCTCAACTTCGTGGGCAACAAGATGTGGAGCTTCGCGGCGGCGCGGGCGCCGGCGTAGTCAGCCTGAGGAGCCCGGCCTACACCGCCACCAGCAGCTGCTCGATCGAGACCGCTCGTCCGTCCGCGTCCGCCTCGATCACCACGCCGTTCAACCCGGGGTCCTCCTCGGAGGTCCCCAGCTTCTGCGGCATCTGCGTCACGAAGCCCCGCACCGCCGGCTCGCGGTTGGCCCCGATCACGCCGCCGTGCGGCCCGGTCATCCCCACGTCGGTGATGTAGGCGGTCCCGCCCGGCAGAACGCGGGCATCGGCTGTCGGCACGTGGGTGTGGGTGCCGACGCAGGCGGTCACGCGGCCGTCGAGGTGCCAGCCCATCGCGACCTTCTCGCTCGTGGCCTCGGCGTGGAAGTCGACGAGCACGTGGGTGGTGCGGTCGCGCAGCTCGGCCAGGACGGAGTCGACCTCGGAGAACGGCGAGCGCGCGGCGCCCATGAAGAGCTGCCCGGAGAGGTTGACCACGCCGAGCTTCGACCCGCCGGGGCCCTCGACCACGATGGCCCCGCGACCCGGGTTGCCCTTCGGGTAGTTGGCCGGACGCACGATCCGGGGCTCGCGGTCGAGGTAGTCGTAGACCTCCCGGTGCTTCCAGACGTGGTTGCCGAGGGTGATCGCGTCGGCGCCGGCGGCGAAGATCTGGGCCGCAGTCTTCTCGGTGATGCCGAGGCCTCCGGCGGAGTTCTCGCCGTTGACCACCGCGAAGTCGACCCGGTGGCGCTCGCGTAGCTGCGGCAGCAGCGACTCGAGCGCTCGCCGTCCGGGAGAGCCCACCACGTCGCCGACGAACATGAAGCGCACACCGGCATGTTCTCACTCCTCTACCGTTGGACCGGATGACGCAATCGCCGGCAAGGCCCGGGACGGACGCACCCGCTCCCGGCTCGGGCGCGGCGCCGGTGCTCGAGGCCCGAGGGGTCTCGAAGCGCTACGGAGCGCGCCACGCCGTCCGCGATGTCTCGCTGGCCGCTCGGGCCGGCGAGCTCGTGGCCATCATCGGCCCCAACGGCGCGGGCAAGACCACGCTGCTCTCGATCCTCGCGGGTGAGACCAGCCCCGACGGCGGGACGGTCAGCCGCCCGCCGACGGAGATCGGGTGGGTGCCGCAGCAACCGGCGCTCTACGGACGCCTCACCGTGGCCGAGAACCTGCGTCTGTTCGCCCGCCTCGAACGCTGCACCGATGTGGGCGCGGCGGTCGAGCGCATGCTCGCCCAAACCGGCCTCGGCGACCGCGCCCGAGATCGCGTCGAGACGCTCTCCGGAGGCAATCGCCAGCGCGTCAACGTGGCCATCGGACTCCTCTCCGAGCCGGCGGTGCTTCTGCTCGATGAGCCCTCGACGGCGCTCGATCCCGGCCAGCGCGAGCGGTTGTGGGAGTTCCTGCGCGGTCTCGTCGAGGGTGGCACTGCGATCGTCTACTCCACGCACAACGTGCAGGAGGCCGAGCGCCACGCCCACCGCGTCGTCGTGCTCGCCGACGGAGAGATCGTCTACGTCGGCTCGCCGCGCGAGCTCGAGGACGCGGTCGGCGCGAGCGGACTGGGCTTCGAGGCGGCGTTCGTCGAGTTCCTGCGCCGGCGGGGGCACTGAACGTGCGCTGGCTCCTACTCAAGGACCTTCAGATCCTCCGGCGCTCCCCCCTCCTGGTCGCGCTGCTGGTGATCTACCCGATAGTGGTCTCGGTGCTGATCGGCCTCGCCCTCTCCCGGGGGCCGGAGAAGCCGCGGGTGGCCATCGTCAACGAGGTGCCGGCCGGCGGTGAGGTCATCAGCCTCGGCGGCGAGGAGGTCAACACCAAGCAGTACTCCGACCAGCTCTACGCGGCCGTCGACCCGGTCCCGGTCAGCAGCCGCGGGCAGGCCGAGGAGCTCGTGCGCGAGGGTGAGGTCCTCGGCGCGCTGATCGTCCCGGCAGACATCACCACGAAGCTCCAGAGCGGTCTCGAGCCTGCCACCGTCGAGGTCCTCTACAACGCCGAGGACCCCGTCAAGGCGCAGCTCGTGCAGGACACCATCAAGTCGCAGGTCCAGGACGCGAACGCGGCGCTCACGCGCAAGTTCACCGATGTCGCGCTCGGATATCTCAACCTGGTGGTCTCGGGCGGCGACTTCTCGTTCCTCGGCCGCTCCTTCGACGTGCTCGGGCTCGGGCCCGCCGAGCAGGTCCTTCGTCAGGCCCAGGCCAAGGTCCCGCCGAACTCACCGGAGGCGCGCCAGATCCAGCAGGTGATCTCCTTCGCCCGGCTCGCACGCGAGAACCTCGACCTCTCCGACGAGGTGCTCTCCTCGGTCGGCCAGCCGATCCGCGTCGACGCGCGCGTGGTCGAGGGCTCGGGCTCGGCCGCGCTGTCCTCGTTCGCGGTCGCGCTCGCGGTGACCGTCTCGCTCATGTTCGTGACGCTCCTGCTGGCCGCCGGGACGCTCGCCCTCGAGCGTGAGGAGAACGCCTTCCGCCGGCTGGTGCGTGGTCTCGTCTCGCGCACGACCCTGCTGGCCGAGAAGGTCGGGTTGGCGGCGGCGTGCTCCTCGATCGTGGCCGTCGTGATGTTGTGCGGGCTCGCCCTCTTCGTCGAGCTCGACTGGGCGCGCTTCCCGCTGTGGGTGGCTGCGGCGGTCGCCGCCGCGCTCGGCTTCGCGGCCATGGGCGCGGCGATCGGCGCGCTCGCCCGCGAGGTCCGTGCCGCCTCGCTGCTGGCGTTCATGGTCTCGCTGCCGATCGCCTTCCTCGCGCTCGTGCCCTCGGGCGCGGTGAGCGGCGCGCTGTACGACGTCACGCAGACGATCTCGGCGCTGTTCCCGTTCGACCCGGCGCTGGCTGCGCTCGGCGCCGCGCTCGACGGCTCGGGCGATCTCTTAGGTCCGCTCGTGCATCTGCTCGTGCTGACCCTCGCCTTTGGGGGGGCGGCACGGCTCGGGCTGCGGCGCTTCGGTTGAGAGCGGCGACGACTGCCGCTACGCCCGCTGCTTCTCCTTGTCCCAGCGCGGGCGCACGAGCAGCTGTCCGAGCAGGACGCCGACGGCCGCGAGGACGATCGAGATGACGATCAGCGTGACGCTCTCGACGTCCGCGCCCTCCGAGGCGATGTCGAGCACGCCGAAGAAGACCGGGAACAGAACGGCTAGCCAAGATCCCCCTCGCGCGATCGACCCGAACAGGAGTCCGAGCAGGCCGAAGAGGATCGGTCCGAAGAGCATCGGCCGGGGAGAGTACTGCCACTCGCGCCCAGAGGCAAAGGTGAACCGTGGCGTGCGCGCGCGTCGGGCCGGCGCCATCCTCCCCGCTCAGAAGGGGAACGGCAATTACACTCGAGCTGTGGCCTTCCCCGCGACACGCCTTCGCCGCATGCGCCGCACCGGAGCCCTGCGCGCGCTCGTGCGCGAGACCGAGCTCTCGCCGGCGCATCTCGTCCTGCCCCTGTTCGTGCAGCTGGGCACCGAGGAGCGCACGCCGATCGCGGCCATGCCGGGAGTCGCGCGCCACTCGATCGCGCTCGCCGTCGAGGAGGCTGCAGCGGCGCAGGCCGCCGGCGTTCCCGCGGTGCTCCTGTTCGGCATACCGGCGGACAAGGACGAGCGCGGCTCCGGCGCCTACGACGACGAGGGCGTGGTCCAGCTCGCGGTGCGCGCCATCAAGGACGCGCACCCGGATCTGGTCGTGCTCACCGACGTGTGCCTGTGCGGCTACACCTCCCACGGCCACTGCGGCGTCGTGCGGCCCGACGGCGAGATCGACAACGACCTCAGCCTCGAGCTCCTGGCCAGGACCGCGCTCTCGCACGCCGACGCCGGGACCGACGCGATCGCCCCGAGCGACATGATGGACGGCCGCGTCGCGGCGCTGCGCGCTCAGCTCGACGCCGAGGGTCACTCCGGCCTGCCGATCGTCTCCTACGCCGCCAAGTTCGCCTCGGCCTTCTACGGCCCCTTCCGAGAGGCGGCCGGATCGACCCCCTCCTTCGGTGACCGCCGCTCCTACCAGATGGATCCCGCCAACGCCGACGAGGCGGTGCGCGAGGCCCTGCTCGACGTCGACGAGGGCGCCGACATGGTCATGGTCAAGCCCGCGCTTCCCTATCTCGACGTGATCCGCCGGGTCAAGGAGTCGACCCGCGCGCCCGTGGCCGCGTACAACGTGAGCGGTGAATACGCGATGATCAAGGCCGCCGCCGCGGCCGGCCTGCTCGACGAGCGGGCCGCGGTGCTCGAAGCGCTGACCGGCATCCGCCGGGCCGGCGCCGACGTCATCGTCACCTACCACGCCCGCGAGGTCGCTCAATGGCTCAACTGACCGCCACGCCCAAGACCCGCTCGCGCAGGGACGGCGCGGCAGTCCCCCTCGACGAGCTCGACAGGCGCCTGCTCAACCTTCTGCAGGGCAGCTTCCCGCTCGCGCCGCGCCCCTACCTGGGCGTCGCAGAGCTCGCGGAGGTGAGCGAGGACGAGGTCCTGCGCCGAACCCAGCGCCTGCTCGACGAGCGCATCATCCGCCAGGTCACCCCGATCTTCGACACGCGTGTGCTCGGCTACAAGTCGATGCTCGTCGCCGCCCGGGTCGATCCCGAGCATCCCTGGCGCGCCGCCAAGATCATCAACGAGCATCCCGGCGTGACCCACAACTACCTGCGCAACCACGACTTCAACATGTGGTTCACCATCGCCGTCGAGCCCGGCACGACGCTCGGCCTCGATCGCACGCTCGAGATCCTCGGCACCAAGGCCGGCGCGACCTCGATGCGCCAGCTGCCGACCCTGCGGCTGTTCAAGATCCGCATGGATCTCGAGATGGAGGGCGACACCAAGACGCTCGCGAGCGCGGCCGGAATAGCCGAGGACTACTCGGAGCCGGAGGCCATCGAGGTC
The DNA here is from genome assembly GCA_038232755.1 of Solirubrobacterales bacterium. GTDB lineage: Bacteria > Actinomycetota > Thermoleophilia > Solirubrobacterales > Thermoleophilaceae > JACCUC01. The sequence continues at coordinate 866 of JBBSNG010000045.1, read as the reverse complement.
ACCGACCTCGACCTCGCGGTCATTCGCAACCTCCAAGGGGACATGCCGGTCACGCCCGAGCCCTACGCGCCGGCCGCCGCGGCGATCGGGATCGATCAGACGAGCATGCTCGAGCACCTCGAGTCGATGCGCGAGCGCGGCGCTCTGCGGCGGGTCGCGGCGATCCTCTTCCACCGCCGGGCCGGCTTCTCGGCCAACGGCATGGGCGTGTGGAACGTGCCCGAGGAGCGAGTCCTCGAGCTCGGCCCGCGCATGGCCGCCTACCGCGGCATCTCGCACTGCTACCAGCGCCCGACCTACGCCGACTGGCCGTACTCGGTGTTCACCATGGCCCACGGGCGATCGAAGGAGGAGTGCGATGCGATCCTCGAAGCCATCGCCGAGGAGATGGAGATCGAGGATCGGGCGACGCTCTACTCGTCGACCGAGTTCAAGAAGACTCGGATGCTCTATTTCACCGGCGATTTCGCGGCGTGGGAGCGGGCGCACTCCTAACGTGGCCGGCGCGGCTGCGTCCACCCTCGTGCTTCCCCCCCCGCGCCTGAGGCCGTGATGACTCCCCTGGCCGCTCAGCGCTCCCACGAGCTCTACGCCCGCGCGCGCGAGCTCATGCCCGGGGGCGTCAACTCGCCGGTCCGGGCGATGGGGTCGATCGGACGCGAGCCGGTGTTCGTCGCCCGGGGCGAGGGCTGCGAGATCGTCGACGTCGACGGCAACCGGTACGTCGACTGGGTCTCCTCGTGGGGACCGTTGATCGCCGGCCACGCCCATCCGCGGGTGGTCGAGGCGGTGACCGAGGCCGCCGCGCGGGGGACGAGCTACGGCGCGGCCACCCCCGGCGAGGTCGACCTCGCTGCCGAGGTCTG
>JBBSNG010000044.1:0-13255 GCA_038232755.1 Solirubrobacterales bacterium | reverse complement strand
GAGGAGATGCGCCGGATGATCGACGAACCCGATCGACGCGTCGAGATCGCGGACTCCATCGAGGAGGTCGTGCGCGTCGTCAACACCGTCGCGCCGGCGCCCGCGACCGTCAAGGCGGCGCTCAACCTGCTCGGACACCGCCTGGGGTCGCCGCGTCTCCCGCTCGTACCGGCCTCCGACGACGAGCTCGACTCGATCCGCGCTGCGCTCGAGACCCACGGCCTCCTGAGCAGGGTTTGAGAGCCACGCGAAAGGGCGCGCGTGGGCGCCTCGACCAACCGAACGGATCTGCGTGAGCGAATCCCTGCGCGTCCTCCCTCTGGGCGGCCTCGGCGAGATCGGGAAGAACATGACCGTCGTCGAATACGAGGGGCGGATCGTCGTCGTCGACGCCGGGCTGATGTTCCCGACCCCCGACCAGCTCGGGATCGACCTCGTGCTGCCGGACTTCGCTTACCTGCGCGAGCGCGCCTCCGACATCGAGGCGATCGTCCTCACCCACGGCCACGAGGACCACGTCGGCGCGCTGCCCTACCTGCTGCGCGAGATCGGCGACGACACCGTGCCGGCCATCTACGGCGGTCCGCTGACCGTGGAGATGGTCCGCTCGAAGCTCGACGAGCACAAGCTGTCGGGCTCCGCGCTCGAGCCGCTGAAGCCCGGGCAGGACGTCGACGCCGGCCCGTTCTCGCTCGAGTTCGTGAAGATGGCCCACTCGATCCCCGACGCCTTTGCCGCTGCGCTGACCTGCGAGCTCGGGACCACGGTCCTCACCGGCGACTACAAGTTCGACCAGACCCCGGTCGACGGCGTGCCTGCCGACGTCGCCCGGCTCGCCGAGCTCGGGCGCGACGGCGTGCTGCTGCTGTGCGGCGACTCGACCAACGTCGATCGGCCGGGCTGGTCGCTGTCGGAGTCGAGCGTCGGACCGCACCTCGAGCAGACCTTCGCGCGCTGCCGGGGGCGGATCATCGTCACCTCGTTCGCCTCGAACATCCATCGCGTTCAGCAGGTGGTCGACGCCGCCGAGGCGCTCGGGCGCAAGGTCGCGCTGGTGGGGCGCTCGATGCGCAAGTACGTGAACATCGGCCGCCGCCTCGGTCACATCGAGGTCCCCGAGGGGATGCTCGTCGGCGTCCGCGAGATCGAGGACTTCCCCGACCACAAGCTCGTGGTCATATCCACCGGCAGCCAGGGCGAGCCGCTCTCCGCCCTGCGGCGGATGGCCCACTCCGACCACCCGAACGTCGATCTGCGCGCGGGCGACACGGTGATCTTCTCGGCCACCCCGATCCCCGGCAACGAGCGCGCGGTCAACGAGACCGTCGACCGCATCTACCAGCTCGGGGCCGCCGTGGTCACCGCGCGCGACGCGCCGATCCACGCCTCGGGCCACGGCTACGCGGAGGAGGTGAAGCTGATGCTGAACCTGCTCGACCCGCAGTACGTGATGCCCGTGCACGGCGACTACCGGCGCCTCCAGCTCCACGGCCAGCTCGCCGATGCGGTCGGGATCGAGCCCGAACGCGTCTTCCGCGGCGTCAACGGCCGCCCGCTCGAGATCGACCGCCGCGGCGCGCGCTTCGGCAAGGACGAGCGGTCGGGAGTGATCTTCGTGGACGGGGTCGACGTCGGCTCGCTCGAGGACGTCGCCCTGCGCGACCGCCGCATGCTCTCGGCCGACGGGATCTTCATCGTGGTGGCCACGATCTCCGGCGACGACGGGCGCTCGGTGAGCCCACCCGAGGTCATCTTCCGCGGCGTGCCCTTCCTCGACTCGGTCGAGGGCCTCGTGGACGAGGTGCGCGAGGCCGTCGACGGATCGCTGGCCAACTCGGCCAAGGAGCAGATCCGCGAGATCTCCCTGCTCCAGGACCACCTACACGACGACGTGGCGCGCTTCGTGTACGACCGGCTCAAGCGGCGGCCGATGATCCTGCCGGTGGTGGTGGAGGTCTGAGCGTACGGATCGCAATCCCGCTCTACGAGGGCGTCGACGCCCTCGACGCAATCGGTCCCTACGGGGTGCTGAGCCGGTTGCCGGGAGCGGAGATCGTCTTCGTCGCGACCGAGCGAGGGCCGAAGCGGGACTCGAGGGGGCTCGAGCTCGTCGCCAGCGCGACGCTCTCCGAGGTCCCACAGCCGGATCTGCTCGTCGTCCCGGGCGGCCCGGGGAGTCGCTCGGCCGCGGGCGAGGAGATCGTCGAGTGGGTCCGGACCGTCCACGCCTCGACGCGCTGGACGACCTCGGTATGCACCGGCTCGCTTCTGCTCGGCGCGGCCGGCGTGCTCGACGGGCTGCGGGCGACATCGCACTGGCTCCACCTCGACCGCCTCCGCGAGCTCGGTGCCGAACCCACCTCCGAGCGTGTGGTGCACGAGGGCAAGGTGATCACGGCGGCCGGCGTGTCGTCGGGCATCGACATGGCGCTGCATCTGGCCGCCCTCGAGGCCGGAGATGAGGTGGCACAGGCGATCCAGCTCGCGATCGAGTACGACCCTCAGCCGCCCTTCGACGCCGGCTCACCGACAAAGGCTCCCGAGCACGTGGTCGAGCTTGTGAGGGCGGCCGCCGCCCGAGAGCCGGGCTGAGCGCGCCGGATCCTACGGGGTGACCTCGGCCAGAGTGCGGCGCCCGACTGTACCTCGTCGATGCGAGCGACCGTCTCACCCGCGTAGAGCGGACCGGTCGCGAGCAGCCGGCCGGGCGGCGCGTCGTCGACCGGGGGAGAGGATGAGAGCAGCGGCCCGGGCCGCTGAGCGGCAAAATGCGACCGGCCAGATGCTCCGGCACACGGCCGACGAGGGGGGTGAGGTATCGGTGCGCGGCGAGCACCCAGCGCGGGCCGCGCGGTTTTAGCCAGCCAGCGCCGCCGGACGCGTTTCGGGAGGACGCGTTGGGGCGCGGCCAGCCGAGATCGAAGATTACGTCAGCACGGTCTCCTCGGCAGCCGCCGCGATCCGACCCTCCCTCACCGTCCGGCGACCTCGGCCACGTACGCAGCCACGGCATCGATCTCCTCGTCGCTGAGCCGATCGGCGTAGGCCGGCATGGCGCCGCCGCCCTCTTCTACTTGACTGGCGACGCGATCGACGGGAGGCCGGCGGACGTCGAGGCTGGGCCCGATCGCGCCCCGGCTCCCGGCCGCGCCGAGCGTATGGCAGGTTCCGCAGCCCGCCTGGCTGAACACCTGAGCGCCGGCCCTGACCGTGGAGGGATCGGCAGGGCTCGGTCCACCGCCGCAGCTCGTGAGCAGGCCGGCCGCCGCAAGCGCGAGTGCGGCGGAGCCTGCACGCCCCCGAACGGCGGGACTCACGGCGACGCCGCTGGATCCAGTTCGATGCGCATCGCATCGGCCAGCCGCCCGCCGAGCGCATGCTCGGCGGAGCCGACCCGGAGGACGAGGGGGCCGTCGAACGGCGCCCGGCTGACGATCTCGACGCGATCTCCGATGGAGATGCCCCGTTCGCCGAGGTAACGGAGCATCTCGGCGTCGGCGTCGGACACGCGAGCGAAGGTGCCCACGGAGCCCGGCTCGAGGGCGTTGAGGCTCACGGTGTCGACCGCCTCGACGGCGAGCTCGGCGGATGGGATCGGGTCGCCGTGAGGGTCGTGGGTGGGATGGCCGAGCTTCACGGCCATGCGCTCCTCGAGCTCCTCCGAGAGCACGTGCTCGAGCACCTCGGCCTCGACGTGGACGCGATCCCATGACATGCCGAGCTCATGAGCGAGATAGAGCTCCAGCAGTCGGTGGTGACGAATCACCTCCAGGGCAATGCGCTCGCCGGAGGGCGTGAGCGCGACCCCGTGGTAGGGAACATGGGCGACCAGGCCCTGCTCGGCGAGGCGCTTGACCATCGCCGACGCCGAGCCGGGGGTGACGCCGACGCGCTCGGCAAGGGCGGTGGTCGGGACGGGTCCGGCGAGCCGGTCCTGGAGGGAGTAGATCGCCTTCGCGTAGTCCTCGACGGCCTCGCTGGCCTCGTGCTGGTGGGTGGCGGTCATCACGCGCTGATCAGCAATCCGGTGACGTAGAGCAGGGCGGCCCCGACGAAGATTCCCGCGACGCTGGTTGGGTACAGGGCGCGACCGGCGCGGTCGCGGATGGTGGGCACGAGCTGCACGATGACCTGGACGATGGCGCCGATGCCGATGCCGATGAGCAGGGCAGCGAGCTCGGGGTTGTTGACGGAAGCTCCGATGAAGGCCCCGAGGATGGCCGGGACGCCGGCAATCATCCCGAGGGACGCCAGTCGGAGCAGCGACGGGCGGCGCTGGGCGCTCAGCGGAGCGACGATGGCAAGGCCTTCCGAGGTGTTCTGCAGGGCGAAGCCGAAGACCAGAAAGGCCCCGAGGGCGAGCTCACCGATCGCGTAGGCCGAGCCGATCGCCAGCCCTTCGCCGAGATTGTGCAGCCCGATCCCGATCGCCACCAGCAGCGAGAGCTGGAACGCGCTCGTCCCGGCCGCAGAAGCGCGGTCGCGGCGCGCTCGCAGGAAGCGATCGAGCGCAACCAGGCCGAGATAGGCGGCGCCCGCGCCGATGAACAGCAGCTCCGCGCCGCCGAACGCGCCGGTGCCCGACTCGGCGATCTCGGTGCCTTCCAGATAGGCGTCGACACCCAGAAAGGCGAGTAGGCCGATGGTGACCGCCATGAAGAAGCGGATCCAGTGCTCGCGCACCTGGCGCAGGAGGGGCAGGAAGAGCATGCCCAGCGCGACCGGGATGATCCCCACGTAGACGCCCAGCAGTGCCATGAGACCGTAGAAGCCGCCGCCTGCCGTCGGGGTCTCGACGGCGACGGGGATCTCGTGCTCGGTCGTGGCTCCGGTCTCGCTGACCAGGGTGACCAGGTACGGCGAGTCCGCCTGCCACGGGTAGTCGAGGGTGAAGGTCTCGGTGCCCCCGCGGCCGACCTGATTGCCGGTCGTGCTGTAGTCGGCGTAGGCGTCGTTGACGAAGGCCTGCGCGACGGTCACGGGATCCGGCCCCGTGTTGCGCACCGTCAACTCGATTTCACCCGGCCGCAGCACCGTGCCCTCGACGGCGATCTCCTCCACCGGCGGCCCCACCCGCTCGCCCAGCGTGTCACCACCCACGCTCAGCAGCGCCACCAGTGCGATGGCGATCAGCGCGAGCGGAATGGCCCCGAGCGCCCAGGCGGGCAGGCGGCTCGGTGGCGCGGGAGGCTCGACCTGCCGCTGGGGTTGGGTGGTGGCTTCGATCAGACGACCTCGAAGAAGCCCATCCACCCGAGCTCGGCGAACTCGGTCTTGTGGGCGTGGAACATGAACATGCCGGTGAACGGGAAGCGCACCTCGAGGATCCCGCGCTGGCCCTGGACCATCGCGATCGTGTCGGTCAGCTCGCTCGGCTCCAGCCGTGTGCCCGTCGGATAGAAGTCGAAGAAGTTGGCGTGCAGGTGGAAGGAGTTGATCGGGTCGAACTCGAGGATGTTGGTCAGGTAGATCCGCACCAGCTCTCCGCGGCGGACCCGCACGGGCTCGTTGACGTAGTGGAAGGCAACCGTGTTGACGGCGTAGATCTGGTTGCCCTCGGCGTCGAAGTTGGTGTTGAAGCCGTTCATCATCATCATCAACTCGTCGGCGTCCTCGCGGCCCTGCTTGGGGTCGACGATGAACGCGCCGTACATGCCGCGCGCGATGTGCTCCGCCAGCGGACCCACGTGGCAGTGGTAGAGGTGCATGCCGAACGGCTCGGCGTCGAACTCGTACACCACGCTCTTGCCGGGCTCGATGATCCCGAGACCGACGTCGGGCACCCCGTCCATCTCCGCCGGGTGGATGCCGTGGAAGTGCATGGTGTGCGGATGCTCGGAGCCGTTGACGAAACGGACGCGGAGCCGCTCTCCCTCGCGGGAGCGAAGCGTCGGTCCGGGCACGCGACCGTTGTAGGTCCACGCCGGGTACTTGATCCCCGGTGCGACCTCGATCTCCTTGTCGGCCGCCACGACCTCCCACTCACGCAGCGTGCGCCCGCTCGCCATCCGGCGGGTCGTGCCCATGTCAAAGTCGCGCAGCAGGTCGGTCGGGTTGAAGCCGTTGGCGGCGTGGTCGACGACCTCGCCCTTGCGGAAGGTCGCCCCGGCCGCGCCGCCGCCGTGGCCCTTCATGGCGCCGCCGCCTGCGCTCGCCGCTTTACCCGGCTGCCCGGCGGCGGCCACGCCGCCCGACCGCGTTGCGGCGAGAGGGAGGCCGATCGCGGCCGCCGCCGCGCCGCCGCTGGCAATGAACTTTCGACGACTGGTTTTATTCATGGCCCGATTAAAGCACAGAGTTAGTCTGGACTCAAGTCATCTCCAGCTCAGCCTCAACGAGGCGCGCCACCGCGGACGGGAGCATGCGAGCTCGTGCGACGAACCTTTAGGGCGTGAGCTCCGCACGAGCGCCGAAGCCGGACGCACGTCGCCGATCCGGGCTACCGACTGCCCGGCGTAGAGCGGGCCTGCCTCGAGCAGGCAGCCGAGCGGCGCGTCGTCCACCGGCGGCGACGGGGAGAGCAGCGGCAGGGCCGGTCGCTGAGCGGCGGCGAAGCGCCTCGCCAGGCGCTCGGGGAGGCGGCCGGCGAGCGGGGTGAGGGTTCGCTGGGCCGCGAGCGCCCACGCCGGTTCGCGACCCTCGCTAGGCAGCCAGCGCCGTGTCGCCGCGTTCGGCAAGACACGATGAGGTGCCGCCGGCCAGCCGAGGCCGAAGAGCTCCGTCAGCACGGTCTCCTCGGCGGCGAGGGCGGTCTGCTTGTACCGGGGATGCGCGCGGCTCTCGTCGGAGAGGAGGAACCGGGTGCCGAGCACCGCCGCGTCGGCCCCGGCCTCGAGCGCCGTCTGCACGTCGCCCTCGTCGGCGATGCCGCCCGCGAGGAGGACGGGCAGCCCGGGGGGCAGGGTGGACCGCGTGCGCTCGAGCAACTCGAGCGCGGGGACCGTGCCCCGCACGTGGCCACCGGCCTCGACACCCTGGACGACGACCCCGTCGGCGCCCGCCGCGTGTGCCGCGCGCGCCTCGTCGACCGATCCGCACGCGTGAAGCCAGAGCCCCCGGACCCTACGCTTCGGGGTTCCCCAGAAGGTGACGACGACGTCGGCTTCCTCGGCGACCTCCCAGTGCTCGCGGCCGGCGAACGGAAGCAGGAGATTGACCGCGAGCGGCGCGCCGGTGAGGCGGCGTGCGGCCGCAAGCTCCCCGCGCAGGTGTGTCGCGCCGAGCATTCCGAGCGTCCCCAGACCCCCGGCCTCCGAGACCGCGGCCGCGAGCTCGTGGCGGGCCACTCCGCCGCCCATGCCGGCCTGGACGATCGGTCGTTCGAGACCGAGGCGCTCGAGCAGACGGCTCATCGGGTGCCGGGCGGGCGTGGGCGGTGCTCGCGCGGCCCGCCCTCAGGTCGCGCTCGCGCCCGGCTCAAGCGACCGTCGAGACGAGGTACGCCGCCGCGAAGCCCCCGACGGTCACCAGCCCGACCACCCCGCCGCCGTGGTCGAAGGCCTCGGGCATCATCGTGTCGGCGAGCATGGTGAGGATCGCGCCTGCGGCGAAGGCCTGCACGCCGCCGACGAGCGCGGGCGCGGCCGAGTCGAGCAGCCCGTAGCCGAGCGCCGCGGCGAGGCCGGAGACCACGGCTATAACGACCCACATCGCCATGATCCGCGTCGGGCGACCGCCCGCCCGCCGTAGGCCGACGGACGCGGAGATCGACTCCGGCACGTTGGAGAGGAAGACGGCGGCCACCACCGCCACACCGACGCCGCCGCCCTCGATCAGCGTGAGCCCGATCGCCGCGGACTCCGGAATGCCGTCCATGAGCGCTCCGATGACGATCGCGGTCGCCGAGCCGCCCGCCTGCTGACCACCCGAGCGCTTGCGGTCGCGCCCCCCGCGGTGGTCGACGAGCCAGTCGGCCGCGAAGAAGGCGAGTGCTCCGGCCGCGAGCCCGCCGGCCACCGACAGCGAGCCGCCGCGGCGAAACGCCTCCTCGGTCAGCTCGAAGGTCAGCGCGCTGATGAGCACGCCGGCGCCAAAGGCCATGACCAGAGCGATCGTGCGCTGGGAGGGGCGGGCGATGAGCCCGATCGCCGCGCCGAGGACCAGGGCCGCGCCACCTACGAGGCCCCAGCCGGCGGCGACGAGCATCAGGAGGAACCGCGCTCAGGAGGCCGGCTCGCGCGCCGGCTCGGCGGGCGCCCGCCCCGCTTCCGGGCTCCAGGCCACCGGCAGGCGCACGGAGAACCGCGCGCCTCCCCCCGGCGCGTCGCCGACCTCGACCGAGCCGCCGTGGCGCTCGGCCACCGCCTCGACGATGGCCAGCCCGAGGCCGGTGCCGGGCGGCCCCCCGCCGTCGCCCTCACCGCGGACGAAGCGCTCGAACACGCGCTTGCGCAGCTCGCTGGGGACGCCGGGGCCGTCGTCGAGGACATCGATGGTGGCGGAGTGCGCGTCGGCATGGAGCACGGCCTCAATGTGGGTGCCGGCCGGGGTGTGCACGACCGCGTTCTCGAGCAGGTTACGGACCAGGCGGTGAAGCTCGTCACCGGAACCCTCGACCGTCACCCCGGCGGCGCTCTCCCCGTTCGACCCCGTCGAGACCAGCAGCTCGTGATCGACCGCCAGCGGGGCCACCTCGACGGAGGCCTCGCGCAGGACCTGGACCAGGTCGACGGACTCGTGGCCGACTCGCCGCCCGGTGTCGGCCCGGGCGAGCAGCAGCAGGTCGGCCACGAGCGTGCGCATCCGTCGCGAGGAGCGCAGGGCGGAGGCCGCGAGCTCACGATCCTCGCCCTCGACCGCGGCCTCGAGCAGCTCGAGGTTGGCGAGAACGCTGGTGAGCGGCGTGCGCAGCTCGTGCGAGGCGTCGGCCACGAACTCTCGCTGGCGGCGCAATGCCGTCTCGGTCTCGGTCTGAGCCTGGTCGAGGGCGTGGAGCATCTCCTCGAGCGTGCGCGCGAGATCGGCCACCTCGTCCTCACTCGGAGGCTTCGGCAGCGACAGGGTCGGGTTGCGGGTCTGGGCCACGTGCTTGGCCGCGCGGGTCAGCCGCCCGACCGGCGCCATGGCGCGGCGGGCCACGGCGAGCCCGGCGAGCAGGGCCAGCGCGGATCCCGCGATCACCCCCAGGGCCAGGAAGATCCGGACCCGGCCGATCGTCGCCCCGAGGCTGCGGCTCTGCCGCGCGTACTGGAGGTAGGCCACCGGGACGATGCCGCCTGCATACAGCGGCTCCGAGGCCACGCGGTAGGGATCCACCCCGCGCACTCCCTCACGGGGGGGACCGAGATCGGGTGCGCCGGCCGAGGGAGCGACGACCTCGCCGGTGGTCCCGATCACCCGCACCGCGCCGTCACCGGAGGCGGCGACCTGAACGATGATCTGGACGAGGTCGTCCTGCTCGAGGATGACTCGGCCGGAGGGAAAGTCACGCTCGATCCGGATGCGGTCCTTGAGGTCGTTGGCGCGGGCGCGCAGGTCGTTGTCGAAGTCGCTGCGCAGGCGCTCCGCGGTGAAGGCGCCGCTCACCACCGCGAAGACGGCCAGGATCACGAAGGTCAGCCCGGCCGAGGTGGTGGCGAGGCGCCAGCGGATGGGCAGGCGGTTGAAGCGCAGGCGCATCAGACGGCCACCGGCTCTAGTCCGCCGCCCTGAGCACGTAGCCGGCCCCGCGCACGGTGTGGAGCATGCGCGCCTCGCCACCGGCCTCGAGCTTGCGCCGCAGGTTCGAGACGAAGACGTCGACGGTGTTGGTCTCCGAGAAGGGCGCGTAGCCCCAGACCTCCTCGAGCAGCGACTCGCGCGAGACCACGAGGCGCTCGTTGCGCATGAAGTGCTCGAGCAGCTCGAACTCGCGGCTCGTGAGGTCGAGAACGCGCGCGGAACGCACCGCCTCGTGGCGGTCGGGGTTGAGGCGCAGATCGCCGACCACCAGTGAGGCGGCTCCGCGCGGCGGGCGGCGGCGCAGGAGCGCACGTACGCGCGCGAGCAGCTCGGTCCGCTCGAACGGCTTGACCAGGTAGTCGTCGGCGCCGGAGTCGAGGCCCTCCACCCGGGTCTCCACCGCGTCGCGCGCGGTGAGCATGAGGATCGGAACGTCGCTGCGCTCGCGCAGCCGGCGGCAGACCTCGACCCCGTCGAGCTTGGGCAGGCCGATGTCGAGCACGACGGCGTCGGGCTCGTAGGTCTCGGCCCGGGCCAGGGCGGCGAGGCCGTCACCGGCCAGCTCCACATCGTAGCCCTCGAGCGCGAGCGAGCGCCTAAGCGCCCCGGCGATCTCGACGTCGTCCTCGACGACCAGGACGCGCGCGCTTCGAGCCATGGGACAGATGGTAGGCCCAGCGGCCGTCGACGTCGCACCACGGGAAGGGGCCGGCCCCGCCGCGTCGAAGGGAGGCAGGCCATGGCCACCCGACGACCGCCACGGAAGGCGAAGCCACGCGCCCGGCGCAAGCCGCCGCGCCGTAGGCGCCTGCCCGAGCTCGAGCAGCGCCATCTCGACGTCATCGGGCTGGCCCTCGTGGCGCTCGCGGCCTTTCTCGCCGTCGTCTTCTACCTCGGCTGGGCCGGAGGCGAGCTCGGCGAGGGCATGGCCGACGCGCTGGTGCTCGCGGGCGGGCAGGTGGCCTACCTGGCTCCGGTCGGGGTGTTCGCGCTCGGCGCGGTACTGGTGCTGCGCCCGATGCTGGGCACCACGCGACCGCTCAAGGCGGGCGCGGCTTGTCTGCTCGCCGCGCTCATGCTCGGCCTGGCCGCACAGACCTTCGGCCTCGGGCCCGACCGCCCCCCGCGCCAGGGCTTCTTCGACCCCGCCTTCTTCCGCGGCCACGGCGGCGCAGTGGGCGAGGCGCTGTTCTGGGTCACCCGGCTGCTCCTCCAGGAGGTGGGGACCGACATCCTCGCCGTCTTCCTGTTCGTCAGCGCCCTGCTCCTGCTCACCGGCGCGACCGTGGCCGGGGTGCTGCGAGCCACCGGCGAGGGGGTGGCCTCGACCTCCCGGCGGGTGCGCGAGTCGACGGCCGAGTTCGCCGCGGTGGTCGTCCGCGGCTCCTCGCGGGCGGGCTCGAGCGCACGGCGAGCCCGGACGCGCCGGCCGGCGCCCAGGCCCGACGAGCTTCAACCTCCCGACGGAGAGCCCGTGGTGCGGGCCACCCACGTGGAGATGCCGGCGCTCCGACACGAGGAAGAGGCCGCCGAGGACGAGGACGACGACCTGTACGGCGAGGTGCCCGAGTTCACCCCGCCGCCGGAGTTCCCGGTGGGGGGTGGGGAGGACGCGGGCCCGCCGAGCGAGGAGCCCGCCGAGGCGACGGTCGAGGCACCCGGAGGCGACGACGTCACGGCGATCGCGCCGGGGAGCCCTCGCGACGCCACCTCGCCCGCCGCCGGCCGCTACGCACCCGAGGACCTGACCCCGCAGGGCCGCCTGCGCGCCTCGGTGACCGAGGCCGACGACTTCGTCTACACGCCGCCGCGGCCGAGCTTCCTGAAGCGCTCGAAGGACAACGGCCGCCCCGCAGACAAGGGCGAGGAGACCCGGCTCGCCGCCCAGCTCGTCGAGGCGCTCTCGCACTTCGGGGTCAACGCGTCGGTCACCGGCACCGTCTCCGGCCCCCACGTGACGCGATACGAGCTGCGCCTCGCCCCGGGGACCAAGATGTCCAAGGTCGCCCAACTCAAGGACGACATCGCCTACGCGCTGGCGGCCACCGACGTACGGATCCTCGCGCCCATCCCCGGAAAGACGGCCGTCGGGGTCGAGGTCCCCAACCGCCACCGCCGCGTCGTCCACCTCGGCGACGTGTACCAGGAGGCCCCGAGCGGGTGGTCGCCATTGACCGTATGGCTCGGCAAGGACATCGCCGGGAAGGCCATCGGCACCGATCTGGCCAAGCAGCCCCACATCCTCGTCGCCGGCACGACCGGCTCGGGCAAGTCGGGCTGCGTCAACGCGATGCTCTCCTCGATCCTCCTGCATGCCTCGCCTCACGAGGTAAAGCTCGTGCTCGTCGACCCCAAGCAGGTCGAGCTCAACCACTACGAGTCGATCCCGCACCTGATCACCCCGGTGGTGACCAATCCCCGGGTGGCCGCCAACGTGCTGGCCAACCTGATCAAGGAGATGGAGGAGCGCTACTCGATCATGAGCATGGCCCGCGCGCGCAACCTGGTGGAGCTCAACAAGATCCGCGAGGCCAAGGGAGACCGCCCGCTCCCCTACATCCTGTGCGTGATCGACGAGCTGGCCGACCTGATGATGGTCGCGCCGGCCGACGTCGAGGACGCGATCATCCGCCTGGCCCAGAAGTCGCGCGCGGTGGGGATCCACCTCGTGCTCGCCACCCAGCGCCCGAGCGCCGACATCATCACCGGGATGATCAAGGCCAACGTCCCGGCCCGGATCGCCTTTGCCGTGAGCTCGCAGACCGACTCGCGAGTGATCCTCGACTCGAACGGCGCCGAGTCGCTGCTCGGCCAGGGCGACATGCTCTTCCGCCCGGCCACGGAGTCGCGCGGCGCACGCATCCAGGGCGCGTTCATCTCCGAGGAGGAGATCGAGCGGATCACCGACCACTGGCGCCGCCAGGGCGAGCCCGACATGCACGAGGAGCTGCTCGAGGAGGTCGAGTCGGAGGACGACGACGGAGCGCCGGGTGACTTCGACCCGAACGCCGACGAGCTGCTCGGGGAGGCCATCGCCACGGTGGCCCAGCTCGGCTCGGCCTCGACGTCGATGCTCCAGCGCCGGCTGCGCGTCGGCTACACGCGTGCGGGCCGGCTGATCGACATGATGGAGCGCCGCGGGGTGATCTCCGGCTTCGAGGGCTCGAAGGCGCGCCGGGTGCTGATCTCCGAGGGGGAGGTCCCGCGGGTGCTGGCCGCGCTCGACGAGCCGGTGGGGGCAGGGACCGCGAGCGTTCCCTGAGCGTCTCGCGCCCTCGCCGGGTTCGCCCCGGACGAACCGCTACGGGTGCGTCAGAATGTCCCCGTGCCCCGGATCGGCGAGACCCTGCGCGACGCGCGCATCCGCCAAGGCGTCGACATCGGCGAGGTCGAGCGCGCGACGAAGATCCGCGCCAAGTACCTGCGCGCCCTCGAGAACGAGGAGTTCGACCTCCTGCCCGGGCCGACCTTCGTTCGCTCGTTCCTCAAGACCTACGCCGAGCACCTCGGACTCGACGCACGCATGCTCGTCGAGGAGTTCCGGACCGACTACGAGGGCCTGCCCGACGAGGAGCCGGCTCCGGCCTTCGGCTCG
>JBBSNG010000043.1:0-13293 GCA_038232755.1 Solirubrobacterales bacterium | reverse complement strand
GCGGGGCCGGCGGTCGCCTCCGCCGCGACCGAAGACCAGGGTGGCGCTGGCTCTCGAGCCTCGGCTGCGCTCGAAGGCACCGACATCGCAGGCGCTGAGGACGAGTCGCGGGCCGATCTCGCGCGCGAGTCGTCGACGGACGGGCGCTCCGAGCGCGAGCGGGGCCGGGGAGAGGAGCCGTCCGGCGAGGCCGAAGCGGGCGATTCCGGCGACGAGCCCGCGGAGCCGCCCGCCGGCCCGGACGGTCAGGACGCGAGCGAGCGGCGCGAGTCCATCCGCAACGACGTCAGCTCGCGTACGAAGGACATCCGGGACTCGGTTCGCCGAGACGTCGAAGCGCGTACCCGCGACCTCGAGCGTCGAGATCCCGATGACGGCGGCGAGCCCGCCCGTACCCTGCCGGGCGGTCCGCTCGACGAAGCTCCGCGCGATGTCACCCGCGACCCCGCCACCGGGGATGGGGTCAGGTTGTCGGTGTCGGCGTCGGCGGATGAGGGGATCAATCTCGACGGCCGCGACAACCGGCAGATCTACCTCGGACGTACGGCGACCGTCCGCGGCGTCGTTCCGTCGAAGCGTCCCGGCCGAGAAGTCGTACTCGAGGCCTACAGCGGGGGACGCTGGGTCGAGGTCGACCGCGACGTCACCGACGACAACGGCCGCTTCTCGATGACGTGGAAGCCGGGGTACGCCGGCCGCCGCTCGGTGCGCGTGCGCCGCACCAATCCGGAGTCGACCGAGCCGCCGAGCGGTATCCGCACCCTCTACGTCTACCGCAAGCGCGTCGCCTCGTGGTACGGCCCCGGCTTCTACGGCAACCGCACCGCGTGCGGGCAGACGTTCACCAGCCGGCTGCTGGGGGTCGCGCACCGCTCGCTGCCCTGCGGTTACCTGGTCACGATCCGCTACAACGGCCGCTACAAGACCGTGCCGGTGGTGGATCGTGGACCGTACGTCAGCGGCCGCCACTTCGATCTCACCGAGGCGCTGCGCAACTACCTCGGCTTCGACGGAGTGGACACGATCCGCGCGACGGCCTGACGGTCGGCCGCGGCCGACCGGGCCGAGGCTGGGAGGGGCACCCGCGACCCCGGCTGGCGGGCCGTGGCCGCGCCGATGCCCGTGCTCGCGCCCGTGATGAGCATCACCGGCGTGCCGCCGGTCTGATCGGAGGCCATGGCCGTCAGCCCTCCGGGGTCGGTCCGGCGACCGAGACGGCGCCGTCCATGATCTGGTCGATTCGCTGGAGATCCTCGTCGGAGAGCTCGATGTCGGCGGCCGGAGCCGTGCCCTCGATGTGGTCGGGTCGCCGGGCGCCGGTGATCGCCACGTGCACGCCCGGCTGGGCCAGCGTCCAGGCCACCGCGAGCTGCGCGACCGTGTGGCCGCGCTCCTGCGCGAACGTGGCGAGGTCCTCGACGACCTCGAGGTTGCGCTCGAAGTTCTCGCCCTGGAAGAGCTCGCTCGAGGCCCGCCAGTCGTCGTCGTCGAGCTGGGTGTCGCGGTCGAACTTGCCGGAAAGAAGGCCGTGGGCGAGCGGTCCGTAGACCAGCACGCCGATGTCGTGCTCGCGGCCGTAGGGCAGTACGTCGGCCTCGATGTCGCGGCGGAAGAGGTGGTAGGGCGGCTGGAGCGTCTCGACGGCGATCCCGCTCTCGAGGCCCCGCATCTCATCTCTGTTGAAGTTCGAGACCCCGACGTGGCGGATCTTGCCCTCCCGGACGAGCTCCGCGAGTGCTCCGGCGGTCTCCTCGAACGGCGTGTCGTGATCGGGCCAGTGGATCTGGTACAGGTCGATGTGGTCGACGCCGAGGTAACCCAGGCTGTCCTCGACGCCCTGGCGCAGCCAGTCCGGGCTCGAGTCGCGCTCGAGTCCCTCGTCGGTCATGCGCAGTCCGCCCTTGGTGGCGAGGACGATCTCGTCGCGGCGCGAGCGCAGCTCGTCGCCGAGCGCCTTTTGCACGAGCTGCTCGGAGGCGCCGAAGCCGTAGGCCTGAGCGGTGTCGAAGAAGTTGATGCCGAGCTCGAGGGCGCGGCGCATCGCATCGACGTTCTCCTGCTCGTCGAGCGACCCCCAGTCACCGCCGAACTGCCACGTGCCGAAGCAGATGCGGGACACCTCGAGGTCGCTGCGGCCGAGCTTGATGCGCTTCATGTCTCTCCTGGTCGCCGGGCATCGGATCAACGTGGGCCGATCGGCCCACGCCCGTAGCCTTCCCGCGGTCGGCGGGCGGCGAACACGCCCTCACGCCAGGGTCAGCCGCCGAGCCTCGACTCCTCGAGATCGAGCTCGCGCTCGACCCGCCGCATCACCTCGTCGCCGATCCGGCCCCCGTCGCGGAGCTCGAACAGGGCGTTGCGCTGCGCGCCGATCGCCTCGAGCATCACGCTCACGTACTGGGAGGAGCGCTGCTCATAGCTCTCGTGACCGTTCCCGTCGGCCTGCGCCGCGAAGCGCCGGCGGCGGTAGTCGAACATCGCGCGCACGCGCTCGAGCGTCTCGTCGTAGGTCCAGTCCGCTCCCTCGAGCTGGTCGACTCGCTCCAGAGCGGCGTCCGCGGCGCGCACGCGGGCGGCGAGCTCCTCCTCCTCCTCGCTCCGGTCGGGCTCCACCCCGAGCGCACGGATGAGCCACGGCAGGGTCACGCCCTGAAGCACGAGCGTCACCAGGATCGTCGAAAAGGCGAGGAAGATGACGAGATCGCGGCTGGGGAACGGATCGCCGCCCGCGACGGTCAACGGAATGGCCAGCGCCGCGGCGAGCGCGACCGCCCCGCGCATCCCCGACCAGGCGACCACGGCCACATGGGAGCGCGGAGGGCGCCCGTCGCCGCGTCGGCAGAGACAGCCCTGGGCTCCGCCGCGCACCGACATGGCGATGAACACCCAGCCGATCCGCAGGAGGATCACCGCGGCGCTGATCAGGGCCGCCTGCCCCAGGAGGGTGAGCGGTGACGCGCCGTCCAGGGCCTCGAGGACGCGCGGAAGCTGGAGGCCGACGAGGACGAACAGGACTGCGTTCAGCATGAACTGGAGCATCTCCCACACCGAGTAGAGCTGGAGCCGCGTGGAGGGAGTGACGAGCAGCGGCGTTCGCCAACCCAGGTAGACGCCGACGGTGACCGCGGCGATCACCCCGGAAGCGCCCAGCTCCTCGGCCGGGATGTAGGCGGCGTACGCGGTCAGCAGCGAGAACGCCATCTCGGTGGGGGGGTCGTCGAGGCGACGCCGGATCTGGGCGACGATCCAGCCCACGGCGAGTCCGATGACCAGGCCGCCGAGGCCGGTGAGCACGAACTCGATCCCGGCTCGCGGGAGCGAGAACGTGCCGCCCACCACCGCAGCGACGGCGAATCGATAGACCACCAGCGCGGTCCAGTCGTTGGTCAGGTTCTCCCCCTCGATCACGGTGACGATGCGCCGGGGAACTCCGAGCCGGCGGACGATGGTCGCCGGCGCGACCGCATCGGTGGGGGAGACCACGGCGCCGAGCACGAAAGACACGTCCCACGGCAGGCCGAGGGCCAAGTGGGCCACTGCGGCGACGCCGACGGTGGTGATGATCACGAGGCCGATCGACAGCAGCGAGATTGGTCCGACGTTGGCCCGGAGGTCGCGCAGGGACGAGAAGAAGGCCGCGGCGTAGAGCAGCGGGGGGAGGAAGAGGAGGAGCACGAGGTCCGGTGCGAGGCGCACCTCGGGGACCCCGGGAATGAGGCCGATGACGAGGCCCCCGACCACGAGCGCGATCGGGTAGGGGACGCGGACCACGCGGGCGAGCGCGGCGAGGCCGGCGACAGCGAGCAGGAGGACGAGGAGGACGGGGCCGAGCTGGTCCACGGCTCTCATTGTGGCGAGACCCGTCGGTTAGCCTTCATGGGATGCGCGAGCTGCTCGACGCCATCTCGACGTGGAGCTTCGAGCCGGGCCACACCGAGGCCGAGTTCCGCGCCCGGCACATGATGGTCACCTGGGTCCGGGGGTTCTTCAAGGACATTCACGGCAGGGTCGAGCTCCACCGCGACGACCCGCTGCGCTCGACCTTCGAGGGCGAGATCGATGCGACGGGGATCTGGACCGGAGAGCCCAATCGCGACGCTCACCTGCGCTCGGCCGACTTCTTCGACGTCGAGAACCACCCGTCGATCACGTTTCGCGGCCGCTTCGTCGAGCGCATAGGGTCGATCACTACCGGGCGGCGGCCGACCTGACGATGCGGGGCGTCACCCGTCAGGTCTCGTTGGATGTCGCCTATCTCGGGCATTGGTCGACGCCGTACTGGGTGGGGGACGAGAATCGCGGCGAGATGCGCCGGCTGGGCTTCGAGGCCCGGACCACGATCAATCGACACGACTTCGGCGTGTCGTGGCAGGACGAGATGCCCGGAGGGGGCGTCGTGGTCTCGAACGAGATCAGGTTGGTGCTCGACGCCGAGGCCATCCTCGACCACGATCTCGAGCGCGTGGGCTCGGGCGAGGCGGTCTACCGTTCGCCGGGCCGGTTGCCTCCCGAAGGCCGGGCGGGCACGCCCGACGCTCCCGGCCGTTGACCGGTCGCGTCCGCTGACCGCGGAGCGCGCGCTCGGGCCGACCCGGCCGGATCGGCTGACGATCTGGCCGGTCGAGGGGGGAGGCTTCGGAGTCGACGTGGAGTGGCGCCGCGCCGCGGGGAACCGCCGGGCGACCGTGGTCCGCGGGCTGCTGGAGGAGGCCCAGATAAAGCACCGCCTGCGCCAGGGCGTCGACGGGCGGAGCTGGACGCTGCGCGTCGGGCCGGTGCCCGGCGACGAGGTCACGCACCTCATCGACGAGTTCCTCTGGTAGCCGCTAGCTCGAGGCGCCACGGTCACCTGGCCTTGATCAGTCCACGGTCAGCGTTGGTACGGATCGACGGCCGCAGGCTCGTCTCGGGAGCGAACCTGCCGATACACAGGGGATGACCTCGACATCCTCGAGCGGCGGGCTCGACCGGCTGCGACAGCAGGCGCCGGACGCCGCGCGCGGCCTCGCGGCCTCGCGGCCGGAGAGCAGACGCTCGTCGCCGTGCTGCGCGAGCTCGAGGCCGACCAGGGCCGAGCCGCGCAGGCCTACCGCGCCGTCGTGCGCTCGCTCGCCGCGGCGCTCGAGGCGCGCGACGGCTACACCGGAGGGCACACCGACGCCGTACACGGGCTCTCGCTCGCGGTGGCCCGGCGCCTCGGCCTCGAGGGCGACGAGCTCGAGCTCGTGAGCACCACGGCCCTGCTGCACGACATCGGCAAGATCGGCGTCCCCGACGCGGTCCTGCACAAGCCGCACACGCTCTCCGCCGCCGAGTGGGAGACCATGCGCGAGCACTCCGCCGTGGGCGAGCGCATCCTGCGCCCGCTGCCCGGGCTGGGCGGGGTTGCCGAGGCTGTACGCCACGAACACGAGAACTGGAACGGCTCCGGCTACCCGGACGGCCTGGTGGGCGAGGCGATCCCGCTCACATCGCGGATCGTGCTGGCCTGCGACGCCTTCCACGCGCTCGCCTCCGACCGTCCCTACCGCGACGCCCTCGGTCCGGTGCGGGCGCTCGAGGAGATCCGGCACCGCACGGGTCGGCAGTTCGACCCGCAGGTGGTCGACGCGCTTGTCGCCTCGCTCGAGGCCGACTCGAGCCCGGACGCCGAGCCACTGGCCACGCCGCCCGTCGTCGGCGCGTCGATGGCCGAGGGCGAGCTGCGAGCCCTGCTCGCGGTCGCCGCAGCGACCTCGGCGGGCCATCGCATCGAACACGTGGCCGAGACCGCGGCGGACGAGGTCTGCGAGGCGCTCGGGACGGCGTCGGCCTCGATATCGCGCTGGGAGCCCGCCGCCGGAGTGTTGCGCACGATCGTCAACGCCGGCGATCTTGCGCCGGGGGAAGAGCGCCGCCCACGCGAGGAGACCTACACCCTCGAGCAGTTCCTGCGCGACGGTCGCCCGCATCGGATCGGGGCCGACGGTCCCGCGACCGCCCCCGAGGCCGAGATGCTCCAGCGGCTCGGGCGTGGGTCGGGGGCGGTCGTGCCGATCCGCTTCGCCGACGGCGTGTGGGGCGAGCTCTACGTGACCCGCCATACCGGCGGGCCGCCCTTCTCCGATCGCGAGATGCGCTTCCTGCAGGCGGTGAGCGGGCAGGTCGCCGCGGCGATCGGCCGCGCTGAGCTGTTCGCCCACGTCGTCGAGCTGGCGCTCGAGGACGCGCTCACCGGGCTCGCCAACCGACGAGCGCTCGACGAACGGCTCGAGCCCGCCGTCGAGGCGGCCCTCGAGAGCGGCGAGGACCTGGCGCTGCTCGTCTGCGATCTCGACAACCTCAAGCTGATCAACGACAGCGGCGGCCACGCCTCCGGCGACGACGCACTCGTGCGCGTCGCTCGCATGCTCGACGCGGCCGCGGGCGCTCGCGACGGTGCTTTTGCCACGCGGATCTCGGGCGACGAGTTCTGCCTGGTTCTGCCGGGAGTCGACGTCGCCTCCGCGCGCGTCCTGGCCGAGACGGTTCTGAGCGATCTGCAGGGAGGCTCCCCGCCGCTCAGCGTCTCCGCGGGCCTGGCGTCGATCGGGACCGGCGCGCGGCGCGCGACCGACCTCCTGCGCGCCGCCGACGCGGCCCAGTACACGGCGAAGCGCGCTGGGCGCGCGCGTGTCTACGTGGCGGAGGCGGACCCTCACGGCGCCTGGAGCGAACGGCGTGAGAGCCGCCGTGATGCGACCCCGCGACAGGGCCTTCGGAGGGTCGAGGACACCCTCGACGCGACGCTCGCCGGGGCGCTGAAGACGCTCGAGTCGGACCTGGCCAGCGCCCGGGCGCTCGACCGCCTCGGCGAGGTCGCGAGCCGGTGCGCGGAGGCCCTCGACGTCTCGGCGTGGGCGATCTCCGTCGTCCGCCCGGGTGCGACCACGCTCGAGACGCTGCACGCCGTCGACACCCGCGCGGCGCGCGCCGGCGGGGTCCGCTTCGACGCTGGCCAGCAGGGCTACGCCCTCGGCGCCTACCCACGCACGGCGACCCTGCTCGCCAGCGGTGGAAGCTTCGTGATCACCGCCGACGATTCGTCCGCCGACGCCGCGGAGCGCGAACTGCTCCGCGATTGGGGCATGTCCGCCGTTCTCGCCGCCTCGGCCGGCGACGCTCACGGCGACCGCTGGCTCGTCGAGCTCTACGCCGACGGCCAGACGAGCGTGCTCAACGAGGCTGCTCGGCATCTGCGGGCGCTGGTGCGGGAGGCGGTCGGCAGCGCGCTCCCGCCCGCGGAGACGCTCGATGGCGGGGACGCAGACGCCGCGGGCGTGGGCGGGCGAGAGGATGATCTCGAGATGTACGCTCGCTCACGGACCTGCCGCTGCGACAAGTACGCTCGATAATGTGGGTTATGTAAAGTCGTACGGCTAAGCCGACCGCCGGCTGCGAACCTACGGACGCCGTGGCGCTCGACGACCCCAGGCGCACCGCCGCCGGATTCCCACAGGCGGCCGCCCCGTGGCGCGCCGTCCCGGCCGAGGCCGCGGATTTGATCCGCCCCGAGCTCGAGGCCACGGTCGAGGCGGTGATCCGCGCGCTGCGGGCCGAGGTGCCCGAGTACGACCAGCCGCTCGAGGGTGAGTTCGGACGCCTGATCCGAGAGGGCGTGACGGTCGCGCTCGACCTGTTCGTCGACTTGCTCGGCCGCGACGCCGACCCGCCCGACCTGCGCGTCTACACGGCGATCGGGCGGGCCGAGTTTCGGGCCGGGCGCACGCTCGACGCGTTGCAGGCGGCGTACCGGGTCGGTGCCCGCGTCGCGTGGCGGGCCGTGGTCAGCGTCGGCGAGGGACGCCTCGAGCCGCACGTGCTCTTCGCCCTGGCCGAGGCGATCTTCGCCTACATCGACCGGCTCGCCGATGCGTCGGTGGCGGGTTACACGCAGGAGCAGACGCTCCGTGAGGGCTCCGCCCAGGCGCGTCGCCAGACGCTCGTGGAGATGCTCCTGGCCGGGCCGGTCATCGACCCGGCGAGTGTCCAGTCGGCCGCCGACCAGGCGGCTTGGCCCTTGCCGGCCTCGCTCGCCGTGCTGGTCGTCGGCGACGCTGAGCCCGTGGTCGTCGCCCGCCGCATGCCGCAGGGAACGATCGGGGCGGCGCTCGACTCCGTCGGGGTGCTGCTCGTCCCCGACCCCGACGCTCCCGGGCGCGGCGCACAGCTCGACGCTGGGCTTCGGCGCCAGCGCGGCGTGCTGGGTCCGACCGTACCGTGGGCGCAGGCCCACCTCTCGGCGCGGCGGGCGCTCACCGGCTGGCCGCCCCATGCGGCCGGACGGCTCGGCGACGCGCTGCTCGCCCGCGCCGACGAGCACCTGCTGGATCTCGCGCTCGCCGCCGACGAGCCGCTGGCCCGCGAGCTCGTGACGCGGACGCTCGCACCCCTGGCGGCGATGGCGCCGGCGGCGCGGCGGCGCGCCCGGCAGACGTTGCGCGCCTGGCTGGACGCGCACGGCGACGTGTCGGTCGCCGCTGAGCTGCTCCAGGTCCATCCGCAGACGGTCCGTTACCGCCTCGCCGGCCTGCGGGAGGTGTTCGGACCGGCGCTCGACGAGCCCCTCGCCCGGCTCGAGATCGCCGTGGCTCTGCGAGCGGGCGAGCTCCTCGGCGACGAGGGCTCGGACTAGGCGGCCACGGCGGTGAGCTTGACCGGCGCCGCGGCCTCCTGCTCGGCCGGCTCGGCCGTCCCGCCTCCGCCGGGCAGCGACATCCGGACGATCTTGCGGACCACCTGGGCGTACTGGCGGTGCAGCGGCCCGCTCACGTACGGCAGGCCGTAGCGCTCGCAGATCTCGCGCACCCGCGGTGCGACCTCGGCGTAGCGGTTCGAGGGGATGTCGGGGAACAGGTGGTGCTCCACCTGGAAGCTCAGGTTGCCGGTCGCGAGGTGCATCAGCGACGGGCCCTCGATGTTGCAGGAGCCCAGGAGCTGGCGCACGTACCAGCCGCCGCGCGACTCGCGGTCGAGGTCGGCCGCGTCGAAGTCGAAGGTCTCGGCGCCGTCGGGGAAGTGGCCGCAGAAGATGACCGTGTGCGTCCAAACGTTGCGGGTGGCGTTCGCCGCCGCGCTGCCGAGCAGAGCGGGCAGGGCCGACGGTCCGGACAGCAGCGGCCACATCACGTAGTCCTTGACCACCTGCTTGCGCGCCTTGCGCACCAGCCGCCCCGCGTCGGAGGCGACGCGCTTCCAGGACTTCCGACCCTTGCGCGCCTCGTCGGCCTCGAGGTCGTAGAGGGCGATCCCCCACTCGAAGAACAGGGCGAGGCCGACGTTGTAGAGCGGCTGGGCGAGGTGATAGGGCCGCCACGGCTGCTCCGGATCCAGGCGGAGAATGGTGTAGCCGAGGTCGCGATCCTTGCCGATCACGTTCGTGTAGGTGTGGTGCTCGAAGTTGTGCGACTTCTTCCAGCCCTCGGAGGCCGAGACGTTGTCCCACTCCCATGTCGTCGAGTGGATCTCCGGGTCGCGCATCCAGTCCCACTGCCCGTGCATGATGTTGTGGCCGAGCTCCATGTTCTCGAGGATCTTGCCGGCGGACAGCAGCGCCGTGCCGGCCAGCCAAGCGGGCGGGAACAGTCCGGCCATCAGCGCCGCCCGGCCGCTCGCCTCGAGCGCCCGCTGAGCGGCGATGACCCGGCGGATGTAGGCGGCGTCCTCCCTGCCGAGGTCGGCCGTGACCTCGTCGCGGATCGCGTCGAACTCGGTGCCGATGGCGTCGAGATCGTCGGTGGTCAGGTGGTCCAGCAGGGTGGCAGTGCTCATGGCGATGCTCTCCTAGAGGTCGATCTCGACGGGGCCCGCGGCGGCGGACACACAGGTCCGCACGAGCTCGTCGGGGGTGTCGTGCACTTCTCCGGTGCGCAGGTCGCGCACCGCGCCCGAGCACAGGCGCCCGACGCAGGTGTGGCAGATGCCCATGCGGCAACCGCTGGGCAGCAGGGCGCCCGCGGACTCGCCGGCGACCAGCAGCGGGGTGGCGCCGTCGGCCTCGACTTCGCGGTCGGAGGCGGCGAAGCGCACCCGACCCCCCGCCCCCACCGGGCTCGCCGCGACGACGGGCGCGAAGCGCTCGAGGTGCAGTCGCTCGGGCACCCCGGCCGCCGCGTAGCGGTCGGTGAGCGCGTCGAGCAGCCCGGCCGGGCCGCAGGCCCACGCCTGGCGCTCGCGCCAGTCGGGCACCCGGCGGTCGAGGGTGCCGAGGTCGAAGGTGCCGTCGACGTCGTCGTGGTGCTCGTGCAAGGTCAGGCGAGCGTGAGCGCGAGCGAGCCGGCGGAGGTCACCGCCGAAGATCGCCCCCTCGCGCGAGGGAGCCAGGTGCAGGTGGGTCACCTCGGGGAGCGGCCCGCGAGCGGCGAGCGCGCGCAGCATGCCCATGACCGGCGTCACGCCGCTGCCGGCGGTCACGAACAGCAGCGGCTCCTCGAGCCGCTCGGGCAGGACGAAGTCGCCGGCCGGCGGGGCCAGGCGCACGATCGCGCCGGCCCGCGTATGGCGGGCTAGCTGCTCGGAGACGAGGCCGTCCGGCATCGCCTTGACGGTGATGGCGATGCGACCGTCGCGCCGCCGGGGCACCGAGGTCAGCGAGTACGTGCGCCAGTGGCGCACGCCGTCCACGTCGACGCCGACCCGGACGTACTGTCCAGGGCGGTGGTCGCGCGGGAAACCGGCGCCGGGGCGCAGCCAGAGGGTCACGGCGTCCGCGGTCTCGGCGATGACCGCCTCGGCGCGTCCGCGGGGCTGGCGCGTCGCCCACAGCGGGTTGACGTAGGCGAGGTAGTCCTCGGGCAGGAACGGGGTGGTCAGGGGGACGGCGGCGTCGAGCAATCTCATGACCAGAGGATCGCAACAGCCGGCGTGCCCTCATCAGCGCATCGAAACGACCTTTGGCGCCGAAGTGTTGCGAAAGCAACAGATAGACACCATCCGGCAGGTGAGCCTGAGCGCCGGCTGATAGTGCCTCAGATCAACGACGGCGGGGCGGGTTACCCTCCAGACGTGAGCGAACTCTCCGCTCTGAACCGCATCAGGATCGAGGTCGATCGCGACCTCTGCATCGGCTCGGGCGATTGCGTCGACTCGGCGCCGGATGTCTTCGCTCTGGACGACGAGGGCAAGGCCGTGGTCCTCGACACCGACGCCGCCGCGGTCGACGAGGTCGTCGAGGCTGCCCGCAACTGCCCGGTCACCGCGATTTTCGTGGTCGGCGAGGAGGGCGAGATCTACCCGTAGCCCTCCCGGTGAGGGGCGCTCGCGCGGCGAGCAGGTGACCAGTGGGCTCGCCGGTGGTGTCTGCACGTACCACCAGGGACACGAACCAAGGAGATCACCATGTCCGAGCGCGAGCAGACTCACCCCTGCGCGGGCGCGAGCACGGGCACGACGCGCTCGTCCTCCTCTGGGTCCTCGAGCGCCGAGAGCTCGGTCTCCTCGGCCACGAACGGGCGCCAGGCGTTGGCGATCGGCATGCGCCGGTCCTTGCCGTAGGCGCGGGCGGTGATCTTGACCCCGGGCGGTGCCTGGCGACGCTCGAACTCGGCGTCGTCGACGAGCTGGAGGACACCGCGGACCGTCGCGCGGTCGAAGCCGGCAGCGACGATCGTCTCCGGACCCTCCCCGCGCTCGACGTAACGCTCGACGATCGGATCCAGGACCTCGTAGGGAGGCAGCCCGAGCCACTCCTGGCGCAGGGCGCTCGGAGGGCGCTCGAGCACGGCGTCGGGGATGGCGGGCCCGGCCAGGTTGCGGTGGCGCGCGAGCGGATAGAGCAGCGTCTTCGGGCAGTCGCGGATCGGCGCGAAGCCGCCGGCCATGTCCCCGTAGAGGACGGCCGAGCCGACGGAGAGCTCGCTCTTGTTGCCGGTGGCCAGCAGCAGCCGCCCGCGCTCGTCGGCCATGGCCAGCAGCAGCGCGCCGCGCGCGCGGGCCCGCAGCTCGTCGTAGGCGCGGTCGGTCGGAGCCTGCTCCAGCACCGAGTCGAGCGACCTCGCGAGCGCGTCCATGACCGCGGCGATCTCGACCAGCTCGAACTCGATCCCCAGATCGGCGGCCACGCGCCGGGCGTTGCGGGCCTCGACCTCGGGCGAGCCCGGCGCCGGCATGGAGACGCCGAGCACGTTCTCCGGGCCGAGGGCGTCGGCGGCCACGGCGGCGGTTACCGCGGAGTCGATCCCCCCCGAGAGCCCGAGGACCACGGCGTGTGCGCCGTTGCGGCGGGCGAAGTCGCCGGTGCCGACCACGAGGGCGCTCCAGATCTGCGTAAGCTCGTCGGCCTGCGGCGGCGAGGACGGCGGCGGCTCGGGCGCCCGCGCCGCCGCCACCCGCGCGTGGACGACCCCCGGCCGACTGCGCAGCGGGCGCGCGCGGGCGAGCTTGACGTCGAGGCAGAAGCGCTGGGGCTCGAACTGCGAGGCGCGGAAGACCGTCTCGCCTCCGGCGTCGATGACGATCGAGCCACCGTCGAAGACGAACTCGTCCTGGCCGCCGATGCAGTTGACGTAGACCACCGGCAGCCCGTTGCGCCGCGCCACCGAGGCGGCCAGGGCCCGCCGGCCCTCGGGCTTGCCGCGGTGGAAGGGCGAGGCGTTGGGCACGAGCAGGATCTGGGCGCCGCCGGCCGCCTGGGCCTCGGGCGGGCCGTCGCCCGACCACAGGTCCTCGCAGATGCAGACTCCGGCGACGGCCCCGCCGATCCGCCACAGCGCCCCCGGCCGGCGCCCCGCGGCGAAGTTGCGCGCCTCGTCGAAGACCTCGTAGTTCGGCAGCAGCACCTTCTGGTAGGTGCCGCGGACCTCTCCGTCACACAGGAGCGCCGCGGCGATCGCGACCCCGCGCGGTCGCGAGTCGCGCGCGCGGCGGGGACGCACGGCGTCGACGGTGCCGACCAAGGTCGTGGTCCGTCCCGAGTGGCGCGCCAGCTCGCCGAGCGCCAGGTGCGCCGCCTCGACGAACTCCGGGCGCAGGGCCAGGTCCTCGAGCGGATAGCCGGTCAGGGCCAGCTCGGGAAGCACGAGCACGTCGGCCCCCTCCCCCTCGGCCCACTCCATGGCTCCGCGGATGCGACGGCAGTTGCCCTCGATGTCGCCGACCACGTTCTCGAGCTGGGCCCCGGCCACGCGCAGGGCCTGGCCGTGCGGTCTGGTCGAGTCGCTGGCGGTCATCGTGGGCCTCAGGAGCATCCTACGACGCGCTACAACGATCGGTCATGAGCCTGGTCGAAGAGGTCCGGACCGCCTGCGCCTGGGTCGCCGAACGAGCGGTCTCCGTGCG
>JBBSNG010000042.1:0-13423 GCA_038232755.1 Solirubrobacterales bacterium | reverse complement strand
GGGTCGCCGAGCCGAACCGGCACGTCTGCGAGCAGCTCGGCCAGGGCGCCGGGCTCGAAGGGCGGTGCGAGGCCGCAGTCGGCAAGCTGGCCGATGTCGGCCAGCGCCGCCCGAGCGGTGCGCAGAACCAGCGCATCCTCCCCCTCGCGCGGAGAGAGGAGGTGCGCTCGCCGCGCGTACGGCCCCGCGAAGAGTCGCTCGAGCCGGCGGTCGAGCTCCTCGAGCAGCGCGGCTCCGCCGGCGGCGGCGCGCAGCCGGCCGATCTCCTCGAGCGGCCAGTGTCGCTCCTCCCAGAGATCGTGAGCGGCGGTCGCCGTCTCGATGCCCGACCGGCGGACCTCCGCCTCGAGCTCGTCGGCGAGACGAGGCGCGTGCAGGCGGCCGGGAGTCCGCACGTAGGCGATTAGGTCGTCGGCCGTGCCCGCGCCCGACACGCAGCGCAGCAGGGATACGAGCCCACGCCCGAGCGCGGTGTGGCCGAGCGGGAGCGAGCGCTCTAGGGAGAAGGGGATGCCGTAGGCGTCGTAGACCTCCTCGAGCAGGCTCGCGGAGCCCGCGGGATCGCGGACGACGACGGCGACCTCCCCGGGCCGAATCCCGGTCTCCAGCGCGCTGAGGACCTCCGCTCCGGATAGCTCGACCTCGGCCCGGTGGCCCCCGGCGACGTGGAGGCGGACGGCGTCGCGGGAGCCGGCCGCGCTCGCCGGCGAGCGGGAGAGGATCGCGCCGTCGGAGGCGAAGGCCGCGGCGGTCGCCTCGGAGTCGGCGGCCATCGAGCCGGTGTCGGCGACGGTTCCCGCCATCGCGGCCAGCGTCCCCACTCCGAACAGTCGCCGCTCGATCACCGACAGAGCTGCTCGGGCTCCGGGGGCGTAGTGCGTGCTGCTCGCCGGCAGCTCGACGTGCTCGTCGGCGAGCTCGGAGAGAAGCGCGAACGCCGAGGCCGTGGCGCGAAAGGCGGCGCGGCCGCGCTCGAAGGGCAGCGAGACCGTCACCTCGGCTTCAGCCCGGTGGGCCAGGGTCTCGAGCGCGTCGAGTTCAAGCGTGGTGAAGTCGTCGAAGCCGTAGACGAACACGGGTCCGGCGCCAACCCCCCCGGGCGCGCGGCGGAGGGCGTCGAGGGTGCGGCGCGCGAAGAGCTCGTCGTCGAGAAGCCCGGCGCGGGCGAGGGCGGCGGCATAGGCCTCGTACGCGGCCGCGAGGTCTTCGGCGTAGGGCCGCCGGGGCCCGTCCTCGGCCCACGCGGCGAGGGCGCGGCGCAGACGGGGAGGATCGACCATCGCGCCGCCGAGCTCGGCCACGAAGCGGCTCGCGGCGCGCGCGAAACCGGGCCGCCGCGCCGACGGGCCGAGCGTACGCAGCGGCGCGCGGCGCGCCGCCTCGGCTACGAGCAGCCCTCGCGCGAGGGGCGTCGCTCGCGGCGCCGCCGCGAGATCCGGGTCGACGCGCGCGGCGAGGAGCTCGAGCAGACCGGCGAAGCGGACCACGCGAACGCCGAGCACCGCTCCGGCCTCGGCGAGCTCTCGCCGGCTGTGCTCGACGTCCTCGAGGCGCGGGACGACGAGGATCGGATCGTCGTCGAGCCGAGCGCGATAGCCCCGCATGAGCTCCCCGGCCTTGCCGGAGTTCGCGGGGCCGGTGACGAGCTTGAGCGGCATCGCCCGAGGTATAGACCCGCGATCCGACGGCACACCAGGACGGGTGACGGCCAGGCGCGGGGCCGCAGGTGACGGAGAGCGCCCTCGCCGCGAGCGCGTCTCTACACGGCCAGCAGGCCCCGGCGGGCCGCGTCTCCAAGGGCCTCGGCGTACCGCCGGGCCGCCAGCATCGTCGGCGCGTCGAGGAGATCCCAGCCGGTGCCTGGCCGGAAGACCCACCGCGCGATCCGCAGCCGGCCGTCCTCGAGCCGCTCGACGCGGAGCTCGTCGCGGAGCTCGCCCGACCGGCCCGGGCTGGCACCGTGCGCGCTCGCGCCGGCCTCGGGCGGTGGATCGACGACAGCGGGCGGCGCGGGCTCCGGCGGGACCTCGGCCAGAGCGCGGGTCATCTCCTCGTACTCAGGCGGCTCGAGTGCGCTCGCGCCCGCCGCGTCGGCGATCAGCGTCGACACGTCGCTCGCGGCCAGCACCGGCGCCGCGGGCCGAAGCGCTCCGGCCGACCATTCGGCGAGTCGCAGGCCGCCCGGGACGCGCTCGAGGCGGACCTCGTAGATCTCGCCGTCGCGCTCGTAGGGCCCGACCGACGCGGACGGGCCGCCCCGGAAGGTGACCGCACCGCGCGATGCGCCCCTCCCTCCCGGTCGCGTCCTGGATGCTTTGGCCGGACTCGGAGCGCCGGTCCGGGCCGCGCCCGCTCGCTCCGTCGAGCTCCCGCCGGGGCGTCTCGCGCCGGCCGAGTCGAGGACCGTCCCGCGGGAGCAGATCGGACAGTCGGCGGTGAAGCGGTTGTGACGACAGAACAGCGAGACCACTCATACTGAGGCTACCCGGCCGGGATCGAGGCTGCGAAGATCTCGCGCGTGCGCACCGTCGTCGTCTCCGACCTGCACCTGGGCCTGCAAGCCGGCAACGACGTGGCTCGCCGGCCCGAGATGCGGGCGCGCCTCGCCGAGGTCGTGCACGGAGCAGACCGGCTCGTGCTGCTCGGCGACACCCTCGAGCTGCGCGAGCGATCGCTCCTTGCCGCGCTCGAGGTCGCCCGGCCGCTGTTCGAGGACCTGGCCGGGGCGTTGGGGTCGGGTGAGATGCTGCTCGTCCCCGGAAACCACGACCACGCCCTGCTCGCCTCGCTCGAGGCGTCCGAGGGACGCTCGGCGACGCTGCGCTCGCTCGAGACCCGGCTGAGTCCTCGTTCGGATCACCCGCTCGCGCGCCTCGCTCGCGACCTCGCGCCCGCCCGGCTCACCTTCGCCTACCCGGGCGTGTGGCTCGATCGTGGCGTCTACGCGACCCACGGCCACTACATGGACGCCCACTCCCCCGTGCCGATGGTCGAGTGCCTGGCCATCGCCATCTCGGCCCGCCTCAGGGGCGGCCGCCCGCTACCCGGCAGCACTCCAGCCGACTACGAGCGGGTGGTCTCGCCGGTCTACCGGCTCTCGACGCGAGTCGGCCGGGGACAGTCGGTCGGTCGCGGCGGCGCCGGCGACATCTCGGTCCGTCTCTACGAACGATTGACGCGCCGGGCGCCGGAGAGGTCGGCCGGCGACGGGGTCGGCACGACCGCGGGCGCGCCGCGCGAACCATCCGCCGCCGCGCCTCCGCGACGAAGCGCGCGCGACCACGCCGATCTCGGCGACCGCCTGCTCAGGGCGGCCGTGCCCCGGGCGGTCGCGGCCCTCAATCGCCTCGGCCTCGGTCCCTTCGATCCCGACATCTCGGGTCACGCGCTCCGCCGAGCCGGCCTTCGGGCGATGGCCGAGGTCGTCACCCGCCTCGACATCGAGGCCGATCACGTCATCTTCGGACACACCCACCGCCCCGGGCCGCTGTCGGACGACCTCGGGGAATGGACGCTCCCCGCGCGCGGCGGGCGGCCGCCGACCCGGCTGATGAACACCGGCAGTTGGGTCTACGCGCCCCTGTTCCTGGCCACACGCCCGAGCGACAGCCCGTACTGGCCGGGCCGCTGCGTGGTCCTCGAGGACGGTCGCCCGCCCGAGCTGCTGCACCCGCTGGCCGACTCCGGGCACGAGGAGCTTGCGCGAGCTCGCTAAACCGTCGCGGGGCACGCCCGTCTTCAGGAAGGAGTACCGCGCAGCGTTCAGCCGTCTAGGACCGGCGTGCGCCCTTGGCCTGGCCGGCCCGCGGCCGGCGTCCGTTCCCGCCCGCTCCGTTCTTCGAGCGTGACGGCGCCGCGCCATTGCCCGCACCGTCACCGGTCGAAGGCGCCCCCCGAGCGCCCTGCCCGCTCACCGGCGCCGCCACACCGTTCGCCGCGGCGGCGGCCTGCTCCTCGCCGTCCGCAGCCGGCTCGCGCGGTTGCCGGGCCCACTCCTCGTCGAAGTCCGCCCGCCACTTCCCGCTCTCGGGGTCCTGCTCGAGCTTGAGCTTGGCCCGGAAGGTCCGCCCTGAGCGGCCCTTGAACCCGGTCACCGGCTTCTCCGTGCGGCCCACGCCCGGCTCCTCGCCGGCCTCGCGGGAGCGGCGCACGCTCTCCATCAGCTCCTTGACCACCGCGGGCGGCAGGTTCTTGCCGGCCTTGCGCTTCCAGACCACGAACCCGCAGCCCGGATCCTCCTTGGACCAGCACGAGTAGCCCTTCCGGTTCTCGATCACGTCGCGTCCGCAGACCGGGCACGGGCCGAGATTGGCCCGCTCGATCTTGACGTCCTTGAGCTTGTCGAGCTCGGCCACGGTGTCGGTGGTGAACTTCGCGATGTCGGCCATGAAGGCGGGGCGCGAGTCCTCGCCCTGCTCGATCCGCCCTAGCCGGCGCTCCCAGTCACCCGTCAACTGCGCCGAGGTCAGCGGGTGCTCGCCCAGCAGGGCGACGACCTGCAGCCCCTTGTCGGTGGCGTGCAGGGCGCGGCCCTCGCGCTCGATGTAGGCGACGTCGATGAGCCGCTCGATGATCGACGCGCGCGTGGCCGGCGTGCCGATCCCCGAGTCCTTCATGGCCTCGCGCACCTCGGCCTCCTCGACGTCCCGCCCGGCGGTCTCCATGGCGCCGAGCAGCGAGGCCTCCGAGAAGCGCCGCGGCGGCTGGGTCTCCTTGCGCAGCGACTCGACCGACCGGGTCTCCACGGTCTCGCCATTCTCAAGCTTCGGCAGGAGCTGGTCGCCGCCGGCGTCGTCCTCGGCGCTCTCGCCCGGCCCGCGGGCCTCCTCGCCGTAGACCGCCCGCCACCCCGCCTCGAGCAGCACCCGTCCGCTCGTGCGGAACACATGCTCGGAGGCGACCGTGGTCTCGACGCGCGTGCGCTCGTAGACCGCGTCGGGATGGAAGATGGCCAGGAAGCGCTTGGCCACGAGGTCGTAGACGCGGCGCTCGTCCTCGCCCATGCGGCCGAGATCGTGCTCGGAGCGCGTTGGGATGATCGCATGGTGGTCCTCGACCTTGGCGTCGTTGACCACGCGGCCGAGCGGGAGCTTATCGAGCCCGGTGACGTAGCGCGCGCCCGCCGCGTACTCCGGGGCGTCACGACCCACGAGCTCGGCGGTGGGGCGGATCTCGGCCACCAGGTCGCCGGTCAGGAAGCGCGAGTTGGTGCGCGGATAGGTGATGGCCTTGTGCTCCTCGTAGAGGCGCTGGGCGGCTGCGAGCGTGCGCTTGGCCGAGAACCCGAAGAGCGTGTTGGCGTGGCGCTGGAGCGAGGTCAGGTCGTAGAGGAGCTGCGCGCGCTCGCGCTCCTCCTTCTTCTCGAGCTTGGTGATCTCTCCCGGGCGGCCCGAGCCGTCCTCGCCGTGGCAGTCGCGGACTATTCGTGCCGCCTCCTCCTCGGCGATCCGCTTGCCTCCCATGTACCGCCCGTTGTAGAGGCGCTCGCCACTCGCGGCGAAGCGTCCCTCGACGAGCCAGTAGGCCTCGGGCTTGAAGTCGCGGATCTCGCGCTCCCGGCGGGCCACCAGCGCGAGCGTGGGCGTCTGCACGCGGCCGAGCGAGACGGCCCCGTCGAAGGCCGCGCGCAGGCGAATCGATGCCGCTCGGGTCGCGTTCATCCCCACCACCCAGTCGGCCTCCGAGCGCGAGCGCGCGGCGGCCTCGAGCAGCTTCATCTCCTCGCCCGGGCGCAGCCGCTCGAAGGCCTCGACGATCGCCTTCTTGGTCATCGAGGAGAGCCACAGGCGTTGCACGGGCTTGTCCACGCCCGAGGTGTCGAGCACGTAGGCGAAGATCAGCTCGCCCTCGCGGCCGGCATCGCAGGCGTTGACGATCAGCTCGGTCTCGTCGTCGCGCATGAGCTTGTGCAGCGCCGAGAGCTGCTTCTTCGCGCGCTCGTCGTTGGGCACGAGCTTGAACTGCTCGGGCAGGATCGGCAGGTCGGCGAAGCGCCACTTCTTGAGCTTCGGGTCGTAGTCGTCGGGCGGGGCGAGGCCGACGAGGTGGCCGACCGCCCACGAGATCACGTAGTCGTCGCCGACCAGGTGCGACTTGTCCTTGGCGCCCTTGAAGCTGCCCGGCAGAGCGGCCGCGAGATCGCGGCCGACGGACGGCTTCTCGGCGATGACGAGCGTCTTCCCCATTCGTCGTCTCACTCTAGAGATGTGCGGACGGGTTCAGCGCAACGAGGCGGCGCCCGCCGCGACGGCCCTCAGGCCGCGCAGGGACCGGTGCTCACGCGGTTGCGCGTGCGCGAGAGAGCCCGCTCGATGATCGTCGCCGGAACGCCGAAGCCCGTCCGCGCGCGCCTCGAGACCGCAGCGGCGAAGATCTCGGTCACCACTCGTCCCTCCTCGTCGACCATCGGCCCGCCCGAGTTGCCCGAGCGCACACGCCCGCGCAGGGAGGTGATGCGCCGCTCGATCGGCCCGCGTCCGTAGGAGTCCTGGCTCGAGACCGTCTCCGTCGATCCGAGGCGTCCCGGTCGGGCCGTGAACGGCCCATTCTCGGGAAAGCCGAGGATCGCCGCGGAGGTGCCCTCGGGCGCGCTCGCGTTGATATCGAGCGCCGGCGTGCCCGAGACTCCGCTCGAGCGCAGGATGGCCAGGTCGTTGTCGGGGTCGTAGTAGATCGCCTCCGCGTCGTGGCGGCTGCCGTCGCGCAGCTCCACGGTCGTGTCCTCCTGACCGGCCACCACGTGCGCGTTGGTCACTACGACGCCGTCGTCCGCCACCCAGCCAGAGCCCTGCACGCCCAGCCCGCACGCCGTCCCCAGGATCCGGACGACGCTGCGCCCGGCTCGGCGAACGTCCGGGTCGCGCGCGATGGCGGAGCTCGGCGGGCGGACGTCGGGCGCGGGGCCCCTGATCTCGGGCACCGGATCGAAGCGAGCGAGGGCGTTGAGGATCGGGCCCGAGGGCGGCAGCGTGCCGTTCAGGGTGCGGAGGATGATCGAGCGCTGGGCCTCCGCGCGCAGCTGCCCGAGCCCCGGAGCCTGGGCCGCGACGGCGGCCACGATCCACACGATGCCGAGGGCCAGGCAGGCGATCAGAGCCGCGCCGCCGAGGCCGTCGAGCACGCCGAGCCGGTCGCCGATCTGCTCGCGCACGCGAGACCCGATCAACTCGAGCCCAGCCGCGAGGATCCCGCCGAGCAGCAGCGCGGACATGAGCGCGAACACCGGCGCGAAGGGCGAGCGCGCGCCCTCCTCGAGCAGTAGCGGCCCCACCCGCGAGCCGATCAGCGCACCGACCATGAACCCGCCCAGCGAAAGTACGCCGACGATCAGGCCCTGGGCGTATCCCCAGAGCGCCATGAGCAGGGCGAAGCCGAGGATCGTCAGGTCGAGCCAGGTCACGGAGCTGGGTCGGCCCGGTTCGGCTTCAGCTCAGAGGTCGAGCTCGAAGCGGGCGACGCGAGGCGGGCGGCCGGGTTGCGGCCTGCCCTCGATCTCGAGCTCGAAGGGCCGGTTCTCGGTGTCGAGGAAGGGGATCTGGAAGAGGATCATCGCCCCGCCCGTCGGTCCGAAGGAGGTGGCTGAGGCGGCGTTCGGCAGGCACTCGCCGGGGCGCAACGGCTCCTCGCGGTAGGCGAAGACGTTCTCGGGGCTCAAGCGGAGCGGCCGGTACTCCTTGCCGCGGATGTCGACGGCCTTGATCGCGCCGGAGGTGGCGACCGTGCCGTCGAGGTCGTCGAGTGCGCAGGCGCGCACGAAGACCCCGTAGTAGCCGCTCCCGGGAGGAGCCGGCCGGCCACGGTAGTACTGCTTGTCCTCGGGGTCGCGCAGGTTGAGCTCGCGCGTGATGAAGACCTCGTAGTCGACGCCGTCGAGCTCGGCCGCGATGCCCTCGCGAGCGGGGTCGCCGGGGATGAAGGCGCGATCGTCGCCGCCCTCGCCGCACGCTGAGAGCAGGCTCACCGAGAGCAGTCCGACCACGAGCGCGAGGCGTCCGACGGGGATCGATCGAAGGCGAGGGGCTCGCATCGCGCGCGCAGTCTACTCGCCGACTCGCCCGGGCTGAGGGCGCGCCTCGGCCGGCGCGGTCTCGCCGTCGGAGGCCGAGAAGCCGCGCCCCGCGGAGGTGCCGAAGCGGGGGGCCTTGCGGGTCTCGTAGCCCCCGATGGTGGCCCGGGCGAGGGGCTCGCCCGAGTCCTCCTCGAGAATCCGGCGCAGGCGCTCGAGCGATTTGTGAGCGCGCCGGCGAAGGAAGCCTCGGAAGCGGATCGACTCGCGGATCCGCTCGATCAGGTTCTCGGGATCGGTCCACACGGTCATGGACACGCGCGTGACGCCGCGGGCCGGCTCGGTCAGCTCGTATTCAGCGCCGTAGCGCGTGCGCCCGAGTCGCCCGGTGCGCCCGTCCTCGACCACCCGCCGTGGCGCGACGGCCTCGACCACGGTGTACTCGACGTAGCGGGTGGCACCGGGCGCGTCGAGGCGGTAGCGCGCGCCGGCTCCCACGCCGACCGAGCGCGGCGTGACGAGGCGGTAGTCCTTCATGTAGTGGTCGGTCCAGGCCGGCCGCGCGGCGACGTCGGCGATCAGGTCGTAGACGCGCTCACGGGGCGCCGAGATGTGGCTGTGCACGGTGATGGCGTCCATCCGAGGGCGATTCTACGGAGCGCCGCCACGCGCCTCGCGCCCTTGCGCAGGTTAAGAGGAGGTTGTACACTCGCTCGCCCTGTGGGAGGAGGAGAGATGAAGACGGTCGTGTCCGGAACACTTGCGGGCGCCGGCACCTTTCGTTGCGAATCGTGCGCCTATCCGGTCGCGCTGCTCGAGCGCGACCCGGTGCCGCCGTGTCCGCGCTGCGGCGCGGGCGAGTTCCGTCGCTCCTCCCTCTTCGCCGAGCGCCTGGAGGATCAGGCCGAGGCGCCCGTCGCGCTCAACCGGCCCGAGTGGCTCGAGGAGACCCGTAGGGCGCTCGTCGAGGAGGGCGACTACCTCGCCTTCGAGCAGGACGATCAGGTCCGCGTCGTGACCCTGCACGAGGGCTTCACGCGCATCGGCCGCTCGTTGGCCGCACATGTGCGCTTCGACGATCCCACCGTCTCACGCCGCCACGCGGTCGTCCACCGCGAGGGCGAGCGCGTCCGGCTGCTCGACGACCGCAGCCTCAACGGCGTGTTCGTCAACGGCGAGCGCTCCGAGTGGCACGAGCTCACCGACGCCGACGAGATCATGATCGGCCGCTTTCACCTGTACTTCATGAGCTTGACCGGGGTTCGCAGCGGCGGCGGTCACGAGGGGGTCTGGACCGCCGCTGGCTGAGAGGGCGCTGGGCTCCGAGCCCGGACGTCCGCCCCGCCGGTCGAGGGAGGAGAGCGGATCCGGGACCCCGCGGGGTCCCGGATCCGGTCCCGCGTCGCGGATAGCTCGAACCGGCCTCGGGTCAGGTGGACGTATCGGCGATGGGTCGTATCATCGCCGTGCGATGTCCACGACGATCGCCGTACTGAGCCAGAAGGGGGGCACCGGCAAGACGACCACGGTGCGGACCCTGAGCGACGTGTTCGCGCGCGTCGGCCTCGACACGCTCGCGGTCGATCTCGACCCGCAGGGCAACCTGTCCGACTACTTCGACGTGCCCGCCGACGCGGACCCGACGATCTCCGACGTGCTCGCGGGGCAGGCCAAGGCCGTGGACGCCATCCACGGCGGGGTCATCCCGGCCAACCTCGGCCTCGCCGAGTCGGAGCTCGTGCTCAGCGGGAAGATGGGACGCGAGATGACCATGCGCCGCGCGCTGCGCGAGGTCAAGCGCCGCTACGACGTGGTGCTGATCGACTGCCCGCCCTCGCTCGGCCTGCTCACGGTCAACGCCGTGGTCGCCGCCGACTACGCGCTCGTGACCACCGAGGCGCAGTACTTCTCGCTTCAGGGGGTCGAGCAGGCGCTCGAGGTCATCGAGCTCGCCAAGGAGAACCTACACCCCGACCTCGAGTGGCTGGGCGTGGTCATGAACATCGCCGACATGCGCCTGGTGCACTCGCGCGAAGCGCTCGCCCAGCTGCGCGAGCGCTTCGGGGAGAAGATGTTCGAGTCGGTCATCCGCTCCTCGATCCGCTACGCCGAGTCGGCCGAGCGCGGTCTCTCGATCCTTGAGTACCGCCCCGCGCTCGGAGCCGACTACCTCGCGCTCGCCGACGAGGTCCTCGCGCGGCTCGGGCTCGACGCCGAGCGCGAGCGCCTCGGCGAGCTGCGGGCGGAGCTCGCTCCGGCCTGAGCGTCGGGCGCGGCGCCGTGAGCGCGGGCACCGCCCGCCCAGGCCGGCCGGCGCCCGCCACGGCGTCGGGGATCGCCGCGCGATGGCCGGTGCGTCGGCTCGGCGCTCGAGCGGCGCTCGCCGTCCTCGGCCTCGGCAGCCTGGCCATCGCCGTCGGGGCCGCCGGCGGGGCCTCGCCGCTCACCCCCTCGAGCCGCGGCGGCTTTCCGGGGTGGATGGCCGGCCCGTTCGCCGGGCTCTCGCCCGTCGCGCTCGGTGACGGCTTCTGGCTGCTCCTGCTGGCCATGGCCGCCGGCTACCTCGGCGCGCTGGCCCTCGCCGAGGAGATCGGGCCGCGCCTCGCCGTCGCGGCGGTCGTCGCCCTCCACGTGGTCTTCCTGCTCGCACCACCGCTGCTGAGCACCGACCCCTTCGGCTACCTCGCCTACGCGCGGCTGACCGGCGCCGAGGGCCTGAGCCCCTACGCCACGAGCCTGGCCGGCCTCGCCGCCGACGACCCCGTGCGCGCGTACTACGGGTGGGAGCGCGGGCCGAGTCCCTACGGACCGCTCTTCACGGTTGCCGGGCTCGCCCTCGAGCCGCTCGGACTGGCCGGCGGGTTGTGGGCGCTCAAGCTGCTCGCGGCGGCGACGAGCCTCGTCACGCTCGCGCTCGTCTGGCGGATCGCCGCCCGCGTGGGCCGGCGGCCGGTCGACGCCCTGCTCTTCGCCGGGCTCAACCCCGTGCTGCTGGTGTGGGCGGTGGCCGGCGCGCACAACGATCTTCTCGTGGCCGCGCTGCTCGTCGCCTCGGCGGCGCTGTTGATTCGCGGCCGCGAGGGTCTCGGTGGTGTCCTCGCCGCCTGCGCCGCCGGCGTCAAGGCCTCCGCCGGACTGCTGCTTCCGTTGCTGGTGCTCGGCGCCGGCGCCCGCGGGCGGACACTGGCCGGCGTGGCCGCGGGCCTGGGGCTCGGGGTCGGCGTCGGCTTGGGCGCACTCGGTCCCCGGGGCCTGGCGGGCTACCCCGCGGCCCTGGCCGAGCAGGCCGGCTTCGTCTCGCGCAACAGCTTCGTCGACCTGGCGGGGGTGTGGCTCGGCCTCGGCGGAGCCACCGCGGGGTTGCGGCTGGGCGCGGCGCTCGTCCTCCTCGCCGGGATGGTGGCGCTCGCCGCGCATGTCGGCCGCGCGCGGTCGCGGCCCGGCCGCGAGGCGAGGCTGGTCGCGGCCTGGGGCTGGGCGACCCTGCTGGCGCTGGTGACCACCACGTGGCTGATGGTCTGGTACGTGGTGCTTCTCGTGCCGTTCGCCGCGCTCGCGCCCTCTCGAAGGCTGCGGGCGGCGACGCTGGCGCTGTGCTCGTTCGTGGTTCTCACCCGGCTGCCGTTGCCGTTCGGCTAAGCCGGTCGATGCCGTGCGCGCCCCCCGGCCGGAAGCTAGGCTTCGGGCGTTCGCCGAGCCCGCGGGAGACGCGAGGAACCTTGTCCAAGTCGCTGAACGCCGCGCCCTCCGGCGAGGCGAGCATCCACCAGCCCGGCCTGAACCCTCGCGGTGGCGAGGAGCGCGCGAGCGCCCCTGAGCGCCCCTCGCGCCTGCGCGGGCTCGTGCGCGCCGCACGCCCGCGCCAGTGGACGAAGAACGTGCTCGTGCTCGCCGCCCCGGGCGCCGCAGGGGTCCTGCTCGCTCCGCGCTCGGCGCTCGCCGTGGCGCTCGCCTTTGCCGCTTTCTGCCTGGTCGCCAGCGGTACCTACCTGCTCAACGACGTCCGCGACGTCGAGTCCGACCGCCGCCATCCCACCAAGCGCAACCGCCCGATCGCCGCCGGGGTCATCTCGCCGCGGCTCGCGGTGATCTCGGGCGTGGTCCTGCTGGTCGGCGGCCTCGCGGTCGCCGCCGCCGTGCGGCTCGAGCTGCTCGCCGTGGTCGCGACCTACCTCGTTCTGACCACGGCGTACACGCTCAAGCTCCGCCACGTCGCGGTGATCGACATCGCCACGGTGGCGTCGTTCTTCTTCATCCGCGCCGTCGCCGGCGGCGTGGCCGTCGACGTGCCGTTCTCGCGCTGGTTCCTGATCGTCGCCTCGTTCGGGTCGCTGTTCATGGTCGCGGGCAAGCGCGCGGGCGAGTACGCCGAGCTCGGCGAGGAGCGCGCCTCCACGCGCTCGACGCTCGGCGTCTACTCGCTGACCTACCTGCGCGAGGTCCGGGTCATCGCCGCGGCAGTCACCCTGCTGGCCTACTGCCTGTGGGCCTTCGAGCAGGCCGGCCGGGGCGACGCGGAGCTCCTCTTCGAGCTGTCGATCCTCCCCTTCGTGATCTTCATCCTGCGCTGGGCGCTGCTGCTCGAGGCCGACCGCGAGCGCGCGCCGGAGGACCTGGTGCTCGGCGACCGCGGGCTTCAGGCCGCCGCGGTGGCGTGGGCCGTGGTGTACGGGATCGGTGTCTACGCCGGCGGCTAGCGCCCGGCGCGAGGCGGAGCTCGCGGCGGTGCGTGGGAACGGCTCGGGGCCGGCCGCGCCGAGCGAGGCGATCCCGCGTACCGCGCCCGACCTCGGCGCCGCCGACGGCGAGCCGACGCTGCTGACCGGCTGGGGGCGCACCGCTCCCACGCTCGCGTCGCTGCACCGCCCCGCCGACGCCGGACACGTGGCCGAGCTGATGGCCCGGCCCGCCACTCGCGGCGTCGTCGCCCGCGGTCTGGGGCGCTCCTACGGCGACGCAGCCCAGAACGCCGGTGGGCGCGTGCTCTCGCTCCTCGACGTACGCGGCGTGCGGGGCTTCGATCCCGAGACCGGCCTGATCAGCGTCGGCGCCGGGCTCTCGATCGGCGACCTCGCACGGCTCGTGCTCCCGCACGGGTGGTTCCCGCCGGTCCTCCCGGGCACGAGCCACGTGACGATCGGGGGGGCGATCGCCGCCGACGTGCACGGCAAGAACCACCACCGCGAGGGCTCCTTCTGCCACCACGTCCCCGCCTTCGAGCTCGTGAGTCCGGGTGGCGAGCAGATGACGGTCACGCCCGATGGCACGCCGGACGTCTTCGCGGCCACCGCCGGAGGGATGGGGCTGACGGGCGTCGTCGTCGAGGCCACGCTCCAGCTCCTTGCCGTCGAGACCGGCCGCGTGCGCGTCGACACCGAGCGCGCCCACAACCTCGACGACGTGATGGAGCGCATGGAG
>JBBSNG010000041.1:0-13534 GCA_038232755.1 Solirubrobacterales bacterium | reverse complement strand
GGGTTCGCCAGCACCACGTCAAACCCCGGCCGCGCCCGCGCGAACACCTCCGGGTACTCGAGCGGCCAGTGAAAGAAGAGGTGCTCGCGTGCGGGACCGGCTGCCGCCTCGGTGTCGGCTGCATCGTCCTCCCCGATCCGCTCACGCGCACCGGGCAGCCCGAAGCTCTCCGCGCTCCAGCGGTCGTAGAGCGAGCGCACCTCGGTCAGCTCCGCCGCGCGCTCTCCCTCCGCCGCCTCGGCGGCCTTCACGTCGCGAAGGCTCAGCTCGACGGTCTCGACCGCCCGCCGCGACTTCTCGGTTGCCACGGCGAGTCGCTCGGCGATGCGGTCGCCCTCGATCGTTCCCTGCTCGGGCCGCAGCGCCTGCTGCACCTCGCCACCGACCACTCCGATCAGGCTGTTTCCCTGCTTGAGGTTGTGGTCGAGGTAGGAGAGCGGCAGGCCGGGCACGAACGCCTCGAGCCAGAGTCCCAGCTTCGCGAGCTCGACGGCCATCCGGTTGCGGTCGACGCCGTAGATGCAGCGCTTGAGCACGACGCGCTTGAGCAGGTCGACATCGCGCAGCTCGCCGACCGCCTCGGAGGGAAGGTCGCCCGCCTCGCGCAGCACCATCTCGCGTAGCTGGGCGAGCACGGTGCGCACCGGCCGCAGCGGGTGCTCGGAGAGGTGCCGGGCGATCTCGCCGGTGAGCACGTCGAGCGCGTCGACCAGGAAGTGGCCCGAGCCCATTGCCGGGTCGCAGACGCGGAAGTCCCACAGCCTGGCGGCTGCGGCCTCCTCGTCGCCCTGGGTCTGGATGCGTACGACCTCCTCGAGATGCTCGCAGGCGCGGCACGAGCGCCTCGTTGACGAGGTGGCGGACGATGAACTGCGGCGTGTAAAAGCTGCCCGAGGCCTTGCGCCCGCCCGAGCGGGTGCGCACGTAGATGCCGCCGGTCGGCACCTCAGCGGCCGCGCGCCCCTCTCCCGCGGGCACGAAGGCGTCGAGCTTCGAGTCGTAGCGCAGGGGCTCGCGCGCGCGGTCGAGCTCGAACTGGAGCAACCCCTCGTAGATGTCGCCGAGGCGGCGGATGTCGAGGTCGGCGTAGTCGATGCGCCCGGCCTCGTCGTCGTCGGGGTCGACGGCGAGGCGAAAGAGGGCAGGGCCCAGACCGGCGTTCGTGGGGCGCACGGCGGCCAGGAGCCGTCCGGATGCGCTGTCGGGGTCGTCGTGGAACAGGCCGCCGTTGTAGGCGGGCACTCCCCATTCGACCTGGCCGTGGGCGACGGCGTGGAAGGTCTCCTGGAGGTCGCTCCAGATGTCGGTTGCGTGCGCGTCGAAGGCGAGGCCCTCCTGCTCGGTGGCGATCACCCCCTGGATGCGCTTCTCGAGCGAGTGCGCGCGGTAGCCCTCGCTCGAGTCGAGCGGGAGGTAGTCGCGCGCCTCGGCGTAGAGGACGAAGAGCAGGCGGTAGAGGAGCGTGAGCGTCGCGTCGTAGACGGCGGCGAGCCCGGCGCGGTCGGTCAGCTCGATGCCGGCGCGCTCTGCGGCCTCGGCGAGCGCGGCGGCGAGGCCCGGCACGACGCGCTGGTAGACGCGCCCGCGGAGGCGATCGCCGAGCTCGGCCCCGTACTTGGCCGATCCTTCGCCGATGCGGGCGGCGAGCGGATCGGCGCCGCCGAGCGCGGCGGCCGAGAAGAGCGCGGCGAGGTAGGCCGGCTCCGCCAGCTTGCCCGCGTCGACCTCAACGAAGCTCGTGGCGCGGCTCGGGTGCTCGGCGTCGTAGAGGCGCCAGACCTCGCCGGCGGCGAGGATGCCCCAGCGCGTTCCGGCCGCGTCGACCTCGGAGAGCAGCGTCGCGACGGGAAGCTCGCCGCCCTCCCTCGCGCGGTCGAGGTCCTGCCCTTGGGGGTAGGAGATGACCGCCGCCGCCGGGCGGCCCTCGGCGCGCAGGAGGAAGATCCCCGCGGCTTGCTCCTCGGCGGCGAAGCCGAGCGCTTCGAGGCGGGCGGGGGTGCCCCGTCGCCGCGCGGCCGCCCGGCCCTGCTCGGCGAGCTCCGGCCACTCGGCAAAGCGCGGCACCCGAGCGCGAAGGAAGTGGGAGGAGAAGAGTCCTTGGTTGCGGACGCCCGAGAGCCCGCCCGCACCCTGGGCGCGCCGGAACGCCTGGGGCAGGCGCTGGCGAACCTCGAGCGGGTCGAGCGTGGCCGCAGCGGCGAGATCGTCGACGATGAGACGGGGGTCGAGGGCGGCGACCGGAGGCGGGGAGGCGCCCGGCCCGACGACGGTGGCGCCCTCGGGTGTCGAGACGATGAGGACGAGCGGGATGGGGCGGCGGTTGAGGCGCTTCTCGAAGGCCGCGCGGGCTTGGGCGTCGCTCGGAGGGCGCTCGGCGGCGGCCAGGACGACTTCGAGGTTGGGCGGAAACGACCAGTAGGCCGTGGCGGCGATGGCGGGCGTGAGGGTCGCGCTCGCGGGAGCTTGAGCCGGAGCGGCGAAGGTTCCTGCGAGGAGGCCTTCGAGCGACTGCACCGAGCCCGTGCGGTCGCCATCTGCCTCCCCTGTGTGCGCGAGGCTCACCGAGGTCTGAATCTACCGCCCGGCGGGCGCGAGGATCAACCATTCGCGACCTCGACAAGTCGTCGAATGCATCGCCCCAAGCTCTCGGAGCGTCCCGCCGCGTGCTCGGGCCGCCAGCTGGTGTTGACAAACTCGATCAGTCGAGACGAGTACGCGGGTCCGACGGCTCGGCCACTTCGTGGACGCGGCAACATCTCGTCTCGCACTGCTCGCCGACGCGATCTCCCCGCGAGCGTGACCAGCTCTCGCTTGGCGTCCTGACATCCATCGGGTTCGGACGGAACACTGGAGCGAGGCACCGACAGAAACGTGGATAGCCGCTCGCCATCGGCCATCAGCCAGCTTTCGACCTGGCGCACCGCCACCCGCAGATGCATGTCGACCGCCGGGTTCGGAAGATGCCGCCCCACGAACGTCGCAGCACACTCATCGTCGCGGTCGAGATCGACCAGTACAAGCCACGGGCTATAGCGCGCGGCGTTGTTGTAG
This sequence comes from Solirubrobacterales bacterium, assembly GCA_038232755.1. Taxonomy (GTDB): domain Bacteria; phylum Actinomycetota; class Thermoleophilia; order Solirubrobacterales; family Thermoleophilaceae; genus JACCUC01. Next base: position 10,483 of record JBBSNG010000041.1, on the reverse strand, counting down.
TCGGCAAGGCGGGCGAGCAGATTGGGCTTGCCGCCCTTGACGTGTATGGGGCCGGCCTCGAGCTGAACGTGTTGGAGCAGCGCGGTCGCGACAGCCCGGTCGACCAGTCCCTCGACGGCGCCCGAGACGGCCGGGCCTACCGCTCGACTCATCGCCGATCGGCGAAGAACTCGAGCTGCTCGACGTTCGCTGGCCTCGTCCGAGGAAGCACGGCATCCGCCATGCTGAAGCCGCTCTCGAGCAGTCGCCGAACATCCTCGAGGTCAGTGGCGGACCGGACCTCGGTGCCCTCCGAAGCGGGGAGCAGGACGAACACCTCGTCAAGCCCGATGCCCTCGTCCTCCAACAGCGCGGGAGAGTGGCTGCTCACCCAGACCTGACGGCCACGGCGAACCTGGAGGCGACCGAACATCTGCGGGATGTGCCGTACCACCTCGGGGTGTAGCGAGAGCTCGGGCTCTTCGAGTAGAAGCGGGCCGACGCCGTCCATCGTCGCCCACAGAAGACCCATGAGCCTGAGCGTTCCGTCCGAGAAATCGGCTTCCGACTGCCATTTCCCGCGCGGGCGCCAGTGCTCGTACTTTCCACGCAGGTGAGGGGTGCCGCGCACGTCGTGCTCAAGCTCAAGCTCCTGTAGCTGCGGCACGGCCACCTGCAGAGCGTCCCGAATACGGCGCAGGCGGGATCGACGAGTTTGCTCTTGGGTATTGGCCACCTGTTCGAGAAAGTCGCCGCCGTAGGGATCGTTGGTACGGCCCACCGAGCGCTCAGGCTCACGGACGAGCTGGGGCACGATGTGGAGGTACCGAATCGACCGCAGGAAATCGGCGACATCGCGAAAGTTCCGGTTGAGATTGACCTGCTCAAGGGCCGTCTGACCGAGGCGCGCCGGATCGGCCCGATCGGAATCGTCTGGGCGCTCGAGCAGCACCTCTCCTCCCTTGAGAACTCGCTCCACCGCTATCTCCGGCTGGCGCCGGTTGTCCTGCCTGAATTGGAGCGCGTACTCCCATTGGCCAGGCGCGGCGTCGCTGCCGAGCACGACTCGGACGCCGATCTCGGGATAGCGCCGGGCGGCCAGGTTCCTGACGTCGGAGACGCCGCCCCGACGGTCGACGGCAGCCTTGAAGCCGCCGCCCACGGCGACCAGGTCACGCAAGAAGCGAAGAGCATCGAGCAGGTTCGATTTTCCGGCGGCGTTCGGCCCGACGAGAAAGACCCGGCCCTCAACGTCGAGGTCGACGTGGCGAAAGTTGCGCCAGTTGTCGAGCTCCAGGTGACTGATACGCGTGACCTGGTCTGCGGAGCGACCGTTCTTGGAAGCGCGCGGCATGGAGGAGATCTTGCCAGGCGATCCATCCCTCATCACCGACGCTCGTCGGATGCCGGGCTACCGACCGGTCCCCTCCTCCCCCAGCTCCGCCGCCGCCGTGGCCAGGAACCGCCACGTCCACTCCTCGGCAAGCTTGCGAGTCTCCGCCCACACGACCGGCACGCTCGGGTAGCGAACGGCGAGCCGCGCCACCAGCTCCGCGAGCCAGCCGGGCTGGACGTGCTCGAGCTTGAAGATCGCCGAGTAGCGATCCTCGACGACGACCGCGGCGGCGGGGAGCGCGCCGAGCTCGGCCATGGCGAAGCCGAGCGAGCCGTCGCTGAGCGAGGTCGCGAAGTCGGCGAGCGTCTTGCGCTCGACCGCGGCGATCACACGCTCGCCGTAGCGCACGGCGTAGTCGCCCACAGGGAGGGCGACCCGCGAGGCCTCGATCGGGCGGCCGGCGAAGCGGTACGGATACCGCTCCCGGGTGTCGATCTCGATCGCGAGCCCGCGCAGGCCGGCGGCGCGCCGGGTCGGCACGCGCACGCCCGGCCGGGCCTTGCGCACCACCTTGGCCGTCTGCCAGAAGATCACCGGGCGTCCGCCCAGGCGCGTGTGGACGAACTGCGCGCGGTTGTTGCGCGCTCGGTCGAGCACGAGGTCGATCGCCGAGCCGCGACGGGCGCAGTGGCGCACAGGTGCCTCGTCGACGATCTCGGCGTCTGCGGGCCACGCCTCGTCCTCCAGCGGGTGGCAGTAGACGCGCGCGGCCCTGGGCCAGGTCTCGCGGGCCTTGAGCGTGAGCCCGCCGTCGAGCGGCAGGCGCAGGAGGTAGGGCAGTGAGCTCCCCGCGTCGGGATTGCGGGCGATCACGAAACGCTCGCCGGCGGCGGCCATGGCGGCAGTGTGGCGATCGGATCGGGCGGTCGCCCTGGGGCCTCGGCGCGCCCCCTCCGGAAGCGCCGACCGGCGAGCGCCGAGCGCGCGCGCAGCAGCTCGCTTCAGCTCGCCGCGCGGCGACGCTCCCCGGCGAGCCTCATCAGCACCGCCAGCGAGGAGCTCGACCCCGGCCAGTGGACGGCGACCCTCTCCTCGCTGCCGCGCAGCAGCGTGCGCAGTGCGAGCACGACCAGGATCGCGTCGTCGAGCTGACCGGCCACGGGGATGAAGTCGGGGATCAGATCGAGCGGGGACGCGAGGTAGGCGACGAGGGCGGCGATCATCAGCTTGCGCGGCCTGGAGATCGCGGGGTCGCGCAGGAGCCTACCGAACAGGACGGCGCAGTCGGGGACGAAGCGAACGACGTCTCGGGCATCCTCGCGCCGACCGAGGGCGAGGAGCGCGAGGACGAACGCGAGCCACAGGCCGAGCGTCGCGCCGGCGGCCACGAGCGCGATCTCGAGGACGGTCATCGCCTTTCAGCGCGCCGCCGTGGGCCGCTGGCCGTCGCGGCGAGCCCCCGCGCGGTCGGCCGCGGCGCTCGCATCCGCCCGATCCGGGCGGTCGGTGCCTGACCACGCCGCTCCCACCAGCCGTAACCGGGGAAGTGACCGAAGTGCCGCCGGCAGCGCAGGAGGTAGCGCTCGGGAGCGAGCACCATCGCGGCCGTCTGGCGGCTCGCCGGAGCGGGCCGCGGGGGAGCGAGGTCGGCTCGGGCCGCCATCGCCCCATTGTGTCGAGCCGGAAGAGCCGGCGCGCGAGGTTGGCGCGCCGCCCGCCCGACGAGCGGGAGGCGCGCCAGGTCAACGAGTGCTCAGCCGGCGCAGCTCGCCCACGGCGAGGAGCCCTGCTGGGCGTACAGCTGGGCCGCGAGGCGGTCCTGCTCGGCCTCGGAGGCGTCGGCGGGGTTGCCCGTCCCGCCCAGCCCCTGCCACGTCTGGGGGTCGAACTGGTACTTGCCGGCGTAGCCGCCGGGCCCGACGGCCGATGGGTTCCCGCCCGACTCGCACTGGGCGATGCGCTGGAGCTCGGGCGAGACCTCGGCGGAGCCGCTGCCGGCTGACTCCGAGCCCGAGCCGCTGTCCTCCGAGCTCGAGGAGCTTTCCGTCTCTTTCTGGTCGGCCTGCTCGGCCTCGGCGTCCGCCGCGGCCTGCTGCTCGGCCTCCGCCTCCGCATCGGCGTCGGCCTCTGCCTCGGCGTCCGCGACCTCCTGCTCTTCAGCCTCGGCGTCAGTCGCGGCCTGCGCATCGGCCTCGGCCTGGTCAGCCGCCTCGGCCGCTGCCTCGGCATCCGCGGCGGCCTGCTCCTCCGCGTCCGCGTCGGTCTGTCCCGACTCGTCGGCCGAGTTCTCGTCGTCCGAGGCCTCCTCGGCGGCAGTCGGCTCGGCTGTCTTGGCCTCCGCCCCCGCGTCCTCCGAGCTCGAGGACTCGTCGCTCTCGGGAGCGGCCTGCTGCTCCTCCTCGGCCGGCGCCTCAGGCTCGCCCTGCTCGGGCTCACTCGCCGCGGCGGGCTCCTGCTCCGGCTCGCTCGCCTCAGGCTCCTCTTGAGCGCTCGAGCTCGCCGACGCGGTGGCGCCGATGCCGAGCGCGCTCCGCGTCTGCGGGCCGACGATCCCGTCGACCACCAGGCCGTTGCGCTCCTGGAAGGACTCGACGGCGCTCTGCGTCACCGGGCCGAAGACGCCGTCCGCGGACACGCCGACCGCCTGCTGGAGCTCGGCCACGCCAGAGCCGCTCGAGCCGAGCCGGTACCAGCTCGTGTCGGCCGAGGTCACGACCGCCTCGCCTCCGCTCGGATGAGCGGTCGCCACGCCGACGGTGGGAGCAGCGGCGAAAGCCGCTGCGGCGACCATGAAGGCGCCGGTGGCCGGGACCCGGCGGCGCCGGCTGCGACGCGCGGCGACCGCGGCCGCGCGGCGGCGGCGCGAGCGCTCGAGCGAGCGATGGAAGCGCTCAGGGGCGAAGGGGTCCGAAGGCGTGCTGGGATCCACGGGGCTCTCCTATTCGTCTCTCTTTTGGCGCCGACGGGGTTAGCTGTCGGGCTCGCGCGAAGAGAACGCGCTATGCCGCACACCGGCGGCAACTCGCCCCGTGGACCGGCATGGCCGGTCCGATCGGTTCCCCCGTTCCCTGCCGCACGGAGCAGCAGGAATTCGGCAGACTGCGTTGGAAGCGCCGCAGGATAGCCGCTGCGAGCAGGCAAAGTCGCGGCGCGGGTACGATCGGCCCGCCGTGAACCTCGACCTCACCGACGAGCAGCGCGAGATCCAGCGCCTGGCCCGCGACTTCGCCACCGCCGAGGTCATGCCCGCGGCCGAGGAGCTCGACCGCGAGAAGCGCTTCCCGCTCGAGATCGTCCAGAAGCTCGGAGAGCTCGGCCTGATGGGCGTCCCCTACCCGCAGGAGCACGGCGGCGGCGGCGCCGACACGCTGTCCTACGCGCTCGTGGTCGAGGAGCTCGGCCGCGCCGACCAGTCGGTGGGGATCACCGTCGCCGCGCACACCTCGCTCGGCACGTGGCCGATCTACGCCTTCGGCACCAACGAGCAGAAGCAGGAGTGGCTCCCTCAGCTCTGCAGCGGGCGGCGGCTCGGCGCCTTTGGGCTGACCGAGCCCGAGGCGGGGTCAGACGCCGCGGCCGCGCGCACCACCGCGCAGCTCGACGACGGGCACTGGACGATCGACGGCGCCAAGCAGTTCATCACCAACGCGGGCACCGACATCTCCGGGTGCGTGACCATCACCGCGCGCACCGGCGAGGAGGAGATCTCCAACCTGATCGTCGCCAACGGGACGCCGGGCTACGAGATCGCCGAGCCCTACCGCAAGATGGGCTGGAACGCCTCCGACACACGGCCGCTCAACTTCGATTCGGTACAGGTCCCGGAGGCCAACCTGCTCGGCCCGCGCGGGGCCGGCTTCAAGCAGTTCCTCCAGACCCTCGACGGCGGGCGCATCAGCGTCTCGGCCCTGGCGATCGGATCCGCCCAGCGCTGCCTCGACGAGGCGCTGGCCTACGCGCGCGAGCGCCGGGCCTTTGGTCAGCCGATCTCACGCTTCCAGACCATCCAGGCCAAGCTCGCCGACATCTCGACCGAGCTCGAGGCCGCCCGACTGCTGACCTACAAGGCGGCGCTCGAGAAGGACGCCGGCAAGACCTTCTCGCTCGCCGCCGCCCAGGCCAAGCTCAAGACCGGCCGGCTCGCGGTGCGCGCCGCCGAGGAGGCCGTCCAGATCCACGGCGGCTACGGCTACATCGAGGAGTACCCGGTATGCCGCTTCTACCGCGACGCCAAGATCCTCACCATCGGCGAGGGGACCGACGAGATCCAGCAGATGATCATCGCTCGGGGGCTCGGGGCGTAGGGCCTACAGCTCGCGCTCGAGCAGCCGCGCGGCCGCGGTCGCCGGGTCGACGCGGCGGGCCACCACCTCGTCGAGCAGCTCGCGCACCTCGGCGTCGTCGCGCGTGGAGGCCTCGAGCTTTCGCCGCAGCCGCACCGCTGCCAGCGTCATGACCTCGTTCTCGAGGTTGCGTCGCCGGCGCTCGGCCAGCGTGCCCTCGGCCTCGAGGTGCTCGCGGTGAGCGTCGATCTTCTCCACGAGCTCGTCGATGCCCTTGTAGAGCGCGGCCTCGGTGCGCACGATCGGCACGCGCCAGCTCATGCTCGGGCCGAGAGAGAGCACGCCGCGGATCTCGCGGATCATGGTGTCGGCCAGCGGATGGTCGGACTTGTTGACGACGATCACGTCGGGGATCTCCATGACCCCCGCCTTGAGAGCCTGGATCGAGTCGCCCGAGCCGGGCTGGAGCACGAGCACGACGGTGTCGGCGTGATCGATGATGTCGACCTCGGCCTGACCGACGCCGACGGTCTCGAGCAGGACCTCGTCCTTGCCCGAGGCGTCCATGAGCAGAGCGGCCTGGAGCGTGGCCTCCGACAGACCGCCGAGCGAGCCGCGGCTGGCCATCGAGCGAATGAACACGCCGGCGTCGAGGAAGTGCTCGGCGAGGCGGATGCGGTCGCCGAGTAGTGCGCCCTGGGTGAAGGGCGACGACGGGTCGATCGACAGCACGGCGACCTGGCGCTGGCGCTCGCGGGCGTGGCGCACGAGCGCGCCCATGAGGGTCGACTTGCCGACACCCGGCGGCCCCGTGAAGCCGACGACCTTGGCCCGGCCGGTGCGGGGATAGACCTCCTGGACGAGCGCCCAGCCCTCGGGATCGTCGTCCTCGACCAGCGAGATCGCCCGCGCGAGGGCGCGCTTGTCGCCCGCGAGCAGGCGCTCGGCGAGGTCGGCGGCGGTGCGTCCGGGGGCGGCCATGAGGCGGGAATGGTAGGGGCCGGACTCGGTCGCCGGTGCGAGGCCGGCGTGGATCAGGGAGCGCAGCGCGGGCCCGAGCAGCGCTCGAGCACCTCTGCCCGCGGGCGCTCGCCCATGCCGCCCGGCCAGCTCAGCCGGAAGCGCACCGAGGCAGCGTTGTTCGAGTAGCGCTTCTCGCGCAGGCGGCGATCGGCGTTGACTCGGTGCACCAGCTCGTACTGAGCGGCGGGTAGCGCGGTGACGTCGAACGACTGGCCCTCGAGGTAGGCGTGATAGTCGTCGCCGTAGCCGACCGAGATGGCCATGGCGACCGAGGTGGCGCCGGGTTCGTAAGGGCGACAGTTGTTGCTCGCGTGTACGGCGCGCGACGGCTTGTAGGGCGAGCGGTAGGACGTCTCGTAGCGGTCGCCGAGGCAGAAGCCGGTCTTGCGGTCGGGTCGCACGAGCGCGTGGTCGGAGGCGCGCCGCAGCTCGTAGCGGTCGAAGCGCAGCAGGTGCCAGTGATGATGCCCGCGCGACTTCGTGTAGCGGACCGTCCCGACCCCCGCCGTGCGTGCGACGGTCCCGTCGGCGCGGCGCACGACCTGATCGCCGCTCATATCGGTGGAGCCCACCCGCCGTCGCGCGTTGATCCGCAGCGGGCCGTCGCCGCGATTCTCGACCGCGGAGGTGAAGCCGAGCTCGAAGCGCTCGCCCTCCTCCCGGGTCACCAGGCCGCTCGGGAGCCGCTGCACGAGATCGGGACGGAGCTCGGGCGCACTCGAGCCACCCTGGCCGAGCTCCGGCATGGCCAGCGCGACGCCGTCGCGAGCGGTGCAGCCGAGTGCGACCGCGGCGAGCAGGAAGGAGGGTGAGCGACGGACCACACCGGGCATGATGGCCTGCCGTGTCGGCGAACGCAAGCCGTCGGCCGCCGAGGCCGCGCCCCGGCGCACGGGCGCCCATAAGATCGCCCGTCATGGCCGTTCGCGAGCATGATCCTCCCTCGGGTCCCCCGCCGAGCGACGTCCCGGTGGAGGTCCGTGCCGCGCCCGCCCCCCGGCACGGCGGCGCCCTCACCCTGCTGCGCTTCATGCGCCGGCACCGGATGCTGAGCCTCAAGTACGGACGCCTGCTCGCGCGGCTCGCCCGCCGGCGCTGGCTGACTCCCACCGGCCGGCGCCTCGTCCTCGACGGGCTCTGCTTCATCGGCCCTCGGGTCTCGCTGGAGATCGGCCGCCGAGGCCGGGTCGAGCTCGGGCGCTGGTCGTGGATCGGCCACGGGACGAAGATCCGCGCCCACGAGGGCGTCGTCTCGATCGGGGCGAAGACCGTGCTCGGACAGGAGTGCACCATCTCGGCCTTCCAGCGCATCTCCATCGGGCGTGAATGTGTGATCGCCGACCGCGTGATGCTGATCGACTTCGACCACGGGGCCGTCGAGGTCGACCGCCCTATCCGCCAGCAGGGGATCTACAAGCGCGATGTGGGAGTCGGCCACAACGTGTGGATCGGCTACGGCGCGTGCGTCCTGCGCGGGGTCACCATCGGGGACAACGCGATCGTCGGGACCAACGCGGTGGTGACCGGCGACGTGCCGGCCAACGCTGTCGTGGCCGGCGTTCCGGCGCGGATCGTGCGCATGCGTGAGGCCCCGCAGCACATGCGCTTCGAGTAGCCCGGCGGCGACGTCTCCCCTTCCCGCCACCATGGCGGCTGTGGAGGCCTCGCCGACCAGCACGAGCCAGAGCGTGGAGTTCGCGCGCATCGTCGCGTTCACCGACGGCGTCTTCGCCATCGCCATCACCCTGCTCGTGCTCAACTTCGACGTGCCCGAGGTGCCCGGCGCGGGCGAGGCCCAGGTCGACCGCTACGTCGAGACGCTGACTGGCGACGTGCTCGCGTACTTCCTCACCTTCGCGGTCGTCGGGCGCCTCTGGCTCGTGCACCACCGCCTGTTCTCGACCCTTCGCGCCTTCGACTCCCGATTGATGGTGCTCAACCTCGCCTACCTGTCGATGATCGCGCTGATCCCGTTCCCCGCCGAGCTCGTCGGCGACTACGGCGACCAGCGCCTGCCGGTGATGATCTACGCGAGCGTGCTCGGGGCCGCGGCGAGCCTCAACTGGCTCATGGTCCGTCACGCCGTCAGGGCGAGCCTCGTCGACCCGCAACACCGCGCGGCGACGGCGGCCTGGGGAGGCCGCGCTTCCGCGTTCATACCCGGGGTGTTCCTGCTCTCGATCCCGGTGGCCCTGGCGAGCCCGCTGGCCGCCGAGCTGATGTGGACGGGGCTCGTCCTCGCGCGGATCGCGCGCGGCTGGGCGGACCGGCGAAAGGTCGCTAGGTGACGGGCGCGCGACCCGGAGCCGTCTCGGCGTAGAGCTCGGCGACCTGCCTCGCCACGTCGGCCCAGTCGAAGCACAGCACGTGCTCGGAGGCCTCGGCCACGAGCCGGTCGCGCAGGGCGTCGTCGGTGAGCACGCGCTCGGCCATGGCCGCGAGCGACGCCGGGTCGCGCGAGCGGAAGCGCAGACCGACGTCCTCGTTGGGCACGACCTCGCGCAGGCCGCCGGTGTCGGCCACGAGGCAGGGACAGCCCGAGGCCATGGCCTCGAGGGCGACGAGGCCGAAGGGCTCGTAGATCGAGGGGACCACCGTCAGATCGGCGATCCGGTAGAGCGAGTGGAGCACGTCGTCCCCGATCCAGCCGAGGAAGGTGCCGTGCGAATCCAGCCCGAGCTCGTGGGCCTGGCGGCGCAGCTCCGCCTCGTGCGTGCCGGAGCCGGCGACGAGGAAGCGCACGTCGCCGACGCGCTCGATCAGGCCCGGCAGCGCTTCGAGGGCGAGCTGGAAGCCCTTCTCGTAGACCAGCCGCCCCACGAGCAGCACGAGACGCTCGTCCGGCGCCGCGAAGCGCGAGCGCAGCGTGGCCAGGTCGTCGACGGGTTCGAGCTCGGCCGGGTCGATGCCGTTCGGCACCACCGATACGCGCTCCTCCTCGAGGCCGTAGATGTCCGCCACGTGCTCGCGCATGTAGCTCGAGCAGGTGATCACCCGCTCGGCCCGGTTGGCCATCCAGCGCTCGACGCCGTGGATGTGCGACTGCGGGTGGTGGTCCACCCAGCCCTGATGGCGGCCGTACTCGGTGGCGTGGATGGTCGTCACGAACGGCGCGCGGAAGCGTCGCGCCAGGTGGTCGCCCGCCCCGGCCACGAGCCAGTCGTGGCCGTGGACGACGTCGAAGTCGAAGCGGTCGCCGAGCTCGACCCCGGCCGCGAGCATGTCGGCGTTCATGTGCTCGACCCAGGTCACGAACTCCCCGAGCTCGCGCGGGCGCTCGGGCTCGCGCACGCGGTGGATGGTCACCCCGCCAGCCTCCTCCTCGGCCGGCGATTCCTCGTGCCCGCGCGTGAGCACGTGCACCTCGACCCCGAGCGCCACCAGCGCCTCCGAGAGCTTGCGCACGTGACGGGCGAGGCCGCCCTCGATGAGCGGCGGGTACTCCCAGGAGAGGATGAGGACGCGCATGTGGACGGAGCTACGGGGCGAGCAGCGGGCCGAGGTCGAGCTCGGGCGCGAGGTTGCGCAAGGAGGAGTCGAGCTCGGCGCCGGAGTCTGGCACAGCGGCCGCGAGGGCGGCGTCCAGCTCGCGGACGTGCGCCCGGGCGCGCTCGAGCGGATACTCGGCGGCCAGGGCGCGCGTCTCGAGGAAGGCCCAGTCGCTCGACTGGAGGGCGAGAAGCTCGCGCGCCGCCCGCTCGAGCGCGCCGCTCGCAGGCTCGCCGTCGCCGCGCATACGGTTCGCCGCGGCCACCAGCTCCAGTTCGCCCCGTCGGGCGGCCACGACCAGCTCCGCCACGCGCGGCGAGTCCCAGGTCGACAGATCCTTGGGGACGCCCCAGCTCGAGGGAACGAGCTCGCG
>JBBSNG010000040.1:0-13659 GCA_038232755.1 Solirubrobacterales bacterium | reverse complement strand
GCCCTGGCCCAGGGGGTGTTCGATCCGCCGGACGGGCGTCGCTTCGTGGTCGCCGACGAGCGTGTGGCCGCCCTCCACGACCTGGAAGGCGACTGGCGGCTGGCCATTCCCGCAGGCGAGGCGGAGAAGACATTGACCCGTGCCGAGGCGGTCCTGCGCGAGATGGCGCGGGCCGGGGTCGCGCGCGACGACCTCGTCGTCGCCTTTGGAGGAGGGGTGGTGGGCGACCTCGCGGGCTTCTGCGCCGCGGTCTACCAGCGCGGCGTGTGCTGCGTCCAGGTCCCGACCACGCTCGTGGCCCAGGTCGACTCGGCCTACGGCGGCAAGACCGGTGTCGACCTGCCCGAGGCCAAGAACTACGTCGGGGCGTACCACCAGCCCTCCTCCGTCCTCGTCGATCCGGGCGTCCTCGCCACCCTGCCGGCCGAGGAGGTGGCGGCTGGCTACGCCGAGGTCGTGAAGACCGCGCTGATCGCCGGAGGAGCGCTGTGGGAGGCTATCCGCTCCGGCGCGGATCCCACCGGGGAGGAGGTCATCCTCGGCTGCGTGCGCACCAAGCTTTCCGCCGTGGCCGCCGACGAGCGCGACGACGGCCGACGCCAGGTCCTGAACCTCGGCCACACCGTTGGTCATGCCCTCGAGGCGGCGACCGGCTACCGGCGTCTGCGCCACGGAGAGGCGGTCGCCCTCGGGCTTCTGTGCGCGCTGCGGCTCTCGGGTCAGGCGGAGCTCCGCGAGGAGGTCGCCGCGCTCCTGGGCGCACGTGGGCTGGCGGAGCGCCTCGACGGCGTCGATGCCGACGAGGTCGTCGCGCTCGCCGCCCGCGACAAGAAGCGCCGTAGTGGGTCTGTGCCGTTCGTGCTCGTGGCCGCGCCCGGCGAGGTCTCGCCCGGCCACGCGGTCGCCGACGCGGAGCTGCGCGCGGCGGTCGAGGAGATCGTCGCGCGATGAGGGGCCGTGTGGGGATCATGCACGGGGTCAACCTCGACACCCTCGGGAGCCGCGACCCCGCTCACTACGGCACGCTGACTCTCACCGAGCTCGAGGCGCGCGTGCGGACCTACGCGAGCGAGCTCGGTCTCGACCCAAGCTTCTTCCAGACGAACCACGAGGGAGAGTTCTGCGAGGAGCTCCACGCCGCCCCCGGCTACTGCGACGCGCTCGTCCTCAACCCCGGGGCTTGGACGCACTACTCGTGGGCGATCCACGACGCGCTCGAGGTCAGCGGACTGCCGGCGGTCGAGGTCCACCTCTCTGCCGTCGACGAGCGCGAGGAGTGGCGCCGGGTGTCGGTGATCCGCGAGCTCTCGTTCGGCTCGGTCCAGGGAAGGGGTGTCGAGGGCTACCGCGAGGCGCTCGTCCTCGTGCGTGACCGGCTGGCGGAGGAGGTCGGGTGAGCGACCCGTTCTCGCAAGCGCCAGCGAGCCGCGCGGATCGGCTGGCCGAGCGGGTGGCCGAGCGCGAGCTCGACGCGCTGCTGATCACGAGCCTCGTCAACCTCCGCTACGTCACCGGGTTCACGGGCACGAACGGGCTGGCGCTCGTCGGTGCGGATGGTGAGCGGACCTTCGTCACCGACTTCCGCTACGTCGATCAGGCCGAGGCTCAGGTCCCGGCCGAGTTCGAGCGCATCCGCGGCCGGCAGGACCTACTTGGCGACGCGGCGGCGCCGCTGTCCGGACGCATCGGCTTCGACGATGAGTACCTCACCGTCAGCGCGCACCGCCGGCTCGGCGAGCTCGTCCCCGAGGGTGTCGAGCTCGTGCCGGCCGGCGGGTTGGTGGAGGAGCTGCGGGCGATCAAGGAGCCGGCCGAGGTCGAGCGCATCGCGCGGGCGGCGAGAATCGTCGACGAGGCGCTCGGCGCGCTGGCCGAGCACGGGCTCGTGGGGCGGAGCGAGCGCGCCGGGGCGGCGGAGCTCGAGCGCGACATGCGCGAGCGCGGCGCCGAGGGACCGTCGTTTCCGATCATCGTCGCGGGCGGGGCGCACGGCGCTCTCCCGCACGCGAGCCCGCGCGAGGCGCTCATCCCCGCCGATGCGCTGGTCATCGTCGACCTCGGCTGCGTGGTCGAGGGCTACTGCTCGGACTGCACGCGGACCTTCGCCACCGGCGCGCTCGACGGCGAGGCCGCCGAGGTCTACGCGCTCGTGCTCGCCGCGCAGGAGCGCGCGCTCGAGGCCGTTCGTGCCGGCGCGGGCGCCCGCGAGGTCGACGCGGTCGCCCGCGAGGCGATCGCCGACGGCGGCCACGGCGAGCGCTTCGGCCACGGCCTCGGCCACGGTGTCGGCCTCGAGATCCACGAGCGCCCGCGCCTCTCGCCCACGGGTGAGGGGACGCTGGCGGCGGGCAACGTGGTCACGGTGGAGCCGGGCGTGTACGTGAGCGGAGCGTTCGGGGTACGGATCGAGGACCTGGTCGTGGTGGGGGAGGAGGGTCCGGAGATCCTCAGCGCCTTTCCCAAGGCGCTGGTCACGGTGGCGTAGCGGCGGGCGCCGTGCCCTCGGGCACCGCGCGCAGGATCAGCAGCCCCGCGAACGCGCTCGCCGCGAGCACGCAGACCGCCACGCGGCTCGCTCCGAACGTGCTCGTGATCGCGAGCACGTCGGCGAGCAGGGCGATCGTCGCGCCCCAGAGCACGAGCGGCCCGAACCCGCTCGAGACCTTGTCGACGAGGCCGTAGAGGCCGAAGTCCTCGCCGCGACGCTCGGCAGGGACGAGGCGCAGGAACAGGACGCGGTCGCTCGCTGACACGCTCCCCAGCGCGATCCCGACCGCCGGCCCGACGACCCAGAGCAGAGCGCTCGACCCCGAGGCGCCGGTCGCGAGGAGAGCCGCCGTGACCATGGCCAGGGTCGCGAGCAGGACGCGCTTGGGACCGATGCGCCCCGCGAGCGCCCCGGCCCCCAGGGCGCCGACGATGGCAAAGCCGGTGGAGAGCGCGATCAGGAGGTCGAGGTCGCGGCTCTCGAAGTCGCCCGTCCGGCGCGCGTAGACGGTCATGAAGCCGATCGTCGTGGCGATCGCGTCGACGTATAGGAAGCGAGCGAGGAGGAAGCGGCCGTGCGGCCGGCCGGCCGCGGAGCGCACGCTCGCGGCGAGTTGACGCACGGCGCGGACGGGGATCCCGACGGCGCTCGTGCCGCCCGTCCGCGGCTCGGGGGCGCGGGCGCGGCGGCGGTCGCGCACGAACAGCAGGCACGGCAGGGCAAACGCCAGGTAGAGCGCGGCGGTCGGCAGGAACGCGCGCTGATTCGTCCCGCCGGCCACGAGCTGACCGAGCAGCACGAGCGCCACGATCGTCCCCACGTAGCCCACGGCGACCGCGACGCCGGACACGCGGCTCTGGCGCTCCGGCGGGGCGACGCTCGCCAGCAGCGGGTGGTACTGCGCCTCGGCGCTGTTGAAGGCGAAGATGGCGACCCCGACCACGATCAGGGCGACGAGGACGCCGTCCACGAGCCCGAGCAGCGCGGTGCAGGCGATCGCGGTGAGGGTGAAGCCGACGAGCAGCGGCTTGTGGCGTCCGAGGCGGTCGGCCACCACGCCGAACGACGGCAGCGCGACGAGCAGGACGATCGCCACGGTCGCCGACATGAGTCCGAGCACGTAGTCGGGCTGGCCCTGCTCGATGACGATCCACTCGTTGAAGTAGCGCGTGAGGACGACGTAGGAGAAAACCGTCGTCGCGAAGTCGAACAGGACCCAGCTCAGGACGGGCAGGCGGGTGAGGCGGCCGTCGACCGGGGGGCCGGCGTCGGGCTCGACGGTCTCGCGCACGGCCATCTCCGACACCTACCCGATCGGGCCGCGAAGGGCGCGCCCCGCGCCGGCGCTACTTTTGGCCCAGCGGGCGCACCAGCACCTCGTTGATCCCCACCCGCTCGGGCTGCGAGACCGCGTAGAGGATCGCCTCGGCGATGTCCTCGGGCTGGAGCACGTCGCCGATCTTGTCCATCATCGAGGAGATCCCCTTCTGCACGGCCTCGGTGTTGTGGCCCTGGAGCTCGGTCTCGACGAAGCCCGGCTCGATCGCGGTCACCCGCACGCGCGAGGCCAGCGCCTCCTGGCGCAGGGCCTCCGAGAAGGCGGTGACGCCGAACTTGGTCAGGTTGTAGACGGCGGTGTTCGCCCCGGCGACGCGCCCGGCCACCGAGGAGACGTTGACGATGTGTCCGCCGCCCGCCTCGCGCATGATCGGCAGCACCGCGTGGGTGCAGTAGAGGACGCCGTAGACGTTGGCGTCGATCATCTGTCGCCACTGGTCGGTGTCGGCTCCCTCGACCGGTCCGAGCAGCATCACGCCGGCGTTGTTGACCAGGATGTCGAGGCCTCCGAGCTGCTCCTTGGCGTCGGTGGCGAACCTGCGCGCTGCCTGCTCGTCGCTGACGTCGACCGAGAGGGACACGGCGCGGCCGCCGTCGCCCTCGATCTCGGAGACGAGCTCCTCGAGGCGATCGGTACGGCGCGCTCCCACGGCGACCGCGGCGCCGGCCCCGGCGAGCGCGCGGGCGGTGGCCGCGCCGATCCCGGAGGAGGCGCCGGTGATGGCCGCGACGCGGCCCTCGAGCGAGTTGTGACTCATGGTCTTCCTTGTCTTTCGGCGTACGGTTGCGGATGTCTCTACCCAGTCGTGCGTGCGCGAATCTCGGCCGGGCGAGAATGCACCCGCCACGACTTATGCGAACATGTGTTCGGTATGGTCGTCTGCGTCCTCGTCCCGCGCTTCTCGCTGCTGGCGGCGATCCGGGAGAGGGGTGAAGAGGCCGCCGCCGCCCTGCTGTCGGTGCCCGTTGCGCTTGGGCCGCAGCCGGGCGGGGTCCAGGCGGTGGGAGAGGTCTCACCGGCGGCAGAGGCCTTCGGGGTCACGGCGGGGATGCGTACGGGGGAGGCGCTCGCGCGGTGTCCCGAGCTCCGTCTCGTTCCCCCCGACCCCGACTCGGTGCGGACTCGCTGGAGCGCCGTGCTCGACCGCCTCGAGCGCATCGGCGCCGCGCCCGAGTCCGATCGCGCGGGCGAGGCGCACTTCGAGGCCGACGGCATGCACGGAATCCACGGCGGCCATCTCGAGGGCGTTCTCACTGCGACTCGTCGCGCGCTGGGGCGCCGCGTTCGCCTCGGCGCCGGCCCGAGCCGCTTCGCCGCCTACGCGGCGGCGCTGCGGGCGCGACCGCGGGGTGGGCCGCAGATCGTTCCGGCCGGCGCGGTGCGGGCCTATCTCGCCGCGCTCGAGGTCGGGGCCCTGCGCGTGCGGCCCGAGCTCGCCGAGCTTCCCGAGCTGTTCGAGCGGCTGGGGGTGCGCACGCTCGGCGAGCTCGCCGCCCTGCCCTCGGCCGCGGTGGCCGAGCGCTTCGGACCGGCGGGCCTGCTAGCGCTCGACCTCGCCCACGGCCGCGACACCCCGCTCGCGCCACGGCGCCCGCCCGAGCCCGTGACCGAGTGGCTCGACCTGCCCGAGGCCGCGTCGGGCCCGCAGCTCGAGCGCGCCCTCGCACTGCTCGTGGCCCGCGTGCTCGCCCGCTCCGAGCGCCGGGGGCGGACACTGCGCGCGCTCGCGCTCTCGGCCCGCTTCGTCGAGGGCGGGACCTGGCGCGCGCAGGCGACCCTGCGCCAGGCCAGCGCCGACCCCGAGCGCCTGGCGCTCGCGCTCGCGCCTCGGCTCGCCGAGCTGCCGGCGCCGGCCGAGTCGCTCGGTGTCGAGGTCGAGGCCTTCGGACCGCCGGCGCACGATCAGGAGCGGCTGGTCCACGACGAGGGCTCCGCCGCGGCGGAGCGGCGGACGCGGCTCGGCGAGGCGGTGCGCCACGTGCGCACGGTCGCGGGGGAGGGGGCCGCGTTGCGTGCGCTCGAGGTCGATCCGAATTCGCGCGTGCCCGAGCGGCGCACGGTGCTGGCGCCTTTCCCGGCCGAGGACGGCTCCTCCTCGCGGCGCAGGCGGGGGCGCTCTCCCGGGGGCCGAGGGTGACGCCGGGCTTACGACGGCTCGGCGATCCGCGACCGGCCGTGGTACGCGCCGCCCCGGGAGGCCTGCCGGGCGCGCTTGGCGCGACCCGCGTCGTGGCGGTGCGGGAGGAGTGGGTGGTCGAAGACCGCTGGTGGACGGACGCGCCGCTGCGGCGGCGTTACTTCGAGCTCGTGCTCGCCGACGGGCGCGACGTCGTGGTCTTTCGCGAATTGACGGGTGCGAGGGGGTGGTACGAGCAGCGCGGTTGACCCGTCACTCGTGTCCGCCTTCGGCGGCGAACAGCTCGCTCAGTCGCGCCAGACGCTCATCCCACTCGGCACCGACCTCGGCCATCCACCGCGCCGGCTCGCCCATCCCCCCGGGCGTGATCTCGAAGAGGACCTCGCGGCCGGCGCGCTCGCTGCGCACGAGACCGGCATGCCCCAGGGTCGCGAGGTGCTTCGAGACCGCCTGACGGGTGACCGGCAGACCCGCCGCGAGACCGCTGATCGTCGCCCGTCCGTGGGTCAGCGACTCGAGCAGGTGGCGGCGGGTCGGATCCCCGAGCGCCGAGAAGACGGCGCCCACCCGGTCGTCGCTCATGTCAGGCGCGGACGGTGGCTGCGGCGCCCCCGGTGAGCGCGAGGACCTCGAGCGCGAACAGGCGATCTCTCCAGCCCCCCGCGGAGGCGAACGGAACACGGGCCGGCACCGACTCAACGACGATCAGTCGCGTTCCCGCCGCGGCGTCCGCGAGCACGAACTCGACCTCGCTCTCCGGGCGTGAGTCGCGGCGCCAGCGGATCCGCAGCCGCTCCTCCTCTACGACCTCTCGCACGCGACCGTGGCGCTCCTCGCCGCCGTCGTAGCGGAAGACGACCTCGCCGCCCCGGCGCAGATCGAGCTCCACCTCGTCGGCGATCCACTGCTCGGCGAGCTCCGCCTCGGTCAGCGCCCGCCAGACCTCGTCGCGACTGGCGTGGAGCGTGACCTCTCGCTTGATCGGGCGTTCGCCTTCGGACATCTCGATCTCCTCGTTTCGATTGGGCAACCAGATAGTTGCACAGCGCGAGGCGGGTCGCTAGGGTGGGCAACGCGCAACCAGAACGTTGCCCAACCCGTCAGCCTCAGGAGGTCTTTCATGCCCCTCGTCCCCATGGTCGTCGAGCAGAGCGCGCGCGGCGAGCGCTCGTTCGACATCTACTCACGCCTGCTGAACGAGCGCGTCGTCTTTCTCGGCACCCCGGTGACCGACGAGATCGCCAACCTGATCGTCGCCCAGCTCCTCCACCTCCAGGCCGAGGATCCGGACAAGGACATCTCGCTCTACATCAACTCGCCCGGTGGATCGGTGTACTCCGGCCTCGCCATCTACGACACCATGCGCTACATCAAGCCGGATGTCCAGACCATCTGCTTCGGCGTCGCGATGTCGATGGGTTCCCTGCTCCTGACCGGAGGGGCGGAAGGCAAGCGCCTTGTCCTACCGAACGCGCGCATTCTCATCCACCAGCCCTCGAGCGGGTTCGAGGGCCAGGCCTCAGACATCGAGATCCACGCGCGCGAGGTGCTGGCGCTACGCGAGCGGGTCGACGAGATCTACGCGAGGCACACGGGCCGGTCGGTCGAGGCCGTGCACGACGACATGGACCGCGACCGCTTCTTCACTCCCGAGCAGGCGGTGGACTACGGCCTCATCGACCGGGTGCTCGAGACCCACGAGTTGACGCGCTTGCCGTACGGCTTTCGCTCCGATGGCAACGGAGGGAGCGCGCAGAACGAGACCGGGGAGTAGCCGGCACTCGACCGGGTGCGCGCCGGGCCGATCACCGACCTCGAGCGGGCGCGGCGCCCGCGCGCTCGAGGCCGAGCAGGTGCTCCTTGCGGTGGGTTCCGCCCGTGTAGCCGCCGAGCCCGCCACCGCTTCGCACCACCCGGTGGCAGGGAACGACGATCGGGATCGGATTCGACCCGAGCGCGTTGCCGACCGCTCGCGCCGCTCGGGCGTGACCGATCTCCGCGGCGACCTCGCCGTAGGTCAGGACCTGGCCCGGGGGGATCGCCGCCGTGCGCGTCAGAACCCGGTCGGTGAACGGGGCGACGAGCGAGAGGTCGACCGGGAGGTCGAAGCCGGGGCGGCGACCGCTGAAGTAGTCCTCGAGCTGCCGGCGCGCGTCGTCGAGCCGAGCCGGCGCCTCGAGCACGCGCGACGAGACGCGTCGCGCGAGATCCTCGAGCACCTCGTCGCGGCCCACGTTCTCGTCGATGTAGGCGACGCGCACCACGCCCTGGGGGGTGGCGGCCAGCAGCAGCTCTCCGAGCGGCGAGTCGGTCGAGGCGTAGGCAACGTCGACGAGACCCTCCTCGACCGCTCGCTCGGTGAAGCGCCGAAGCGCCCTGTCGGTGTCCGCTGCTCCGCCGAGGCGGCTTGCCCGGTCGACGTCCTCTCTCAGCGCGACATCGCTCATGCCATCTCCTCTCTCAGTCGTTTGAGTCCTTCGTGGGTGCTGCGGCGTGCGGCCTCCTCGGAGCAGTCGAGAACCCTCGCTATCTCGTGGTGCGAGAGCTCGGCCGCAACGCGAAGAAAGACGGCGGCGCGCTGCTTCGGCGGTAGGGCGGCCAGCGGCGCCCAGGCGCTCGCGTCATCGAGTGCGTCGACGGTCGGTCGGTCAGTGGCTTCGGGCACCGGCATCGGCCGGCGACCTCGCGCTCGCTGGGCGTCGATCGCCTTGTGGCGCGCGATCGTGAACCCCCACGCGCGAACGTTCGAGTCGGGCGCGAGCGCCGGGTAGGCCCGCAGGGCCGCGAGGCAGGTCTCCTGAAGACAGTCCTCGGCCTCGTCCGGCCCGACGGTGGCCACGAGGAAGCGCAGCAGCTCGTCGGCGTGACGGTCGAGAAAGGTCTGAAAGGGCGGCAGGGGCACACCGAGAAGACGTTCGGCGGCTCGGAACCGTGAGATTACCTCGGCCGGTTCGCTGAGCATCGCTCTCCGCATGAGCCTTCCGCTCGAACGGGCACGTACAACCTGCAGACCCGACCGAGGTAGAGCGGACGAGCACGACACAGGTGGAGCGCTTCGCAACCAACGTGCTCGTCGTCGGGGCAGGCGCGGCGGGCCGGCGGGCCTCGATCGAGCTCGCCGATCGCGGCGTCCAGGTCCTCTGCGTGGGCAAGCGCCGCCGCGACGACGCCCACACCGTCCTCGCCGCCGGCGGCATCAACGCCGACGCTCGCAACCACCGACCCAGAGGACACGCCGGAGCAGCACGCCGCCGACACCCTGCGCGAGAGCTACTGGCTCGCCGATCCCGGTGCGGTGGACATCCTCGCCCGCGAGTCGCCGCGCGCGATCAACGAGCTGGTCGGCTGGCGCGCGCAGTTCGCCCGCGACGAGCACGGTGAGCTCGTGCAGCGCTTCTTCGGCGTCCACCGCTACCGGCGCACCTGCTACGCCGGCGACTACACCGGGCGCGAGACCCAGGGCACCCTAGTCCGCGAGGCCCAGCGCCGTCGGATCGACTTCCACGACAACCTGTACGTCACCCGCCTGCTCATCGAGGACGGCCAGGTCTTCGGCGCCTACGGCTTCGACGTCGACGACGGGCGCCCGCTACGTCATCTTCGCTGACGCGGTGATCCTCGCGGCAGGCGGGCATACCCGGATCTTCCGCCGTTCCTCGTCGCGGCGCGACGAGAACACCGGCGACGCCATGCGCCTGGCCCTCGGTGCGGGCTGCCGGCTCCAGGACATGGAGCTCGTTCAGTTCCACCCGACGGGAATGGTCTGGCCGGAGGACTGGGCCGGCATGCTCGTGAACGAGGCCGTGCGCGGCGAGGGCGGAATCCTCCGCAACGCCGAGGGCGAGCGCTACATGGAGCGCTACGACCCCGAGCGCATGGAGCTCTCGACGCGCGATCGTGTTGCCCTGGCCAACTACGGCGAGATCCACCACGGCCGCACCGGCGAGCACGGCGGGGTGTTCCTCGACGTCTCGCACCTCGGCCGCGAGCACGTGCTCGAGAGCCTGCCCCGCATGTACCGCCAGTTCGTCGACGCGGCCATGCTCGACATCACCCGCGAGCCGATGGAGGTCGCGCCCACCGCGCACTACTCGATGGGCGGCGTCCGGGTCGAGCCCGAGAGCCACGAGACCGACGTCGCCGGGCTGTTCGCGGTCGGCGAGTGCGCCGCGGGGATCCACGGCGCCAACCGCCTGGGCGGCAACCCCCTGGCCGAGACCGTCGTCTTCGGCCGGATCGTGGGCGAGCTCGCGGCGGAGTTCTCCGCCGGCCTCGAGGCCCAGATCCGCGCCCGGAAGCCCCTGACCGAAGCCGACGACGAGCTCTCCGAGCTGCTCGCACGCCGCGGCGAGGACTTCCCCCGACCGGTTCAGCGCGCCGTGCGCGACGCGATGTGGGAGCACGCGGGGGTCGTGCGTAGCGAGCAGGGACTGCGGTCCGGCCTCGACCGGCTCGCCGACATCGAGCGCCAAGCCGCGGCGATGGAGGTCCGCCCCGACATCGCGGGCTTCGACGACGTCGCTCACGGCTTCGACCTGCTGGCCATGATCGTCGCTGCGCGGGCCACGCTGGTCTCCGCCCTCGAGCGGCGCGAAACCCGCGGGGCGCACAACCGCGAGGACTTCCCGGAGCAGGACGCGGCGCAGCGCGCGAACGTGATCTACGACGCCGCGGGAGCAGTGAGCTGGCAGGCGCTGCCGGAGGCGCCGGCGGAGGTCGTGGCGCTGGCCGGAGAGGGGCCGACGCTCGAGGCGGCGGGGAAGCTTTTGGAGTAGGGCAGGTACGCCGGGCGGCTCGCGGGCGCATCCCGCCGCCCAGCTATGCGAACATACGTTCGCATGCCCTACGTCGAGCTCCACTGCCACTCCGCCTTCTCGTTCCTCGACGGTGCCTCGCACCCGACCGAGCTGGCCGCCGCCGCGGCCGAGCAGGGCCATCGGGCCCTCGCGCTCACCGACCATGACGGCCTGCACGGCGCCATGGAGCTCGCCCAGGCCACGAAGCCGCTCGGGGTGCGGACGATCGTCGGCGCGGAGCTGACGCTCGACGACGGTCACCACCTGACCCTGCTGTGTGAGAACGAGACCGGTTATCGCAACCTCTGCCGGCTGCTGACCCTGGCCTACGCGGACACGCGTCCTGCGCCGGCGCGCGAGCCGCAGCCCCCGAGCACCCGGCTCGAGGCACTCGAGCGTCACGCCGACGGGCTCGTCTGCCTGTCGGGCTGCGCGCGCGAGGGAGCGCTCGCCGCGCGCGTGGAGCGGGGCGAGCACTCCAGCGCCGCGGCGCTCGGGCGCCGCCTGCGCGAGGCCTTCGGGCCGGAGCGCCTGCGCATCGAGATACAGCGCCCGTTCGCGCGCCGCGACCGCCGGCGCAACCGCCTGCTGGCCGAGCTCGCCGAGCGGCTCGGGGTTCCCGCGGTGGCCACCGGCAACGTCCACGCCCACGATCCCTCCCGTGCCGCGCTCCAGGACGCCTTCGTGGCCGTTCGCCACCACGCCACCCTCGACGAGTCCGAGCCGCTGCGTCGCGGCAACCGCTCGCACGTGCTCGCGCCGCCCGAGCGCATGGCGGAGCGCTTCGCCGACCACCCCGAGGCCGTGCACGAGTCGGGGCGCCTCGCCGAGCGACTGACCTTCGACCTGACCAAGGACCTCGGCTACCGCTACCCCGGCGCCGACGACGAGACCGCCGACCGGCGTCTCGCCGAGCTCTGCCGCGCCCGCCTCGACGAGCGCTACGCCGGCCGCGCGAGCCGCCACGATGCCGCGGCGCGACTCGAGCGCGAGCTCGCGGTCATCCGCTCGCTCGGCCTCTCCGGCTTCTTCCTACTCCACCGCGACATGCTCGAGCTCGCGAGCGAGGTCGCCTGCGAGGTGCGCGGCCCCGACACGGCGCGCGCGCTGCTGCCGCCGGGCCGCGGGCGCGGCTCGAGCGTGTCCTCGATCGTCTGTTACCTGACCGGCCTCTCGCACATCGATCCGGTCGAGCAGGATCTCTTCCTCGGGCGCTTCCTCAACGAGGAGATCTCCGCGCTCCCCGACATCGACCTCGACTTCCCGCGTGACATCCGCGAGGTGCTGATCCCGCGCGTGCACGAGCGCTACGGCCACGATCGCTCGGCGCTCGTCGCTGCCTTTGCCACCTACCGCGGGCGCTCGGCCGTGCGCGAGCTCGGCAAGGCGCTCGGGCTGCCGCCGGTCGAGGTCGAGCGCCTGGCGCGGGCGATCGACCCGTGGAGCGGGGAGGGGATCGAGCGCGACATCGCCGCGTGCGTGGGGGCCCGGCGCGCCGCCACGCCGCGCTGGCGGGCCCTCGCCCGGCTCGTCCACCACGCTCAGGGGCTGCCCCGCCACATGGGCCAGCACTCGGGCGGCATGGTCATCTCCACCGAGTCGCTGGCCGAGCTTTGCCCGATCCAGCCCGCGGCCATGGAGGGTCGCCAGATGGTGCAGTGGGACAAGGAGTCGTGCGCCGACGCCGGCTTCCTCAAGCTCGACCTGCTCGGGCTGGGGATGCTCTCGGCGGTCGAGCGCTGCGTCGAGGAGGTCGCGCGCGTGCGCAACGAGCGGATCGACCTCTCACGCATCCCGCTCGACGACGGCGAGGTCTACCGCCAGATCCAGAACGCCGAGACCACCGGCGTCTTCCAGATCGAGAGCCGCGCGCAGATGCAGATGCTCAAGCGCACGCTGCCGGCCTCGCTCGACGACCTGACCGTGCAGGTCGCGCTCGTGCGCCCGGGTCCGATCCTCGGCGGCGCGGTGCATCCCTACATCGAGCGCCGCAAGGCGCTGCGCGCCGACCCGGACTACCAGGTCCCCTACGAGCACCCCTCGCTCGAGCCGGTGCTGCGCGACACGCTCGGGGCGATCGTCTTCCAGGACCAGGTGATCGAGGTGGCGATGGCCTTCGCCGGCTTCTCCCCCGGTCAGGCCGAGGGGCTCCGCCGCGCCATGTCCAAGAAGCGCTCGGAGGCGGCGATGCGCTCCTACGAGGAGAAGTTCGTCGCGGGGGCGGTCGAGCGCGGGGTGGAGCGCGCGGTCGCCGAGCGGGTCTACGCGCAGATCGTCGGCTTCTCGGGGTTCGGCTTCCCCAAGGCGCACTCGGCGGCGTTCGGGTTGCTCGCCTACCAGTCGACGTGGCTGCGGGTGCACTACACCGAGGAGTTCCTGTGCGCGCTGCTGAACGAGCAGCCGATGGGGTTCTATCCGCCGGATTCGCTGGTGCACGAGGCGCAGCGCAGGGGTGTGGAGGTGTTGGCGCCCTGCGTGTCTTTGAGCGGGGTCGAGTGTCGGGTCGAGGTGGTTGATGCGGCGCCGCGGCCGGCGGGTTCGGGCAAGCGCACCTCCACGAGTGAGGAGGGCACGGATCTCGGATCGCCGGGGCTCGCCGTGCGGATGGGTCTTGGCTATGTGGCCGGCGTCCGCGAGGGGGACGTGCGGGAGCTGGTGGCCGAGCGCGAGCGAGGTGGGGGGTTCGGATCGGCGACCGAGCTGGCGGCGCGGTGCGCCGCGCACGGGGATGCGCTCGAGCGGTTGGCGTGGGCGGGCGCGTGCGATGCGCTCGTGGCGAGCGCGAACAGCGATGGGGGGAGCCTCGACGCGCGCCGGCTCGCGCTGTGGCAGCTCGGGGTCTCGCCGGCGGCGACCGCCACCGGACCGAGCGGCGCGCATGGCACCCAGCTCGCGCTGC
>JBBSNG010000039.1:0-13675 GCA_038232755.1 Solirubrobacterales bacterium | reverse complement strand
GTGTCTGAGCGCCCGTTCGATGGCCCGGAGGACCTCGGGCCGCGCTCGCGCGGAGCGCTCGTGCTCGCGCAGGGCGTCGAGACTCTCGGGCTCGAGCGACTCGAGCAAGGGAGCGATCTCCTCGGCCTCGAGGTCGTCGTACCCCGCGACGGGCACGGCCGGGACCGCGAGCTCCGTGTCGGGCTCCTCGGCCGGCGCCGCCGGAGCGAGAACCGTGCCGTCGCCGTTGACCCGATCGCGCCGGCGTGGATGCGTGCGCACGTGCGGGCTGCGGCGCAGGAACTCCTCGACCTCGCGCTCGTACCGGTAGGGCTCGGCCGCCCCGCGCATGATCGGCGCGAGGCGCATGTGCTCCCCGAGGGCGATCACCGCCTCGCGGGTCGTGTAGCGGTATTCGAAGCCCGTGGCCTTCAGCCGGCGATTGTCGAGCCCGCGGCCGAAGCGCAGTTGCTCGAGCATCTCGGGGCTGAGCTCGACCCCGAGGCGGCGCAGCGCGGTCGCCGCCAGACCCGTTCCCCAGGGCGGGAGCACGGGCGCGATGCGCTTGCCGAGCAGGTCGATCACCTCGGTCAGGGCGAGCACTCCGTCGGCCGCCACGTTGAACACGCCCGGAAGATCGGCGTGGATGACGTGGGCGAGCGCCGCGACGACGTCGTCCTCGTGCACGAACTGGTAGCGGGGGTCGAAGCCGAGGATCATCGGCACGGCCGGGAGCTCGAACAGCGCCCGGTGCGAGCTGATGACGTCGGGACCGAGCACATTGGCGAACCGCAGCATCGAGACCGAGACCTCGGGGTTCTTCTCGGCGAAGTCGACCACGGTGGCCTCCGCCTCGACCAGGTCCTTCTCGAGCGGCGTGCGCGGGGGGTGAGGTCGCTCCATGGCCTCGGTGAAGAACGCGGGATCGTCCTGTGACGAGCCGTAGTAGTGCGCTGAGGACTTGAACACGAGCCGGCGGACGCTCGAGTCGGGGCCCCCGCAGGCGGCGAGGATGTTCATCGTCCCGATGACGTTGTTCTCGTGGGTGCGCCCCGCCGAGGCCACGACGGAGTCGACGATCAGGCGCGTGTCGACCACGGTGTCGATCTCGGCCGCCTCGACGATCCGCCGCAGCAGCGAGTGCTGGGTCCCGACCCGGACGAACTCCGTGCGCTCGAGCTCGCGGGTCGGGTCCCGCGAGTCGACGCCGATGATCGTCTCGATCTCCTCGCTGGCCTCGAGGGCCTCGGCCAGGCGGCCGCCCCAGTAGCTCGAGAGCCCCGTGACGAGGACGCGCTTCGAGGCCACCGCGGCTAACCCAGCCAGACCGAGTCGCGCGCCCCGACCATCTCGAACAGCGTCTCCTGCACGCGGGCGCGAACCTCCTCGGTCGCCGTCTGGATCGCTCCGCGGTCGCCGGGCGCCGCATCGATCCGGACCGGCTCGAGGAAGCGGATGCGGAACTTGGCCGGGAGATAGCCGGTCACGGCGAGCGGCCCGAGATGCGGGAAGTTCGCGTTGACGGGGAAGGTGAGCGGGGTGGGCAGGCGCTTCAGCAGGTCGAGCCGAGCGAAGATCGGCGCGGCCTCCTCGGCGCCGACGACGCATACGGGAACGATCGGGACGTCGGCGCGCAGCGCCGAGGCGACGAACTCGCCGTGACCGAAGCGGCGCAACCGGTAGCGGTCCTTGAACAGCTTGCGCGGCCCGTTGTGCCCCTCGGGGAAGGTGAGCACGAGCGCCTCCTCGTCGTGCAGCAGGCGGTGGAGGTTCGCCGGGTGCGCGGCCACGCAGCCGACCTTGGGCAGGAGCATCGAGAGGCCCGGCCGAGCCTTGAACGCGGGGTCGACGGCGACGTTGAGAGGCCGCTGACGAGGGTGCTCCTCGCGCACCGCCTTGGCGATCATCGGCGCGTCTGGAGGCAGCGCGCCGGCGTGGTTCGAGACGAGCAGGGCGCCGCCGGCCGCGGGCAGGTTCTCGATGCCCTCGACCTCGCAGCGAAACCACAGGTGGTAGAGGAAGTCGGCGAGCGTGCGGTCGACGAGGCGCTCGACGCGCTCGGAGCGTCCCCAGTCGGTGATCCGGCGCTCGGGCTCGAGGCCGGGGAGGTGGTGACGAAGGTTCTCGAGTGCGACGGAGCCCGCATCCGGGACGGCCGCGGCTGCCCCCCTCTCGTCCTCGGCGCCGTTCGACCCGAGCGCGTCAGCGCGGTTGCCGTCGCCCGTCGCCTGACGCCGCGGACGACGCGTCGCCCGGCCCGCGCGGGCGAGGCTCTCGAGCGTCGTGTGCTCTCCCCTGGCCACCGCTCGATTGTGTCACGCGCGGGGCGGGGACCGACGCCCGCGCGAGAGCCCTCGGGGTCCGGTACGGTGGCCGCTGCGATGTCCGTGCTCAGTCCGAAGAACGGCCTCCGGCGCGCCCGGGGAGCGGCCTCGGGCCTCTATCCCTCGAGTGCCCGACCGGCGGCGCCCTGGGAGGCTCATCGCGCCGCCGACGACTACGGCGTGCCCGCCTCCCCGGACTGGCGCGACACCGACTGGGGTCCGCTGGTCCGCACGATCGAGGTCGACGGCTGCGAGATCACCCACGTCGATCTCGGTGAGGGCGACGGCCCGCCGATCGTGTTCGTCCATGGGCTCGGCGGCAACTGGCAGAACTGGCTCGAGTGCCTGCCGCGCGCGGCGCGCGAGCGGCGCGCGATCGCCGTCGACCTGCCCGGCTTCGGCAACTCGCCGATGCCGCCGGAGGACATCTCGATCTCCTTCTACGCGCGCATCCTCGACCGCCTGCTCGAGACGCTGGGGATCGACGCGGCGGTCGTCGTGGGCAACTCGATGGGCGGCTTCATCGGCGCGGAACTGGCCATCAACCATCCCGCGCGCGTCGAGCGGCTCGTGCTCGGCTCTGCGGCCGGCATCTCGAGCACGAGCCGTGCGCGTCGACCGACGATGACGATGTTCCGGGTGTCGGGGGTCATCAGCTCGGCCGCGCTCGCCCGTAACCGCACCGTGGTGGCGCGGCCGCGCCTGCGTCACGCCGTCCTCTCGCCGGTGATGCGCCATCCCTCGCGCCTGCGCCACGACACCCTGCTCGAGATCATGCCGGGATCGAACGCCCCGGGCTTCATGCCGGCCCTCGACGCGCTGCTCGACTACGACTTCACCGATCACCTGAGCGAGATCCGCTGCCCGACGCTGCTCATGTGGGGGCGTGAGGACATGATCGTCCCGGTGGCCGACGCCGACGAGTACGAGCGTCTGATCGACGGCTCGCGCAAGGTCATCTTCGACGAGACCGGGCACGTCCCGATGCTCGAGCGACCGCAGTCGTTCAACGACTGCCTGATGGAGTTCGTGGGCGAGGCCGTCGCTGGTGCCGGCGGCGCCGAGCGTCCGAGCTTGCGCTCGCCCGAGGCCGCCCCGGCCTAGCCTCGCCCCCGCTCAGGCCGTGAGCGCGCCCTCCGAGGCCGAGCCGACCTGACGCGCGTACTTGGCCAGCACGCCGGTGCGGTAGGCCGGCGGAGGTGGTTGGTAGGCGGCGATGCGCTCGCGGATCTCCTCGTCGGGGAGCTCGAGGTTGAGCTCGCGGGCGGCCACGTCGAAGACGATCGTGTCGCCGTCGTGGACGGCGGCGATCGGCCCGCCGCGCGGGGCCTCCGGCGCGACGTGGCCGGCCATGAAGCCGTGCGTGGCCCCCGAGAAGCGGCCGTCGGTGAGCAGCGCGACCGAGTCGCCCAGGCCCTCGCCGACGAGTGCGGCGGTGACCTGGAGCATCTCACGCATGCCCGGGCCCCCCGCCGGCCCCTCGTTACGGATGACGACGACGTCGCCCGCCTCGATCGAGCGAGCCTTGACCGCGGCGAAGGCGTCCTCCTCGCACTCGAACACGCGCGCCGCTCCGCGGTGCTCGCTGCGATCGTGACCCGAGAGCTTGACCACGCAGCCCTCGGGAGCGAGGTTGCCGCGCAGGATGGCGAAGCCGCCGTTCGGCTTGAGCGGGTCGTCGAGGGCGTGGATGACCGCTTGTCCCTCGGTCTCGCGGGCGCGGTCGGCCATCTCGCCGATCGTGTGGCCGGTCACCGTGGGGGTGTCGGTGTGCAGGAGGCCGGCCTCGCGCAGGCGCTTGACCACGAGCGGGACGCCGCCGGCGCGGTAGAGGTCGGTGGCCACGTAGCGTCCGCCGGGCTTAAGGTCGGCCAGCAGCGGCGTGCTCCAGGCGATCCGGTCGAAGTCGTCGATGCTCAGCTCGACACCCGCCTCGCGGGCCACGGCGAGCAGGTGCAGGACGACGTTGGTGGATCCACCGCTCATCGCCGCGCCGGCGATCGCGTTCTCGAGCGAGGCCCTGGTGATGATGGTGCTCGGGCGCAGGTCTCGCTCGAGGAGATCGAGGGCGAGTCGGCCGCAGTCCTCGGCGACGGCGCCCTTCTTGCCGTCCTCGGCCGGCACCATCGAGCTGCCCATGGGCGAGATCCCGAGAATCTCGAAGGCCATGCCCATGGTGTTTGCGGTGTACTGGCCCCCGCAGGCCCCCGCGCCGGGTGAGGCGTGGTTCTCGAGGTCGGTCAGCTCCTCCTCGGAGATGTTGCCGGCGGCGTGGGCGCCGACAGCCTCGAAGACGTCCTGGATGGTCACATCCCTGCCCCTGAATCGCCCCGGCGCGATCGTTCCCCCGTAGAGCATCACGCTCGGCACGTCGATCCGAGCGAGGCCCATGACGCAGCCCGGGATCGTCTTGTCGCAGCCCGAGAGCGCGACCATGGCGTCGAAGCCGTTGCCGCGCGCGACGAGCTCGATCGAATCGGCGATCACCTCGCGGCTGACGAGCGAGGTCTTCATGCCCTCGGTGCCCATGGTGATGCCGTCGGAGATGGCGACCGTGTTGAACTCCATCGCCGTGCCGCCGGCCGCGCGCACACCGTCCTTGACCCGCTCCGCGAGCCGCCGCAGGTGGAAGTTGCACGGCATGGTCTCCGTCCAGGTGTTGGCGATCCCGACGATCGGGCGCGCGAGCGCGTCGTCGTCGTAGCCGATGCCCTTGAGGTAGGCGCGGGCGGCGGCGCGCTCGGGACCCTCGAGCAGCGCGCGACTCGGGCGCACGGCCCGGTCCGTCCCGTCCGCGGCGCTCACTTCGAGGAGGCGTCCGCGGAGGGGCGGCGGCGCTCCCACTCGCCGAGACGCCAGAGATCGCGCCGCACCCGGCCGGGATCAAGCTGGCGGCCGGGCAGATGCATGTTGGCGTCGCGCAGCAGGCGCGCCTCATCTCCCGTCAGCGCCATCCACTTGGCCAGTACGTCGTCGGAGTCCGGCAGACGCGCGCCGGTGACGGCGTCGCTGAGGTCGGGGAACTCCACGCAGTACTCCGACAGGAGCCGGTGGGTTCCCGGCTCGTAGGCGAGCACCGGCTTGTGCGGGTAGAGGAGGTAGGCGTAGGCGGCTGCCTTCGCGGCGCCCTTGGCGTCCGACGACGCCTCCTCGGCGGCGCGACGGGCGCGGCGGGCCCCGTGACCACGGCCTGCGGGCGCCGGGGCCTCGTCGGTCGAGACGCGGCTGGGGTCCTCCTCGGTCGATCGCTCCGTCACCGCCTCCGCCGCACCGGACTCGCGCGGCTCGACCGGTGGCCCGGTCGGACGCCCGAGGATCCGGATGAAACCGAGGTCGCGGTACATCGCCCACTCCTCCTCGTTCACGCACGAGCGGAGGAGCTCGCGCGCCCGTTGCTCCGCGCGGCGCTCGCGACCCGGGTCCGTGAGCGCGAGGCGCTCCTGCGGCACACGCGCGCGGCGGACCGCGAGACCGCGGCGGGAGCGCACTGACTCGATCGCCGCGGGCACCACGAGCGCGCCGGCGAGGAGGACGAGGGCGAGCAGGACGAGCAGCATCTAGCGGACCGGCGGGGGCGAGCCGGCGGAGGCTCGGAGGTGAGTCACGGGCCAGCGCGCCGCAGCCCGGCGGAGAGGACGGAGAGCCACCTGCGCGGTCGGTCAGCCGCCCGCGGCGCGGGGGAAGAAGATCACGCGCGCGGCCTCGGGCGGAATCTGCCCGTAGTCCTGCACCATGCGGGCATCGCGCCTCCCGGTGGCGGGATCCTCGATCGGCACGGCCGCCCACATCCCCTCGTCGAGCTCGCGCCGGAAGGCCTCGACGAGCCGCTCCTCGTCCTCACGCAGCCGCGGATCACCCTCCGTGAGGAGGATCTCGCCGTGACCAGGCTTCATGCGCAGGAACTTGATGGCATCTCCGTCGTGAGCGTCGGACCAAGGGATCGGGAGCGGATTATGTCAGAGAGAGGCTCGTGTCAATCCGCCGCGACGAGCGCGCCCTGGCGAACCCCCACTCCGAGCACATTCGCAGGACCGGCGCCCCCGCCCACGGCCCTCAGCCCGTCTCGGACGGCGGCCGCGGCGACGGCCTTGGCAGCCCGCGCAGCCTCCAGCGGGCTGAGCCCCAGCGCGAGCTCCGCGGCCAACGCCGAGGAGTGGGTACACCCTGATCCGTGCGAGGCCCCGCCGGGGTGGAGCTCGCCGCCGAGGGCCTCGAGGCGCTCGCCGTCGAAGAAAACGTCCGTCGCCTCGGCGGCGTGCCCGCCGGTGACCACCACGGTGGCTGGTCCGAGCGCGTGGACGGCACGAGCGAGGGTCGCGAGCTCAGAGGCCATCCCGTCCTCAGGGCGCACCGTGGTGGCCGCGAGCACGCCGGCCTCCATAACGTTCGGCGTCACCACCTTTGCGCGCGGCAGGATCAGGCGGCGCAGCGCCGCGACCGCATCGGCGTCGAGCAGGGCGGCCCCGCTCTCGGAGATCATCACCGGATCGAGCACGATCGGCGCGGGATCGACGAGATCGAGAGCGCGGTCCACCACCTCGATGGTCTCGACGGTCCCGAGCATCCCGATCTTCACGGCATCCACGCCGATGTCCTCGGCCACGGTGGCGACCTGAGCGAGGATCGTCTCCGCCGGAACGGCGTGGACGGCGCTCACCCCGAGCGTGTTCTGTGCGGTGATCGCGGTGACGGCCGTCATGCCGTGGACACCGCAACGCGCGAACGCCTTCAGGTCGGCCTGGATGCCGGCGCCTCCACCGGAGTCCGAACCGGCGATCGAGAGTACGCACGGGGGTCGGTGATCGACAGCGCTCAAGGTGGGGCCTCGCTCGGAACCGGGGCCTCGAGGATAGGCGCGCCGGCGCGCGGTGCGCTCAGCGTCCGGACGTAGCTCGCGAGCCCGTCGCGAGCCACCAGGCCCATGACCTCGAGTCGCCCTAGCGCCGCGCGAGCGCGACCGGGTCCCAGGCCCGCCTCGCGTCCGATCGCCTCGACGCCCTCTCCGCCCTCGACGAGGTCGAGCACCCGGCGGAGCGAGGGGTCGAGTGATGGCTCGACTCGACTCTCGGCCGAAACCGGATCGAGTGCCGACGCCTCCGGCTCGCGCTCGGAGCGCGCTGGCGGATGCGACACCTCCCGGCGGAGCGGCTTCCCCGTGAAGCGGGCGGTCTCGGTGTTCTCGAACCGCAGAGAGGATCCGACCCCGAGCAGCTCGTCGAGAGCATCCTGAGGCGACCGAATGACGGCCGCGCCCTCGCGCAGGAGGCGGTTGCTGCCGGCGGCCAGCCTCGCGGTCACGTGTCCCGGCACCGCCCCGACCTCCCGCCCGAGCTGGACGGCGAACTCAGCGGTGATCAGGGTCCCTGAGGCCTCCGCGGCCTCGACGACCACGATCAACCGCGCCACGGCCGCCATGATCCGATTTCGCGCGGGAAAGCTCCAGCGCAGCGGCCGGTGGCCGGGCGGGAGCTCGGACAGCAGCACGCCTTCGCGGCGGATCTGGGCGTGCAGCGCTCCATTGGTCTTCGGGTAGGGAACGTCCACCCCTCCGGCGAGCACGCCCATCGGGTGTCCTCCACCGGCGAGCGCTCCGCGATGAGCGGCGGCATCGACGCCGAGGGCGAGCCCGCTGACCACCGTCACCCCCGCGGCCGCGAGGCCGCGGCCGAGGTCCTGTGCGACCTCGATGGCGTACCGGGAAGGGGTACGGGCGCCGACCACCGTGGCCACGGGGCCGCGAGTCAGGTCTCGCAGACGGGCCACGCCACCGGTGAGATAGATGACCGGAGGCACGTCGGCGAGAGCGAGTAGCGCCACGGGGTAGGCGTCACCGTGTGGACAGACCGCCTCAACCTCGGCCTCCTCCAGCGAGCTCCTCGCTCTCGCGGCGTCGAAGCCAGCCGCGAAGCGCCGCGCCTCGACGGTGTGGCTTCCGGCCACCGCGGCGATCAACTCGGCCTCTCCGAGCGCGAGCACGCTGCCGAGGCGACGGTCGAGGCCGCCGAGGACGGCGCTGAGCCGGGGTCCGAGAAAGCCGATTACGGCGCTCTTGCGCAGACACGCGTCGCATGCGCCTGAGATCACGCCGCAACCGCCCGCGCTCCGAGGCGAAATCCGAGCGCTTCGTCCACGTCGTCGGCCTCGATGCGGTCGCGGCCGGCCAGGTCGGCCACCGTGCGGGCGAGCCGCAGGACGCGGTCGTGACCTCGTCCGCTGAGGATGCCGTGGGCGTGTCCCTCCAGGAGGCGAGTGCGCGCGCGTCCCTCGACGCGCGCGTGGCGGCGCGTGAGGCGGGGGGCCATCTCCGCGTTGGTGAAGGCACCGGTGCCGGTCAGGCGCAGGTGCTGGCGCTCGCGCGCCGCGACCACCCGGCGGCGGACGATCGCCGTGCTCTCCCCTCGGTCCTCGTCGCCCACCAGCTCGAGCGCGCCGGCCGCCTCGAGCTCGCAGACGAGATCGATCCGGTCGAGGAGCGGAGCGCTGAGGCGGCGCGCATAGCGCGCGCGGTCGACGTCGCTGCAACTGCATTCGGCGGCCGGTCGAGCGCATGGACACCTGTTACAGGCACCCACGAGGACGGCGGCGGCCGGAAAGCTGATCGCCCGCTGTCCCCGCGTCACCTCGACTCTCCTCGACTCGAGCGGTTGGCGCAGAGCCTCGAGGGACGCGCGCGAGAACTCGGCCAGCTCGTCGAGGAAGAGGACGCCGCGATGGGCGAGCGTGATCTCGCCGGGACGGGGCGTCGCGCCGCCGCCGACGAGGCCCGAGGTGGAGATGGTGTGGTGAGGAGCACGGAACGGCCGTCGGCGGACAAGCCCTCCGTCACTCAGGCCGGCCACGCTGTGCACACGCGTGATCTCGACGGCCTCCTCGAACCCGGGATCGGGCAGGAGGCCGGGCAGGCGTCGCGCGAGCATGGTCTTGCCCGCCCCCGGCGGGCCGACCATGAGCAGGTTGTGCCCTCCGGCGGCGGCCAGCTCGAGTGCCCGCTTGGCATCTGCCTGACCGCGGACGTCGCTCAGATCGCCCTCGGCCGGCGTCTCGATCACCTGTGCGGCAGGCGGCGGCACCTCGGGGCGCCAATCACCGCGGAGCATGGCAACGAGGTGCACCAGGTCGGGTACTCCGAGCACGTCGACGCCCTCGACGAGCCCGGCCTCGGCGGCGTTCTCGACCGGCACGATCAGGCTCCTGAAGCCGGCGTTCCTCGCCCCGAAGGCCATTGCCAGCGCTCCCCGGACCGGACGCAGCGTGCCCCCCAACGAGAGCTCGCCACAGAGGGCGGCGCGCGCGAGAGCTTCACGTGGCACCTGTCCGCTGGCCGCGAGCACGGCCGCGGCCAGCGCAAGGTCGAAGCTCGGCCCGGCCTTGCGCAGATCCGCGGGCGCGAGATTGGCGGTCAGCCGCTGGAGCGGAAACTCGAGCTCGGAGTTGAGCAGTGCCGCGCGGACACGCTCGCGCGCCTCGCGCACGGCGGCATCGGGCAGGCCGACGACGGTGAACACGGGCAGGCCCCGGCGCACGTCGGCCTCGACCACAACCTCGTGACTCTCGATGCCCTCGATGGCGAAGGTGGCGACGCTGGCCAGCACGCTCGGCACGCTAGGTGGCTGAGCGTGACGCGTGGGTTGCCTGTGCAAGGCTCTGGCGAAGACAGCGCAACAACATTCGTAACGGTGCATCGACCATCAACGCTGGGACCGACGGACGGAGCGACGTTGGCACCGACCAGGTGCAGAGTCGTCACCTTCGCCACCCACCCGTCTGCCACCGCCGCGTACGGTCAGCGGCATGTCGCCTGACCCCCGTAGAGCGCGTGGCGCGCTCGGTGAGCGCCTCGCCGAGATCCATCTCTGCGCCGCCGGCTACCGCGTCATGGAGCGCAACTTCCGTACCCGCTACGGGGAGCTCGACCTCGTGGCGGCGAGCTCGCGCGCGCTCGTCTTCTGCGAGGTGAAGACCCGCGTGGAGGGATCGCTGAGCGGGCCGGCGAGCCCGCTCGAGGCGATCGGGCGCGACAAGCGCCGGCGGCTTCGCCTCATGGCCACCCAGTGGCTCGCGAGCCGCGCGGGCGATGACCGTCCGACCCCGCCCCTGCTGCGCTTCGACGCGATCGGGGTAACCCTCACCACGACCGGGGGCCTGGCCCGACTCGAGCACGTCGAGGACGCGTTCTGACCGTGACCGACCAGCGAGCAGCTACCTCGAGGCGCTCATCCCATGCGGCGATAGCGCCGCACGCACAGGGGCACGAAGATCAACAGGATGCCCGCCACCCAGGCCATGGACTGAAGCAGCGGCTCGGCTACCTCGCCGCCAATGGACAGGGCCCTCGCGGCGTCGACGCTGACCGTCACCGGGCTCACGCTGGCGAACTGCTCGAGGCCGGCCGGCATGGTCGATACCGGCACGAAGACCGAGCTCGCGAAGACCAGCGGGAAGATGGCCACGAACCCCGCGGACTGCGCGGCTTCCGCGCCTCGAACTCTCAGCCCTACGTAGGTGAAGATCCAGCTCAAGGCGAAACCGAAGGCCAGCACCACGCAGATCGCCGCGGTCGCGTCGAGCACCCCGGTGCGAAAGCGAAAGCCGATGATGTAGCCGACCGCGGTCATGAGCAGGGTGACGAAGACGTTGCGCAGGAGGTCCGCGGCCGTGCGCCCGATAAGGACCGCGGGACGGGCGATGGGCATCGCCCGGAAGCGATCGATCACTCCGCGGTCGAGATCCTCGGCGAGCCCGACCGCGGTCTGGGTCGAGCGGAAGGCGGCGGCCTGGATGAAGATGCCTGGGAGCAGGAAGTCGACGTACTCGACGCCTGGCGGCAGCGAGCTGCCGATCGCTCCGCCGAACACGAACGCGAAGAGCAGCACGAACATGATCGGTTGGATCGTCGAGAAGATCAGCAGCTGCGGCTGGCGGACGAAGTGGCGCAGGTTGCGACCCGTGACGATCAGGCAGTCCTCGACCGCCTGCACGACCCGACGCGGCAGGGAGGCGGACGCCGGGGCGAGGCCGGCCTGGGCGCTCATCGACCCGCCTCCGCGGGCTCGCGCTCGGGCGCTGGCCCACCGTCGCGCGAAGCCGGTCGCCCGGTCTCGGACGCGTCGCTCGGCTCGCTACCGTTCGCGGTCGCCGACCCGGTGAGCTCGAGGAAGACGTCATCGAGGCTGGGGCGGCGCAGGCTGAGGTCGCGAACCGCTATCCCCGCCGACTCGAGGGCGCGGGCGGCGGCGGCGACCATGCCGACTCCGTCGTCGCCGCTCGTGGCGAGCACGATCTGACCCGGCTGCTCGGCCTCCTGGTGCTCCTCGCAGGACAGGCCGCGCAGTGCCTCGCGCGCCCGTGCGAGCTCGCTCGGCTCGTCGAGACGGACCTCGACCATCGA
The DNA here is from genome assembly GCA_038232755.1 of Solirubrobacterales bacterium. Lineage (GTDB taxonomy): Bacteria > Actinomycetota > Thermoleophilia > Solirubrobacterales > Thermoleophilaceae > JACCUC01. Next base: position 1,984 of record JBBSNG010000039.1, on the reverse strand, counting down.
GGCGCCCACCCGGTCCTTGAGCTCGTCGCCCGTGCCCTCCGCGATCACCCGACCGTGGTCGATCACGGCGATGCGATCGGTGAGCTGATCGGCCTCCTCGAGGTACTGCGTGGTCAACAGCAGCGTCATGCCCTCGCTCACGAGCCCTCGGACCACCGACCAGATCTCGTTGCGGCTGCGGGGATCGAGCCCGGTCGTCGGCTCGTCCAGGAAGAGGATGCGGGGGCGGGTGATCAAGCTCGAGGCCAGATCGAGGCGCCGGCGCATGCCGCCGGAGTACGTCTTGACCTGCCGGTCGCCCGCCGCAGAGAGGTCGAAGCGCTCGAGCAGCTCGTCGGCGCGTGCCGCGGCTCCCCGCCGGGAGAGGCGGAAGAGGCGCCCGAACATGCGCAGGTTCTCGCGGCCCGAGAGCAGCTCGTCGACGGCGGCGAACTGGCCGGTGAGACCGATCAGCTCGCGCACCGCCGCGGCGTCGCGGACGACGTCGAGGCCGAAGACCTCGGCGTGACCCTCGTCAGGGCGCAGCAGGGTCGCGAGGATTCTCACCAGGGTGGTCTTGCCGGCGCCGTTCGGCCCGAGCAGGCCGACCACCGAGCCCTCCACCACCTCGAGATCGACCCCGCTGAGGGCTTCGGTCTCGCCGAAGCGCTTGACGATGCCCTGAACCCGCGCCGCGGTGCTCGTCGTCTCGGCCATAGGCCTAGGGTCGCAGACGCCCCCTCGCGGCCTCCGGGACCGCCGGGCGCGGCTATCCGCCGAGCGCGAGCTGCTGGTAGGCGATCGAGGCGAACGACCGACGGTGCAGGGCCGAGATCCCGTGTGCGGCGATGGCGGCGCGGTGCTCGGGCGTCGAATAGCCGACGTTGGTGGCAAAGTCCCAGCGTGGATCGTCCCTCGCGATCCGGCGCATGTGGCGGTCGCGGGTGACCTTGGCGAGCACCGAGGCGGCGGCGATCGCCGCGCTGCGACCGTCGCCCCCGACCACCGCTCGCTGCTCGTGCTCGAGCGTCGGCAGGGAGAAGCCGTCCACGAGGCAGATCGCCTCGTCACAGGCGACGCGAGCGAGCGCCGCACGCAGCGCGTCGAGGTTGTTCACGTGCAGACCGCTGCTGTCGATCGTGCGCACGCAGCGCGAGACGACGGCAACCCGGGCCGCAGCCTGCATGACGAGCGGGTACAGGCGCTCCCGCGAGGCCTCGGTGTGCTGCTTCGAGTCGTTGAGGGAGGAGAGCGCTCGCCGGTCGGCGAGGCTGAGGCGCTCGAGGTCGAAGAGCACGGCCGCGGCCACCAGGGGCCCCGCCAGGCAGCCGCGCCCGGCCTCGTCGGCGCCGGCCACGAATCGCCGCCCGAACGAGCGGTCGAAGGCGAAGAGCCGGCGCCCGGGGTGCGACGCCCGCCGGCGCGCGCGCCGCACGAGCGGCGGGGCGGCGCTCAAGCCGCGTTCCCGCGACCGGCCCTGGTCAGGCTCGGCTCAGAGCGGCCCGATCCGCGGGATCGGCCAATAGGTGAGGAACGCGCGGCCGATGACCCACTCCTCCGGGACGGGACCCCACTCTCGGCTGTCGGCGCTGGCTCCACGGTTGTCGCCCATCATAAAAAAGTGCCCGGGCGGAATGGTGATCTCCACCGGCAGGTCGCAGATCGGGCAGTCGTCGTCGGGGCGGACGAAGGGCTCCTGCTGGGCGCGCCCGTTGACGATCGCCTGCCCGTCGACGACCCTCACCCGGTCGCCGGGACCGGCGACGATCCGCTTGATGAAGTTGGTCTCGGAGCGGCGGCTGGTCGGCTCGGGGCACGGGCGGTCGGCCGGGTTGCCGAGGTCTCCGCAGACGCCCTCCTCCGCTCCGGTGGGTGGGTTGAAGACCACGATGTCGCCGCGGTCGGGCTCGGCGAAGCGAGGGGTGACCCGGTCGACGAGCACGCGCTGGCCGACCGCGAGGGTCGGGACCATCGACTCGCTGGGGATCCGGAAGGGCTTGACCAC
>JBBSNG010000038.1:0-13733 GCA_038232755.1 Solirubrobacterales bacterium | reverse complement strand
TTCAGAACGTCGTGAGACAGTTCGGTCCCTATCTGTCGCGGGCGTTGGAGAGTTGAGAGGAGTCGTCCCTAGTACGAGAGGACCGGGACGAACGGACCTCTGGTGTACCAGTTGTCCCGCCAGGGGCATCGCTGGTTAGCTACGTCCGGATGGGATAACCGCTGAAAGCATCTAAGCGGGAAGCCCACCTCGAGATGAGCTCTCCCATCCCCTTGAGGGAGTAAGAGCCCTGGAAGACCACCAGGTGATAGGCCGGCGGTATACGCGCAGCAATGCGCTCAGCTGACCGGTACTAATGCTTCGAGGGCTTGACGGTTTTTCAAAGCCCAGTGAGCGCTTGTCGACTGTGCGGTTCTCAAGGGCCGGCGCGTAGCCGTTCCGTGCTCACCGCGTTTCGGCGGTCATAGCGAGGGGGTCCACACCTCTTCCCATTCCGAACAGAGAAGTTAAGCCCCTCAGCGCCGATGGTACTTGGCCCGAAAGGGCCTGGGAGAGTAGGTCGCCGCCGTTCTTCAGGGAGTCGCCCTCATCGGGGGCGGCTCCCTTTGGTATCTCGCGCGCCGCTCGCGCCCCTAGACTGGGGCCGTGGTCTCCACCCTCGCAATCGTCCTGCTGGTCGTGGTCGGAACGTTGATGCTCCTGTTCATCGGCGGCCTCGTGCTCAGCAACCGCCGGCAGCGGCGCAACCGCACGAGCTACGTCCATCACATCGAGGAAGCCGATCGTGCGCTCGAACGCGCGAGGGCGGCGGATCGCGGATGGGATCGCGAGCGACTAGACCGCGCCGCCCGCGCGGCGCTGGACGCCGAGCGCCCCGGCCGGACCTACAGCGAGCTCCAGCTCGTGCTCGTCGACGACCGGCCGGGCGTCAGCGAGGACCGCGCCCACCTGGTCGCATCCTCCGAGGAGGGCGTGGCCCGGATCGTGCTGCGTAGACGCAACGACGACTGGGAGGTCGAGACCCTCGACTGAGCCCCGCGGACGCGGGCACGGCGGATTCGCGCCGAGGCCCGGCGCCGCGTGTCGGGGGTGGGCTCCTTCCGTCGCCGAGGGTGCAGGGGCGTAGCGGCGTGGCGCGGCGCCGGCGCGAGGGCCTCGTCGAGCTCGGGCCACAGCAGGACCACGCGCCCGGGCCGAGGTCCGGAAGCGCCGAGGCGGCGGGCGAGCGCGCGGTTCGAGCAGGTGTCGCCCCGTCCGGCACGGTGCCGGCCAGAGGCGTCGCGACGACGCGGCCGAACCTCGCCGAGGGTCGCCAGCTCGAGAAGGATCGCGAGCAGTTCGCGCGCGCCGGAAAGGATGCGTGTGAGAGGTAGAACGAACATGTGTTCGCAGAAGGTACGGCGGCGGTCGGACGGCTGAGGGCGCGCCTGCAGGAACGCTTGCAAGGCACCGACGGTGGACCGGGCGGCCTCGACGGAGGGCGTGAGGGACGCGCGCCGGGCTTCCGTCCCAGCGGTAGGCTGGCGCTCGGTGCCCGAGGTCTTCACCCACCGTCTACGCGTCCGCTACTCGGAGTGCGACCCCCAGGGCGTGGTCTTCAACGCGAACTACGTCACCTACTTCGACATCGCGCTGACCGAGCTCTGGCGCGAGGCCATCGGACCCTACGGCGAGATGATGGCCGGGGGCGCCGACATGGTCGTCGCCGAGACCCGCGTGCGCTACCTCGCTCCAACCCGGTTCGACGATGTCCTCGACATCTCGATCGCGCCGACGCGGCTCGGCAACACCGCGATGACCACGAGGATCGAGATCCGCCTCGGCGAGATCGTCGCCGCCGAGGGCGAGATGCGCCACGTGTTCGTCGACACCCGCTCGGGTCTGAAGCGTCCCATCCCCGATGATGTGCGCCGGGGGCTCGAGCCTTACGCGGTCGACGTCGCCGGCGAGGTGTCCGCCCCGGCGCCGTGATCCATCTCCGAATCGTCGCGCCCGAGCGCTCGGCCAGCGTGGTCAACGTCATTCATCTCCAGGGGGCCGCCCGCAAGCCCAAGGGCGACGTGATCCTGTGCGACGTGGCCCGGGAGGACGGCAGCGTGATCCTGGGCGACCTGCGCGAGCTCGACATCGACCACGACGGCTCGATCGCCGTCGAGATGATCGACACCGCGCTCTCCGACGCGGCGCGGGCGGCCGAGAAGGCGGCGGCCGGCCTGCCCTCGGACGCGGTCGTCTGGGAGGAGGTCGAGGAGCGCAGCTCGGAGTCGGCCGAGCTGTCGGCGAGCTTCCTGGCCTTCATGGTGATCTCGATGCTGATCGCCGCGGTGGGCGTGGCGCTCGGCAATCCCGTGCTCGTGATCGGGGCGATGGTCGTCGGGCCGGAGTTCGGACCGATCGCCGGCGTGTGCGTCGCCCTCATCGCCCGGCGCGGGAAGCTCGCCCGGAGGTCGATCGTCGCACTCGCCGTCGGGTTTCCGGTCGGGATCGTCGTCACCTGCCTGGCCAGCCTGCTCGCCCGGGCCACGGGCATGGGGCCTGAGGTCCTGGCCGACAGCGTGCGGCCGCTGACCGCGTTCGTCTCGCACCCCGACGCCACCTCGGTGATCGTGGCCTACCTGGCCGGGACCGCGGGGATCCTGTCGCTGACCTCGGCCAAGTCGGGCGCCCTCGTCGGGGTCCTCATCTCGGTGACGACGATCCCGGCTGCTGGCAACGTCGGGCTCGCCGCGGCGTACGGGGACTGGTCGGAGGCCGGCGGCGCGACGCTGCAGCTCGGCCTCAACCTGGTGACCATCTTCACGGCCGGGATGGTGACGCTCTACGTCCAGCGGCTCTTCTACCTGTGGCGCCGTCGCCGTCACGAACAGGCCTCCGAGCGCCAGGCCGCTGGCCTGGCCGGCTCCGAGGGCAGCGACGACCACGCCGCGCCCGGCCGACCGGTCAGCTCCTGAGCTTCCCGCGCACGCGCGAGATGACCTCGTCGGTGAAGTCGCTCGTCGAGGCCTCGCCGCCCAGGTCGGTGGTGCGTACGCCGGCCTGGCTCGCGCCGAGCACGGCGTCGTAGACGGCCTGAGAGGCCGTCTCGACCTCGTCCCGGTCGGTGACCTGCGCCACGTAGTGCAGCACTGCCGCTCCGGCCAGGATCATGGCCATCGGGTTCGCGATGTTCTTGCCGAGCAGGCCCGGAGCGGTGCCGTGCGGGGCCTCCGACATGGCCGCGGTCACCTCGTAGTCGTCGTCGAAGGCGAGCAGCACCGACTCCGCGCCGGCGATCGATCCGTAGAGGGGGAGCACGAAATCCGAGAGGCAGTCGCCGTCGCGGTTCAGCGCCGGGATCACGGCAGGGCCGTCGATGGCGCCCGAGACCAGGCCGGCGTAGGTCGCGTCGATGAGGACGGGCTCGTAGCCGATGTCGGAGTGGCGCTCGGCGGCCGCGTCCATCTCCTCCTTGAGCATGCCCTCGTAGATGGGGCTGACGGTCCACTTGGGCCCGCCGTAGACGCGGGCGCCCATGCGCCCGGCGCTGCGGAAGCTGTACTCGGCCACCGCGCGGCACGAACTGCGGGAGATCCGCTCGGTCCGCAGGGCGACCTCGTCCTCGGCCCCCTCGGCCCCCTCGCGCCACTGCTCGGCGCCGTAGGCGTCGCCGACGGCCATCCGGCAGACCGAGATCGGATGGTGGATGCCGGCCACGGGGGTCACCCCCGGGATGCGGCGGCCGGTGCGGATTATCACCCGCCCGTCGATCTGCTCGCGCAGGAGCTTGTTGGGGCTGCCGACGTCGTCCTTGCCCTCGGGGGTGATCGTCGCCGCCTTGATGCCGAAGCGGGCCTGGCGCAGGGCCTCGGAGGCCTCGGAGACGACGCCGTTGTCGGTCTCGCGGCGGTGGCCGAGCGAGAGGTCGTAGTGCTCGAGCTCGAGCGGCAGGCCGAGCACCTCGGGATCGAGCACGCGAACGGCCTCGTCGAGGAGCTCTTGGCCGGTCTCGTCCCCGCCGAGGACGATGATGCGGAGATCCTGGTCGGCCACGCTGCTGTCGATCCTTCCCCTTGAGCGCCCCTATCAACGCATCGGCCGAGCTCGAGGCCTGCTCGTGGTGCGGGGTGGCGGTCGAGCGCGACGACGGCTACCGTCTGGGCGAGACCGGGCTCGAGCGCCGGGCGACGTTCTGCCGGCTCGAGCACGTGGTGCCGTGGGCGATGCAGGGCGCACGCTGGGAGCCGGGCCAGATCGCCGAGCCGGGCGGCCTCGGGCCGGCGATCGAACGCTGCGCGCAGTGCGGCGTGGAGCTCTCCGATCCGCGCCTCCTGCTCGTGCGACACCGGGGCGAGCACCGCGTGCCGGACGCGTTCTGCTCGGTCGGCCACCTGGCGGCGTGGGCGCGCGCCGGCGGGCGCTGGAGGTAGGCGGCGGGGCGGGCGGCCCGGCGCATCGCTCACGCGCGCGTGAGCGCGGTCCGGTCCAGCTCCGCGGTCGCGGATCCGCCGGCCAGTCCGAGGGTCAGGTCGAGCTCGCCGACCACGTTGCGGATGACCTCGCGCACTCCCGCCTCCCCGGCCACCGCGAGCCCGTAGACGTAGGGGCGGCCGAGCAGCACCGCGGTCGCTCCGAGGGCGAGGGCCTTGAAGGCGTCGGCGCCGCCGCGGATGCCGCTGTCGAGCAGCACCGGCGCGCGGCCGTCGACCGCCTCGAGGACCTCGGGGAGGGCGTCGAGGGTGGCGATCGCGCCGTCGACCTGACGGCCGCCGTGATTCGAGACGACGATGCCGTCCACGCCCTGGTCGAGCGCACGGCGGGCGTCGTCGGAGTGGAGGATGCCCTTGAGGACGATCGGAAGCCGCGTGCGCTCGCGCAGGAAGGGGAGGTCCTCCCAGGTCAGCGACGGGCGCGAGTAGATGGCCACGAAGCGCTCGACCGCCGCGCGGGCGCGCCCCGAGCGCAGCGCGCGCAGGAAGCGGTCGGGATAGGCGCGGGTGAGCGCGATCAGGGTGCGCAGGGCGGCGAGATTGATCTGCGGTGAGCGTTCGGGCCCGCCGCCGTCGCCGGGACGGTCGAGCATGCGGCGGAAGACCGGGTCGCTCGTGTACTGGGCGATCCCCTTGCCGCGCAGAAAGGGCAGGTAGGCGAGGTCGAGGTCGCGCGGGCGCCAGCCGAGCAGGGTGGTGTCGAGGGTGACGACGATGGCCTCGCAGCCGCAGGCCTCGGCCCGGGCCACGAAGCTCTCGACGAGGTCGTTCGAGGTGCTCCAGTAGAGCTGGAACCAGCGCGGCGCCTCGCCCATGGCGGCGGCGACCTCCTCCATCGGACGCGAGGCCTGGTTCGAGAAGATCATCGGCACACCCTCGGCGGCCGCGGCGCGGCCCGCCGCGAGGTCGGCCTCGGGGTGGGCGAGCTCGAGGACGCCGATCGGGGCGAGGAGCAAAGGTGCGGGCAGCGTCCGCCCGAAGAGCTCGGTCGCGAGCCGGCGCTCGGAGGCGTCGCGCAGCACGCGCGGCACGATCCGCCAGCGGTCGAAGGCCTCGCGGTTGGCCGCCATCGTGCGCTCGGCGCCCGCTCCGGTGGCCACGTAGGCGTAGGCCTGCTCGGACATCACTCCGCGCGCGGCCTCCTCGAGCCGCTCGGGGGCCACGGGCACGCGCGGCCGGCGGCCGCTCACCCCGGCGGCGTAGACGGCGGACTGACGCTCGCGGCCGTTCATCGCGACCGCGCCACCGCGTGCCCGGTGGCCGCCGCCCGGGTCAAGCCGCCCCGGCGCTCGAGCTCGGCCACGGCGATGCGCGGATGGCCAGTGTGCGGGTCCGGATAGCGTTCGTAGTCGAGGTCGTGGAGGATCCCGGCGGCCGCCCACAGCTCCTCGTCCTCGCCACCGTCGCGGGCGTAGGCGCGCATCGCCGCCTCGACGCCGAGCACGGGGCGGCGCAGCGAGTCGGACGCGGTCCACTCGCAGAAAAGCCGCCAAGCTTCGTCGCGGGAGACGCTCACTGGACCGCCGAGGCTAGATGGTCGGCTCCGAGACGGGGAGGAGGCCGCCTCGTAGCCCCGAATCGGTCGCCATGGCAACCGATACCCTCTCTCCGCTTCCCGCCGCCCTCGACCTGACAGACCCCAGCATGGAGAAGTTCATAATCGAGGGCGGGCATCCGCTCTCCGGCACGGTGGTCCCGGCCGGGAACAAGAACGCCGCGCTGCCTGTCATGGCCGCCAGCCTCCTCACCGAGGAGGAGGTCGTGGTCCGCAACGTGCCGCGTATCCGCGACGTCGGGGCCATGCTCGCGCTGCTCGAGTCGGTCGGGGTCAGCTGTGAGTGGCGCGAGGAGAACACGGTCGCGCTGTGCGCCGCCGATGCCGATCCTCGCGAGCTCGATCCCGCCCTGTGCGTGCCGATCCGGGCCTCCTTCCTGCTCGCGGGGCCGCTGCTGGCCCGCTTCGGCCAGGCACACATGCCGCCGCCGGGTGGCGACGTGATCGGGCGCCGGCGCCTCGATCCCCACCTCGACGCCTTCCGCGCCCTCGGCGCGCGCGTGTGCATCGACGGCCGCTACTTCATCGACGCGCCCGCCGGCCTGCGCGCCTGCGACTTCTTCATGGACGAGCCCTCGGTCATGGCCACCGAGAACGCGCTCATGGCCGCGGCGCTGACGCCCGGCTCGACGGTCATCCACAACGCCGCTTCGGAGCCCCACGTCCAGGACCTGGCCCGGATGCTGCTGGGGATGGGCGCCCGGATCGAGGGCATCGGCTCGAACGTGCTGGTCGTCCACGGGCGCTCCGAGCTCGGCGGCGCCGACTGCGCGATCGGGCCCGACTACATCGAGATCGGCTCGTTCGTCGCCCTGGCGGCGACGACGGGCGGCGAGCTGCGCGTCCGCGACGTGGTCCGCGAGGACCTGCGCATGACCCAGCTGGTGTTCGAGCGCCTCGGCTGCCGGATGGAGTACGACGGGACCGACCTGATCGTCCCGCCGAACCAGGAGCTGCGGGTCAAAGACGACGCGGGCGACGCCATCGCCAAGGTCGAGGACGGACCGTGGCCCGCCTTTTCGGCCGACCTGGGCTCGATCGCGCTGGCCCTGGCCACCCAGTCCGACGGCATGGTCCTGATCCACGAGAAGATGTTCGAGAACCGCCTCTTCTTCGTGGACAAGCTGATCAACATGGGCGCGCGCGTGCTGCTCTGCGACCCGCACCGGGCGGTCGTGAGCGGGCCGCGCCGACTCCACGGCGAGCGCATGGAGAGCCCCGACATCCGGGCCGGGATGGCCCTGCTCATCGCCGCGCTGTGCGCCGACGGGGAGTCGGAGATCGGCAACATCCGCCAGATCGACCGCGGCTACGAGCGCATCGACGAGCGCCTGCGCGAGCTCGGCGCGCGCATCGAGCGCGTGCCCGCAGAGCGCGTCTCGGTCTGAGCGGACCGACTACGCTTCCCGCGCGCAGCGCCCTCCCCTCGGGCGAGACCGCGCAGACCATGATCCATCCGCTGCCGCCCGGGACCCGCGACGTCCTGCCCACCGAGATGCGCGAGCTGCGGACGCTCTCCGATCGCCTGCGCGTCAGCTTCGAGGGCGCCGGCTTCGGCGAGGTCTGGACCCCGCTCGTCGAGTACGAGGAGACGCTGCGCCGCGGCGACGACCGGGCCGCCCGCGCCGGCGTCTACCGGATGTTCGACGACCGCGGCCGGGTGCTCGTACTGCGCTCGGACATGACGGTGTCGATCGCCCGGCTGGTGGCCACCCGCTACGGCGGGGTCCAGCCGCCGGTGCGTCTCAGCTACCTCGCGCACTCCTATCGGGCCGTCGAGCGCGGCCGCGGCCAGGCCCGCGAGTTCCTCCAGGGTGGACTGGAGCTGATCGGGCCGGCGGGGGCCGGGGGCGACGCCGAGGTCGTGTCGCTCGTGCTCGCAGCGCTCGAGGAGGCCGGCCTGCGCCGCCACCGGATCGGCGTCGGCGACGGCTCGCTCGTGCGCGGGCTGCTGGCCGAGCTCGAGGTCCCGGAGGACCGGCGCGGGACGCTGCTCGAGCATCTCTCGCGACGCGACCTCGTTGCCCTCGAGGTCGACGCCGAGGAGCTCGGCCTCTCGCCGGGCGCCCGCGACCTGCTCGTGGCCATCCCCACCCTGCGCGGCGGCCCCGAGGTGCTCGACCGCGCCGAGGGACCGGTCGCTCGCAGCGCCGAGGGGCTGAAGGCCCTGTACGAGCTGCTGGCGGCCAGCGGCGCGGCCGAGCGGACGATCTTCGACCTGGGGCTCGTCCGCGAGCTCGGCTACTACACGGGCGCGGTGTTCGAGGTCTACGACCCGGCCGTGGGCTTTGCGCTCGGCGGCGGTGGGCGCTACGACGAGCTGCTCGGGCGCTTCGGCACGCCGCTGCCCGCCTGCGGGATCGCCCTCGACATCCAGCGTGTCCACGCCGCCCAGGCGGCGGAGGAGCGGCTCGGATGAGCGCGGCGTCCGCCGCTCCCGAGCCCGGCCTCGGCGCACTCACCCTGGCGGTACCGCGCGGCGCGCTGTTCTCCGAGACCCTCGACCGCCTCGACGCCCTCGGGATGGCCACCGCCGAGGTCCGCGACAACCCGCGCCGGCTGCTCTTCTCGGGCCCCGACCTCGGCGCCGGGGTCGAGCGCATCGTGACCATGCGCCCGAGCGATGTCCCCACCTACGTCGAGCACGGGGCCGCGGACCTCGGGGTGACCGGCAAGGACGTACTGCTCGAGGCTCCGAGCCGCGAGGTCTACGAGCTGCTCGACCTGGGCTACGGTGGCTGTCAGATGGTCGTGGCCGCGCGCACCGGCGACGATGCCATGGAGGAGTCGCTGCGCCGGCTGGGGGTCGCCCGGATCGCCACCAAGTATCCGGGCATTGCCACCCGGCACTTCGCGGCGACCGGACGCCAGGCCGAGATCGTCGAGGTCAAGGGCTCGGTGGAGCTCGCTCCGCTGACCGGCCTCGTCGACGCCATCGTCGACCTGACGGCGACCGGACGCACCCTGGTCGAGAACGGCCTCGAGGTCCGTGAGGAGATCGTGGGCTCGACGGCGCGGCTGATCGCCAACCCGGTCGCTCACAAGCTCAAGGCCCCGGCCATCGACGCGCTCGTGACCAGTCTGCGCGGGCTCGGGCGGTGAGCGTCCGCATCGTCCGGGCCCAGGTCGTGGCCGGCGAGGAGGCCCGGTCGGCGGCGCAGATCCGGGCGCTGAGCCCGCCGTCGCCGGAGATCGAGGAGGAGGTGCGGACGATCGTCCACGCGGTGCGCGACGAGGGCGACCACGCGGTGCGCGAGCTCACGGCGCGCTTCGACGGGGCGCACGTGCCGGCCGAGCGGCTGCGGGTGGCCCCAGGGGAGATCGAGCGGGCCGCGGCCGCGCTCGAGCCCGGCCTGGCCGCGGCGCTGCGCGCGGCGATCGCCAACGTGGGCGAGGTCGCGCGCGCCTCGCGGCACGCGCCGACGGACGTCACGCTCGGCGACGGACAGCGGATCGAGATCGCCGACCTGGCGGTGCGGCGCGCCGGCGCCTACGTGCCCGGAGGCCGGGCGCCGTACGCCTCGACGGTGGTCATGTGCGCGGTCACCGCCCGGGCCGCCGGCGTGGACGAGCTCGCGGTCTGTGCGCCGCCGGGGCCCGACGGCGACGCCCACCCGGTCATCCTCGGCGCCTGCGGCCTGTGCGGGGTCGACGAGGTCTACCGGATGGGTGGGGCTCAGGCCATCGCCGCGCTGGCCCACGGGACCGACCTCGTCCCCGCCGTCGACGTCGTCGTGGGTCCCGGCAACGCCTGGGTCCAGGAGGCCAAGCGCCAGCTCGTGGGCCGGGTGGCCATCGACGGGGTGGCGGGCCCGAGCGAGCTGGTGGTCGTGGCCTCGGCCGGGGCAGACCCCGAGCTCGCGGCCCTCGACCTGCTCGCCCAGGCCGAGCACGGCCCGGGCGGCCTGCTCGTGCTCGTCAGCGAGGAGGACGCGCTGATCGAGCGCGTCGAGGAGGCGGTGCGGGCCGAGGCCGAAGCGGGGGAGGGGCCGCCGCTCGCTCTGGTCCGCGCTCCGGACGCCGCCACCGCGGTGCGCCTAGGCGACCTGATCGCGCCCGAGCACCTCCAGCTCATGGGCGTCGCCGCCGAGGCCGAGGCCGCCACGGTCCGCTCGGCCGGCGCGCTCTTCGTCGGCCGCGACGCCGGAACCGCCTTCGGCGACTACATCGCCGGCTCGAACCACGTCCTGCCCACCGGCGGGGCGGCGCGACACGCGAGCGCCCTCTCGGTGTCCACCTTCCGCCGGCGCATGGTCCGGGTGACCATGCCCCCCGGCGCGGCCGCGGCGCTCGCACCGGCCGGGGCGGCGATCGCCCGGTCCGAGGGGTTCCGGGCCCACGCGGAGTCGATGGAGCGTAGGGAGCGATGACGGCGACGGCCGGCGCGGCCCCGGGCCTGACCGGGGGCGCCGGGCCGCCCCGCGACGCGATCGTCGTCGGAGCCGGCCCGAACGGGCTCGCGGCGGCGATCACCATCGCTCGCGAGGGCCGCTCCGTGCTCGTCGTCGAGGCGGCGCCGACCATCGGCGGTGGGGCGCGGTCGGCGGAGCTGACGCTGCCCGGGTTCGTCCACGACGTCTGCTCGGCCATCCATCCGCTCGTCCCCGGCTCTCCCTTTCTGTCCGACCTCCCGCTCGAGCGCCACGGCCTCGAGCTCGTGCACCCCTCCGCGCCGCTCGCGCACCCGTTCGACGACGGGCGCGCGGCCATGCTCGAGCGCTCGGTGGCCGACACGGCGACCGGCCTCGGCCCGAGCGACGGGGACGCCTACCGCTCCCTCATGGAGCCGTTGGTCGCCGACGCCTCGCGGCTCATGCCCCAGCTGCTCGCGCCGCTCAGCGTCCCGCGCCACCCGCTCGCCCTGGCGCGCTTCGGCCGCGACGCGCTGCGCTCGGCCTCCGCCGTGGCCCGTGGGCGCTTCGAGGGTGAGCCCGCACGCGGGCTCTTCGCAGGCATGGCCGCCCACTCCCTGCTCCCGCTCGAGGCCGCAGCCAGCGCCGCCTTTGGTCTCGTGCTCGGGCTGGCAGGCCACGCGGTGGGATGGCCGCTGCCGCGCGGCGGCTCGCAGCGGATCGTCGACGCCATGGCCGCGCACCTGCGCGAGCTCGGCGGGGAGATCGAGTGCGGGCGGCCGGTGCGCTCGCTGGCCGAGCTGCCCCCCGCGCGAGCGGTGCTCTGCGACACCTCGCCGCGCGGGCTGATCGAGATCGCCGGTCCGCGCCTGCCCGAGCGCTACCGCCGCGGGCTCGAGCGGTTCCGTCACGGGCCGGGCGCGTTCAAGCTCGACTGGGCCCTCGACGGGCCGATCCCGTGGGAGGCTGAGGGGTGCGGCCGTGCCGCGACCGTCCACCTCGGGGCCACCCTCGGCGAGATCGCCGCCTCCGAGCGCGCGGTCGACCGCGGCGAGCCGCCCGAGCGCCCCTACGTCCTGCTCGCCCAGCAGAGCCTCTTCGACGACACTCGCGCCCCGCCCGGAAAGCACGCCGCCTGGGCCTACTGCCACGTCCCCAACGGCTCGACCTTCGACATGACCGAGCGCATCGAGGCCCAGATCGAGCGCTTCGCGCCCGGCTTCCGCGATCTCGTCCTCGAGCGGGCGGCGACCACACCGGCCGGCCTCGAGCGCTACAACGCCAACTACGTCGGCGGCGACATCAACGGCGGGCGCCAAGACGTCCGGCAGCTCTTCACCCGGCCGCTGGCCCGCCCAGTCCCCTACCGCACGCCGGTCGATGGCCTCTACCTGTGCTCGGCCTCGACACCGCCGGGCGGCGGCGTGCACGGGATGTGCGGCTGGCTGGCGGCGAAGGCCGCGCTGGCGCGGGAGCTCCGCTGAGCACAGTCCGCGGGTAGCCTCCGTCGGACCATGAGCCGCACCGCAACCCTCTCCCGCACCACCTCCGAGACCGAGATCAGCCTGTCGCTTGCGCTCGACGGCTCCGGCGCCGGTGAGCGCCACACCGGCGTCGGCTTCTTCGACCACATGCTCGACGCCCTCGCCCGCCACGGCGGCCTCGACCTCGACGTCGAGGCCCGCGGCGACCTCGAGACCGGGGCCCACCACACAGTCGAGGACGTGGGACTGCTGCTGGGTAGCGCGCTCGACGAGGCGCTCGCGGACCGGTCGGGGATCGCTCGCTTCGGCGACGCCACCGTGCCCATGGACGAAGCCCGCGCCGCTGCGGCCATCGACCTCTCCGGACGACCGCTGTGCGTCTTCGAGGCCGGGCGACTTCCCGTGCTGGTCGTCGGCGGCTTCGAGAGCGAGCTGTGCGAGGAGTTCATGCGCGCGGTCGCGGGCACGTCGCGCATGACCCTGCACGTGCGCGTGGAGGCGGGACGCAGCGCGCACCACATGATCGAGGCGGCGTTCAAGGCCTTTGCCCGCGCCCTGCGGGCCGCGGTCGCCGTCGACCCCGATTCGGCGGGCCGCGTGCCCTCCACCAAGGGGGTGCTCTGAGGTGAGCGCGGTGAGCGCCGGTCCCCGGATCGCTCTGCTCGACTACGGGATGGGCAACCTGCGCTCGATCGAAAAGGCGCTCGAGCGTGTGGGGGCGCGGCCCGAGCGCACCGACGAGCACGAGGCCGTGCGCGCCTGCGCGGGCATCGTCCTTCCCGGGGTCGGCGCGTTTCCCAGGGCCATGGACGAGGTGCGCGCTCGCGGCCTCGACGCCCTCCTGACCGAGCGTCTCGAGGCCGGGATCCCCGTACTCGGCATCTGCCTCGGCATGCAGCTGCTGTTCGAGCGCTCGAGCGAGCTCGGTGGCGCCGAGGGCCTCGGCGTGCTCGGCGGCGAGGTGCGCGCGCTCGAGGCGCCCGGGCTGAAGATCCCGCAGATCGGCTGGAACGCCGTGGGCTGGCGGCGGCCCTCGGCGCTCACCGCGGCGCTGCCCCAGCCGTGCGCCTTCTACCACGTGCACTCGTTCGCGCCCGTGCCCGCCGACCCCGACACGATCGTCGGTACGGCGACCTACGGCACCGAGTTCGCCTCGGTGGTGTCCGAGGGCAACGTGTTCGGCGTCCAGTTCCACCCCGAGAAGTCAGGACCGGACGGGCTCGCCCTGCTCGGCGCCTTTGCCGGCCTGTGCGGGTACCCCGAGCCTGCACGCTTCGGCGAGGCCCTGAGCGCCGCGCCGAGCCCGTGATCCTCTTTCCGGCCGTCGACATCCGCGGCGGGCGGGCGGTCCGGCTGCACCTGGGGCACTTCGACGAGGAGACGGTCTACGCCGACTCGCCGCTCGAGGCCGCCCGGGCCTGGGTCGACGCCGGCGCGGGCCACCTCCACGTCGTCGACCTCGACGGGGCGCGCTCCGGCGCGCCGGAGCATCTAGACCAGCTGCGAGCGATGGCCGACGAGCTCGAGGCGGCGATCCAGTACGGCGGCGGTCTGCGCACCCTCGACTCGGTGCGCGGGGCGCTCGAGGCCGGGGCCCGGCGCGTGGTCCTCGGCACCGCCGCACTGCGCGACGAGGCCCTGCTCGACTCCGCTCTCGAGCTCGCCGGCCCCGAGCGGGTGGTGGTCGCGGTCGACGTTCGCGGCGGCCGGGTCTCAGTCGCGGGCTGGACCGAGGCCACCGATCTCGCGCCGGAGGACCTCGTGGCCCGACTCGAGCGCCGCGGCGCGCGGATCTTCGCCTACACCAACGCCGACCACGACGGCACGCTCGCCGGCCCCGACCTCGACGGCCTGCGTCGCGTGGCGAGCGCCACGGGCGCGCGCGTGATCGCCTCGGGCGGCATGTCGTCACTCGCCGATCTCGAGGCTGTGCGGG
>JBBSNG010000037.1:0-13874 GCA_038232755.1 Solirubrobacterales bacterium | reverse complement strand
CGACGTGACCGACCCGGAATCGGTCGAGGCGCTCTCCGGGTGCGTCTTCGCCGAGGACGGCGCCGTCGACGTCCTCCACAACAATGCCGGCATCGGTCACGCCGGCCGGGTCGAGGACACCACGCTCGAGGATTGGCAGCGAGTGCTCGGCGTGAACCTAATGGGCACCGTCCACGGGATTCACTGCTTCGTCCCCAGGATGCTCGGGCAGGGGCGCCCGGCGCACGTCGTCAACACCGCCTCCGGCCTCGGCCTCCTCGCCAGCGCTCAGCTCGCTCCCTACTGCGCGTCGAAGTTCGGCGTCGTCGGCCTCACCGAGGCGCTCAACGCCGAGCTCTCACCGCAGGGGATCCGCGTGACCGCGGTCTGCCCCGGAATCATCGACACGCCGATCACCCAGGCGGCGGTCCTGCGCGGCGAGCAGCTCACGCGCACCCAGGCGACCCAGGACTTCTACCGCCGCCGCGGCGCCTCGCCGGAGTCGGTGGCCGAGGCCGTCGTCGAGGCGATCGTCCGAGGGCGCATGATCCAGACCGTCCCGCGCTGGCACGTCGATCCGGGCTGGATCATCAAGCGGATATCGCCGCGCGCCTCACAGCTCCTCTCGCGCCGTCTGCCGGAGCTCATGAACGGGCGCTGAGGGTAGGGCGCCTCCCGTCCGAGGCGCCCGGGCCCGCCTCTATTCTCGATCGGGTGACCACCACCACGCCACCCGCCGCCGAGGACGCCCTCCTCGAAGCCCTCAACGACCCCCAGCGTGAGGCCGTCCTCCACCTCGACGGCCCGCTCCTCATCCTCGCCGGCGCGGGCTCGGGCAAGACCGCCGTGCTCACCCGCCGCATCGCCCACCTGGTCCGCTCCGGCCAGGCCCAGCCCGGCGAGATCCTCGCCATCACCTTCACCAACAAGGCCGCCGCCGAGATGCGCGAGCGCGTCGAGCAGCTCGTCGGCCGCCGCGCCCGGGCCATGTGGGTCATGACCTTCCACTCGGCCTGCGCGCGCATGCTCCGGGCCGAGGCCGAGAAGCTCGGCTACACGCGCTCGTTCACCATCTGGGACGAGGCCGACTCGGTGCGGCTGGTCAAGGCCTGCATCGAGGAGCTCGACGTGGATCCGAAGCGCTTCTCGCCGCGGGCGGTCAAGCGCCAGATCTCCGACGCCAAGAACCTGCTCGAGGATGCCGACGCCTACCGCGAGAAGGTCGGGTCGTTCTTCGAGCAGACCGTGGCCGACGTCTACGCGCTCTACGAGCAGCGGGCCCACGCCATGAACGCGATGGACTTCGACGACCTGCTCGTGCGCGCGGTCAACGTGCTCGAGCTCTTCCCCGAGGTGCGCGAGCGCTACCGCGGCGCGTTTCGGTACGTGCTCGTCGACGAGTACCAGGACACCAACCGCGCTCAGTACCGCTGGCTCCAGGTGCTGACCGAGGAGAGCCGCAACCTGTGCGTGGTCGGCGATGACGACCAGTGCCTTCTCGAGGGCACCGGGATAACCATGGCCGACGGCTCGCTCAAGCCGGTCGAGGCGGTACAGAAGGGGGATCTCGTCCGGTCCTGCTACGGCAGTGGTGACCTCCGCCCGACCCGCGTGACGGATGTATTCCGGTCGAACGCCGAGGAGGGAGTTCTCATCCAGACAGAGGGCGGACGCCAGATCGTGACCACGCCCGAGCACACTCACTTCGCCGGTTACAAGCGTGACGTCACTCCGTCCCTGCACATGACATACGTCATGTGGCGCGCGGACAAGGGGTTTCGCATCGGGACGACCCGCAACACGCCCTTCCAGCGCCAACGGCCGGTGAGTGGCGTTGCCCTGCGCGCATTGCAGGAGCACGCCGACGCAGCTTGGATCGTCTCGACCCACCAACGCGAGGCCGAGGCACGGGCCGCGGAGATGCGATTGTCGCTGCACTACGGGCTGCCCACGCTCCCTTTCATCGCGCGTCGCGGGGGGAGCGCCAACGGGCTCGTATCTGACCAGAGCCTGATCGACTCGATCTTCGCCGAAGTCGACGGCGACGCGCGCGGTCGGCAGCTGCTGAGCGATCATGGACTTGCCTTCGACCATCCGCATCACACCCCGCAGACGCACCATGGGAGGCGGCGCAACGTGACACTGACCTTGTGCGGCGATCACAGAGGTCGAACGCCGATGCACTTGGTCCAGGTGGGCGGCCGCGACCCGGACGTACGCGAAGCCCTTACCGCCGCCGGTCTGTCGGTGCGGCCCGTACGCAGGGGGGCGCTCGGCTGGCGCTACGAGAGCGCCTTCAAGGATTACGGGGCCGCCGTGGAAGTGACCGGCCGTATCGGCTCCGCCACTCCCGTGTCGGTCCGGCGTGTGGCGCGCTTCGGGTGCGATAGCCGCGTCAAGTCCCTCCCATTCATCCCGGCGGGATCGATCAGACCGGGTATGGCGATGTTCACCGAAGACGGTGATTGGGACATCGTCCGGAAGGTCGAGCGCGTCCATCTGTCGCGTCCCGTGTACGACCTGAACGTCGAGGGCACCCACAACTTCGTCGCCGGCGGTCTGATTACCCACAACTCGATCTACGCCTTCCGCGGAGCCGACGTGCGCAACATCCTCGACTTCGAGGACGACTTCCCCGACGCCCACGTGGTCAAGCTCGAGCAGAACTACCGCTCGACCCAGACCATCCTCTCCGCGGCCAACGCCGTCGTCTCCAACAACCGCGCGCGCAAGTCCAAGGCGCTGTGGACCGACCTCGGCCAGGGCGACGAGCTGCGGGTGCGCGAGTGCGAGGACGAGCACGCCGAGGCCCGGCTCGTGGCCGGCGAGGTCGAGCGGCTCGTCGACGGCGGCGCCTCGCGCGACGAGATCGCCGTCTTCTACCGCACGAACGCCCAGAGCCGCGTGCTCGAGGACACGCTGGTGCGCTTCGGGGTGGGCTACCAGGTCATCGGCGGGACCAAGTTCTACGAGCGGGCGGAGATCAAGGACGCGCTGGCCTATCTGACCCTGCTTGTCAACCCTCAGGACGTCGTGTGCTTCGGGCGCGTGGTCAACTCGCCGCGGCGCGGGATCGGCGACACGACGCAGGCCCGGATCGTCGGTCACGCGAACACGATCGGGGAGCCGGTGTGGGACGTCGCGCTCGATCCGCAGGTCGTGCCCGGGCTCGGCGCGGCGGCGGTCAAGGCCGTGACCCGCTTCATGTCGACCATGGAGCGGTTGCGCGAGCGCGCCGAGGGCGGCGCGTCGGTGGGAGACCTGCTGAGCGAGACCCTGACCGAGTCCGGCTACCGCGACGCCCTCGAGGCCGAGCGCACGATCGAGGCCCAGGGCCGGCTCGAGAACCTCGAGGAGCTGGTCGGGGTCGCGCGTGAGTACGACGCGACGGCCGAGGAGCCCTCGGTGGCCGAGTTCCTCCAGCAGGTGGCGCTGTTCACCGACCAGGACGCCATCCGTGACGACGAGGGCACGCTGACCCTCATGACCCTCCACAACGCCAAGGGGCTCGAGTTCCCCTACGTGTTCATGATCGGGCTCGAGGACGGCGTCTTCCCGCACTCGCGCGCGGTCGAGGCCGGGGACATCGAGGAGGAGCGCCGCCTCTGCTACGTCGGGATCACCCGCGCCCGCGAGGCGCTGACGCTGACCTTCGCGCGGACGCGCGCCCTGCACGGCAGCCGCGAGTGGAACGTGCCGAGCCGCTTCCTGGCCGAGATCCCCACCGAGCTCACCGACCGGATGGGGGAGGCGAGCGCCCGCCCGCCAGGCGGTGACCCCACGCGCTGGAATCGCGGCGGTGCCGTCGCCGGCTCCGCCGCGCCGGCCCGCCGCGCTCCGGTCGCCTCGGAGGCGTCGTTCTCGGTCGGCGACGACGTCGTCCATGCGAGCTTCGGCGACGGCGTGGTCACCGGCGGCGATCCCCGCTCCGGCGTGGTCGTCGTGCGCTTCGCGAGCGACGGCTCGGAGCGCAAGTTGATGGCCGACTACGCGCCGCTCAAGCGGCGCTGAGGCCGATGGCGGCGGAGCGGTCCGCGCCCACGGGCACCGCCACGGTCATCGACGGCAGGGCGGTCGGCGCGCAGGTGCGCGAGCGCGTGCGCGCCGGCGTCGAGGCGCTGCGCTGCGAGCACGGGGTCGAGCCGGGCCTGGCCACGATCCTCGTCGGCGGGGACCCCGCGTCGGAGCTCTACGTGCGTCGCAAGCGCGAGGCCTGCGGCGAGGCCGGCATCCGCTCCTTCCACGAGCCGCTCGACGCGGCCACGCCGGCCTCGGAGCTCGCCGCCCTGATCGACCGGCTGAACGCCGATCCGGCCGTTCACGGGATCCTGCTCCAGCTCCCGCTGCCGGCTGGCCTCGACGCCGGCGCCATGACCGCGCGGATCGCGCCGGCCAAGGATGTCGACGGCCTCCACCCGATCAACGTCGGCCTGCTCGCGCACGGGTCTCCCGAGGCGATCGTCCCCTGCACCCCCGCGGGGGTGATGGAGCTGCTGAGAACGGCCGGCGCGGAGCTGGCCGGCGCGCGCGCGGTGGTCATCGGGCGCTCCACCCTGGTCGGGCGACCGCTGGCCAGCCTCCTGCTCGGCGCCGACGCGACGGTCACACACTGTCACTCGCGTACGCGCGATCTCGCCGCGGTCTGTCGCGAGGCGGAGGTCGTCGTCGCCGCGGCGGGGGTGTCGCGGCTGGTGACCGCCGACATGGTCGCCGCGGGGGCGGTCGTCATCGACGTCGGCACCAACCGCACCGACGACGGCCTCGTGGGCGACGTCGACTTCGACGGCGTGAGCCGCGTCGCGCGGGCGATCACGCCCGTGCCCGGCGGCGTCGGGCCGATGACGATCGCCATGCTGCTCGAGAACACGCTGCGGGCGGCGCGCCGGGCGGCAGAAGACCCGGTTGCGGCCTGACAGGCGGTGGCGGAGTGCTCGCCCGGGGCGGGTAGCCTCTCGGTGATGGACCTCCGCCGCGCGCGCACGCAGGACTGGGTCATGGGGGCCGTCGGCGCGCTGCTCGTCGTCTCGCTCTTCCTCGGCTGGTACCGCTCGTGTCCGGGCGGCGACTGCGGGGCGGGCCCGGCGGTGACCGCCTGGGAGGCCTTCGCGGTGATCGACGTCGTGCTGCTCGTCGCCGGGCTCTTGGCGGTGGCCGCGCTCGTGCTCACGCTCGCGCAGCGAACGCCCGCGGTGCCGCTCGCGCTGACCTCGACGGGAACGTTCCTCGCCTTGGCCGCGGCGATCTGCGCCGTGGTCCGGGTGATCTTCGTACCGGGCCTCCCGGGCGAGGGGCAGAGCGCGGAGACGGTGCGCCTGCTCGGAGCCTGGCTGGGTGCAGGCGCAGCCGTCGGCCTGCTCGCCGCCATGCTGGCTTCGGTCCGCGACGAGCGTACGCCCGCTCCTCCGCTGTCGGTGGTCGAGCAGGCACGGATGGTGCGGACGCTCCCGCTGCGCTCGAGCGACGGAGCCGCGGACCCCGGTCCGCGACGAGCCACGTGACCAGCGCGCCCTCTTCGCCGTCGGGCGCGAGCGCCAAGCCGCCCGAGGGGGGCCGTGACTTCGACGTCTTCCGGCTCCGCCTCGGCGACGTCATCGCGCTGCTGGCGGCCTTTGCCCTGCTCTTCACCATGGCCGGCGACTGGTACAGCACCTCGACCGGCGAAGAGGCGCGCGAGATCGTCGAGCGCCAGGGCACCGAGGGGCCCGACTCTGGCATCTTCGATGACGGCGCGGTCGAGGACGCACGGGTCGAGGCCGAGCAGGCCGAGCGCAACGCGTGGTCGGTCTCCTCGCCCGTCGATGTGCTGGCGCTGCTCGCGCTGCTGGCGACCATCGGGGCGGTGCTGATCGGCGCCGCCCTACACGCCTCCGGAAGGGAGTTCCCCGAGTCCGGCCGCTCGCCGCGCTCGCTCGCCGCGCTCCTGGCCCTGTTGGCGCTGGTACTGCTAGTCGTACAGGCGGCAGTGCGTCTCGACGCCGACTCGGAGGTGACGATCAAGATCGGGCTGCCGCTGGGCGTGGCGGCGCTCGGGATGATCGCCTGCGGGGCCGGTCTCGCTCTGCGCGACGCGCGGCAGGCTCCCCCGGGGGAGACCTCGTCGCGAGGGCCCGCGACGGCCGAGGCGCCCGAAGCTCGACAGGTCTGAGGTCCTCGAGACCAGCCGCGGCGGACGCCCGGCCCGGCGACGCCTAGACTCGACCGCCGTGATCGATCGTGAGCAGGTCCTCCACGTCGCTCGTCTGGCGCGCCTCGAGCTGACCGAGGCCGAGGTCGAGCGCATGGCCGCTGAGCTGTCCGGGGTCCTCGACCACATCGAGCGCATCGGAGAGCTTGACCTCGACCGCGTCGAGCCGACCTCGCACGTGGTCGCGCTCGAGAACGTGCTGCGCGCCGACGAGCCCGCGCCGAGCCTGTCGCGCGAGCGCGCGCTCGCCGGCGCACCCGACGCCGCCGGCGCGGGTTTCCGCGTACCCAGCCCCGGCGCGTCGTGAGCGACCTCGTCGAGCTGACTGCGGCGCAGGCCGCGGAGCGCGTACGCGCGGGCGAGGTTTCTCCGCGAGAGCTCTTCGCCGTCTACGCCGCGCGCGCCGAGCACGAGGAGCTGGGCGCGTTTCTTACCCTGGCGGACTCCGCGGGAGAGGCAGGCGGCGACGATCTCGCCGAGAAGCCCCTGGCCGGCGTCCCTCTCGCCGTCAAGGACATCTTCTGCGTCGAGGACGTCCCCACCACCGCAGCCTCGCGCATCCTCGAGGGCTATCGGCCTCCCTACACCGCCACGGCCGTCGAGCGGCTCGCCGCCGCCGGCGCTCCGATGCTCGGCAAGACGAACATGGACGAGTTCGCCATGGGCTCCTCGAACGAGAACTCGGCCTACAAGCCGGTGCGCAACCCGTGGGCGATAGACCGGGTCCCGGGAGGCTCGAGCGGCGGCTCAGCGGCGGCGGTCGCGGCCGGACTTGCCCCGTGGTCGATCGGCACCGACACCGGGGGCTCGATCCGCCAGCCCGCCGCCCTCTGCGGACTCGTCGGCCTCAAGCCGACCTACGGCTCGATCTCGCGCTACGGGATGATCGCCTTTGCCTCGTCGCTCGACCAGTGCGGCCCGATCACCCGCGACACCACCGACGCCGCGCTGCTGCTGCGCCACCTCGTCGACGGCGGGCGCGATCCCCGCGACTCGACCTCGGTCGACTTCCCGGAGCGGATCGAGCTGCCGAGCGCCGAGCGCCTCGACGGCCTACGCTTCGGCGTAGTCGCCGAGCTGGCCGAGGCCGACACCATCGATCCCGGCGTGAAGGCCCTCTTCGACCAGACGCTCGCGCGCATCGAGGACCTCGGCGGCGCGGTCGAGGAGATCTCGCTACCCCACACCGAGCACGGCCTCTCCGCCTACTACGTGCTCGCGCCGGCCGAGGCCAGCGCAAACCTCTCCCGCTACGACGGCGTCCGCTTCGGGCTGCGCGCCGGCGACGGCGATCTGCTCTCGCTCTACGAGCGGACGCGTTCCGAGGGCTTCGGGGTCGAGGTCAAGCGCCGCATCATGCTCGGCACCTACGCGCTCTCCTCCGGCTACTACGAGGCCTACTACGGGCGCGCCCAGCGCGTGCGGACGAAGATCGCCGAGGACTTCCGCGCCGCCTTCGAGCGGGTGGACCTCGTGGTCACCCCGACCTCGCCCAGCGTGGCCTTCCGACTCGGCGAGCGCACCCAGGACCCGATGGCCATGTACATGTCGGACTACTGCACGGTGCCGATGTCACTGGCCGGCGTACCGGCCATCTCGATCCCGGCCGGGCTCTCCGAGGACCTTCCCGTGGGCTTTCAGATCACCGGCCCGGCATTCTCCGAGAACCGCGTGCTCGGCGCCGCGCACGCGCTCGAGCGGGCGATCGGCTTCGACACCTCGCCGCCGCGCCGCGGCGCGGCGGCCGTGGGGGCGACATGACCACGGTGACCACGACGCCCGTCGAGCGCGCCTACGAGCCGACCATCGGGCTCGAGATCCACGTGCAGCTGAAGACCCGCACCAAGATGTTCTGCGGCTGCGCGCTGTCCTTCGGCGACGAGCCGAACACCCACACCTGCCCGATCTGCCTCGGCCACCCCGGCACGCTGCCGGTCCCCAACGCCGAGGCCATCCACTTCGCGCTGATGATCGGCATGGCGCTCGAGTGCGAGCTCAGCCCCCGGTCGATCTTTCACCGCAAGAACTACTTCTATCCCGACCTGCCCAAGGGCTACCAGATCTCCCAGTTCGACATCCCGCTCTGGGGTCACGGCCGCCTCGGCGACGTGCGCGTGCACCGCGTCCACCTCGAGGAGGACGCGGCGAAGCTCGTCCACGCCGGCTCCTCGGGCCGGATCCACGGCGCGGAGGCCTCGGTCGTCGACTTCAACCGCGGCGGCACCCCGCTGGTGGAGATCGTCACCGAGCCCGATCTGACCTCCCCCGCGCAGGCCGGCGAGTGGCTGCGGCTGCTGCGCGCCACGCTCGGGCGCCTCGGCGTCTCCGACGTGAACATGGACGAGGGCTCGCTGCGCTGCGATGCCAACGTGTCGATCCGCCCGCTCGGAACCGCCGACCTCGGCACCAAGACCGAGCTCAAGAACATGAACTCCTTCCGCTTCCTCGAACGCGGGGTGGCGGCGGAGATCGCGCGTCAGGCGGAGATCGTGCGTGGGGGAGGGCAGGTCGTTCAGGCGACCATCCACTACGACCCGACGAGCGGCACGCTGACTCCGCTGCGCTCGAAGGAGGAGTCCCACGACTACCGCTACTTCCCTGAGCCCGACCTCGTCCCGCTCGCGCCCACCGAGGCGATGGTGAGCCGCGCGCGCGAGGCCCTGCCCGAGCTTCCGGCCGCGCGGGCGGAGCGCTTCGAGCGCGAGCTCGACCTGAGCGCCGACACCGCGCGACTGCTCGCCTTCCGCTCCGAGCTCGGCGACTTCTTCGAGGCCGGACTCGCCGACGCGCCTTCGAGCGACGAGGGCGGCGACGCCGACCCAGCCGCCGCGAACGGCGCGGGCGCCGAGACCGATCCCCGCACGCTGGCCAGCTGGATCACCGTCGAGCTCGTGCCGCGGCTCGGCGACGCCGATCCCGCCGATTCGGCCGTGACGCCGGCCGCGCTCGCCGAGCTCGTGCGCATGGTCTCGGCCCGGGAGGTCTCCGGCTCCGCCGCCAAGGAGGTCCTCGACGCGATGGCCGCCGAGGGCGGTCGGCCGTCGTCGATCGTCGCCGAGCGTGGCCTCGGCCTCGCCGCCGCCGACGAGCTCGGAGCGATCGTCGACCGCGCGATCGACGAGAACCCCGACGCCGTCGAGAAGATCCGCGGAGGAAAGAACAAGGCGATGGGGGCGATCGTCGGCTCGGTCATGCGCGAGACGAAGGGCCGCGCCGACGGAGGAGAGGTCGGGCGGATGGTGCGCGAGCGGCTGGGACTCGGCTGAGGCCGGTCGAGGTAGTGAGCATGCGTCGTAGACGGGCAACGCCCCGGGGCGGGCCGGGATCGGTGCTGCTTCCCGCTCGATCGATGACCGCGGTCCACGTCCGGCGGCGGCGGAACGCCGCCCTGGTCATCGGCGGAGGCCTCGCCGGCCTTGGTGGGCTGATCGCCCTTGTCGCCCTGATAGCGGCCGCCTCGGGCGATGGCGCCGAGCGCGCGCCCGTCAAGCCGCGGCCCGCCGCCGCGACTCCGGAGGTTCAGGCGCCCCCTGATCCCCTGACCCCGCGCTCGATCCGCTCGACCGGCACGCTCGCGGCGGTCCCCGCCCCGAACACCGCGTCGTCCGGCGACGCCGGCGGGCTCGGCTTCGCCGTCGAGGTCGAGAAGGGGGTCGCGGTCGACCGCGCGGCCTTCGCTCGCGAGGTCGAGCGCACGTTGCTCGACCCGCGCGGCTGGACGGCCGACGGCGCCTACCCGCTCTGGCGCACCGACAAGGACGAGGCGTCCTTCACCGTGACCTTGGCGAGCCCCGACACCACCGACAGCCTGTGCGCTCCGCTCGCGACCAATGGGACTTACTCATGCCATCAGAACGGGCGCGCCGTACTGAACGCCGCGCGCTGGACCCGCGGTGCGGAGGCCTACGGCCGCGACCTGGCGCGCTACCGCCAGTACATGGTCAACCACGAGGTCGGCCACGCCCTCGGGCAGAGCCACCAGGAATGCCCCGGCGATGGCCTCCGGGCGCCGATCATGGTGCAGCAGACCAAGGGCGTCGCCCCGTGCGAGCCCAATCCGTGGCCGCTGGATTCGGAACGCTAGGGCGGCGGGTACCATCGTGGGTGACCGATCTTCTCCGCAGGAGGCTGCGATGCCAAGGCTCATCCGCATGGACCACACCGGCCACTCGACGGTCGCGCAGTGGAGGGGCACCGACGGCGTCGACTTCGAGGCCGCGGTTGAGGCCTTCCGCCGTGAGCTCGACGCCGGCTACATCGGGGTCGTGCCCGAGGGCGAGGGTCGCGCGGCGCAGGTCACCGAGCTGCCCGCCGGGGCCGACCTCGTGATCATGCGCCGCCCGATCGCCGGGGGTTAGGCCGGGGGTGGCGACCGCCGCCGAACCGGTCCTACCGGAGCTCGCCGCCGTAGCGTGGCGCAAGCGCGCGAGCCGGGATTCGCTGCGGGCGTGGGGGCGGCTGTGGACCGTGTGGACGGTCATGAGCGTCGTTCCCTTCTCGGCCGCCGCGGTCGGGCTCTTCGTGCTCGAGCCGCTGTCGCTCCCGGTGGGAATCGCCTGTCTCGTGCACGCCTGGATCATCCCCGAGCTCTACGCCTACCGCGGGGTCGGCGTGGTCCGGCCCAAGGGACCGCGCAACGCGCGCGCGGAGCCTGTCGCCCAGGGACTCCTCGGCGATCTGCTCGGACACGAGGCGCGCGAGCTCCAGCGCCGCACGGGGCTGGCCCTCGAGCGTGGCGCGCTCGGGGTCTGGCTGGTGGGCGAGGCCGGGGCTCTGCTGCTGCCGCCGGGCGGTCGCCGGGTCAACTGCTTCTGCGTGGGGACGCGCGAGCGCGAGCTACCGCCCTCCGACCGGATAGCGCACCTGCTGCTGGCGCTGCGGACCGACGAGGAGGGCTTCGCCACCGTGGCCAACAAGGCCTTCTCGGGAGCGGCCTGGCGCGTGCGCCGCCGGCTGCCGCGCACGCAGAGGCCGGCGCTCGAGGCGGGACGTGCGGAGGCTCGCACGTCAGCTCCGTCAGGGACGTAAATCCGCGTCAGTAACTGAAGACCGTCGCTCCCTCTCCGATGAACTGCCACAGCGGTGTGGCACCGGCCAGCCTCGCGTTGGCTACCAGCGCCTGTTCGTCGAGCTTTCGTACGTTGAAGCAGATCGGGCACACGAAGAGTTCGCCCCCGCCGTCGGCAAACTGCTGGAACAGCCGCGAGACGGGCGGGGCGTCAGCTGCCTGGATCCCCTCGGCGTAATCTGGAAGCCCGAGTCTGACCGCCTCCTTGGTGACGAACATCACGACACGCTTGCCTGCCTCCAAACCCGCCGTGGCGACGAGGAAGGCGATCGTCACCCTCTCCGCATCCTCGCCACCCGTCGCCAGGTTGATCACGACCTTGTCGTTCTCCGCCATCTCTGCTCCTCTCAGGGACGTGTCGCCACGACCCTATCGACGCTTGTCCGGGCGCGCTCCAAGCCTTGTGAGGTGGGGAATCCTCGCGTCTCGGAGCGGTGCTGGCAATCGTGTTCGCCGCCCGACCGGGCGACCGTCGCTCACGCTCACCGAATGCCGATCGAGGCGTCGTTACCGGTTGGGCGGCTAGCGCCGATTCGCGCCAGCATCTCCGCCGGCTCACGTACGGGCTTGGTCGTGCGCGACACGAGCAGGTCCGTGTCGAGGTTGCCGCCCCTGACCGTGGGAGCGAACGGACTGTAGAAGGCTCCGTCGCTCGTGAGCGTGAGCTCGGGCTCGAGCTGCTCGAAGCCGGCGAGCACCCCCATGTCGTTGCCCACGGCGCGCCCGCGGTTGATTATCGGTCGCACGACGTGGTCCTCGTCCGCGACGCCCATCGAGCGGTGGAGCTCGCACAGGCGCTCCATCTCGTCTGGGTCGGCCGCCTCGGGATCCTCGAGGGTGGTGGCGATGCGCACGCCGATGCCTCGCTCCACGAGCTTTGGGATGGCCTCGACGACCTTGCGGAAGTTCTCCGGTCCGCGCATCTCGTCGTTGTCCTCGGGGTCGGGATGATCGAGGGAGATCTGCACGTGCACGGGCAGGTCGGCGAGCGGCTCCATCTCCCGCAGCCGCCGGTCGTTGAACACGGTCGCGTTCGAGAGCACGATCGTCGGCAGCTCCGCACCGAGCGTCGCTACGAGCCGCGGCATGTAGTCGAGCAGGAACGGCTCGCCGCCGCTGACTCCGAGCCTGGTGAACCCGAGCTCCTTGGCCTCTCGGGCTCGCTCGACGATCTGCTCCTCGCCGAGCTCTCGGCGGTTGACCTGCGGCGCCGATTCCGTCAGGCAGTAGGTGCAGCGCAGGTTGCAGTGGTAGTTGGCGTAGAACCAGAGCCGCTCGCCGACCTCCCCGCGAGCGATCGCTTCCGCGACGGCGCTCACGCGAGGCCGTCCGAGGCGAGGCGGCCGAGCGTGGCCGCGCTCGTGGGCAGTCCGAGGGCGGAGCAGTAGCGGTTGAGCATGAGCGTCGCGGCGGCCACGAGCGTCAGCTCGACGAGCTCGGGATCGCCCATCGCCTCCCTCGCCCGGGCGCTCACCTCCTCGGGCACCGCCCCGCGGCCGAGCGCGACGGCGTCGACCCAGGCGATGAGTACGAGCTCCTCCGCACGAGTGAAGACGGCCTCGAGCTCCGCCTCCCCTCGCAGGGCGCGGACCTCCTCGACGGTCAGGCCGGAGTCGAGGGCGACCGCGGTGTGGGTCTGCACGCAGTAGCGGCACTCCATGAGCGCCGAGGTCCGCAGGATCACGATCTCCTTGGCCCGCAGACCGACGGCGGTCGGCCCGAGGATTCGGGCCACGAACGGGAGCGTGGCCTCCAGCACCTCGGGCACGTGCGCGAGCGACGCAGTGATCGGGCTCGGCGAGCCTTCGTCGGGGTAGTAGGGCCGAGCGAGGATCGGAGCCTGCTCGGCGTCGATCAACCTCACGACGCTCGTGTCCCCTTGAGCGCCGTTCTCGACGTGCGTGCGATGCGTGCCCGAGCGACTCACGGTGAGGTCAGAACGGGAAGCCCCTCAGCCGCCCGATGCCGCGGTCGACGAAACGGTGGTCGAGTCCCCACACGCGCCCGGCGGGCACGAGCAGGAGGATGAGCAACGGCACCCATTCGTGCGGCTGCTCCCACGTCCAGGGATTGCTGGAGAAGTAGATGATCTGGAGGAAGAGCTGCTGGCCGAGTCCCACGAGCGCCGCCCCGCGCGTCGCCAGCCCGATGATGAGCAAGGCTCCGACGCCCAGTTCGAGGGCGGTCACAACCCATTGGAAGAATCCCCAGTTGGCCAGGATGACGTCGTTAACGAGCGAGGGGATGCCGGGAAGCTCGTTCTTCCTCGCCTCGCCCGCGAGAATGCCCCTCGCCTCCTCCCTGTTGATGAGGAAGCTGCGGTATGGGCCGACCTCGATGTTGCGGAACGAAAAGAGCTTGGCGAGCCCATTCGTGAACAGGATCAGGCCGAAGAAGATGCGAAGCCCAGCGAGGCCCTTGGCCAGCCACGTCGCGTCGAGGGTGGTCGAAGGAGCGGCAGGCGTTGCGCTGTTCAAGGTCTTCTCCTAGCTCGACAAGGCGGTCGGGAGCCGTCGCGGTGAGGCTGCACGGTCGGGATCGACCCAGCCGACAGTCTCGCAGACCTCGGATCGGCCTCTCGGTCGACGCTGCGACAATCGGGGCCATGGGTGGCGGCGGCGCAGAGCTGATCCCGATCGTCTT
>JBBSNG010000036.1:0-13944 GCA_038232755.1 Solirubrobacterales bacterium | reverse complement strand
TCACGACCCTCGCCCCAGCGGGCCGTATGGACCGTCTCGCCCTCGAAGGCGTCGAGGCCCGGAACCGACGGCGTCTTCGGCTCGCTCAGAAGACCGGGGGCGACCACCAGGACCCGCGCGAGAAGAGTGCCGTGGGAGGTATCGATCCGCCAGCGCTGGTCCTGCTCCTCCCAGACCGCCTCGCGCATCTCGCAGTCGAAATGGATGCGATCGCGCACGGCGAAGCGACTCGAGCAGTCGCGCAGGTAGTCGAGGATCTCCGGCTGCTCGGGATAGCTGCGCGACCAATCGGACTTGCGTGCGAAGGAGAAGGAGTAGAGGTTCGACGGGACGTCGCACTGACAGCCCGGATAGGTGTTGAAGAACCAGGTGCCCCCAACTTCGCCCCCCCGCTCGAGCACGGCGAAGTCGCGGAAGCCGGCCCGCTCGAGCGAGATGGCCGCCCCGAGCCCGCCGAAGCCCGCGCCGACGATCGCCACCTCGACCCGGCGGGGCAGAGGGAGACGGCCCTGCTCAGACGTGGATTCGACCTGCTCCGCGCTCGTCATCGAGGCGCTCGGAGCGGCGCTCATGGCTCATGCCCCGTCGGCACTGATGGGCGTCTCCTCCGGGTGTGGGCTCGCGCCGTTGCTGGCGCTGGCGGGCTCGGCGCCGTTTGCGCCATCGCCTACGCCGGCCGGCGACAGGTCGTCGGCGTCCTCACCCGACTCCGCCTGGGCGCGTGTCGGAATGTGGCTCATCGCGTACTCGGTCATCGCCGTGATGGTCAGGCTCGGGTTGACGCCTGGGTTCGCGGGCACCGCCGAGCCGTCGCAGACCAGCAGGTTCTCGTAGCCGAAGACGCGCTGGCGGTGGTCGATCACCCCGCTCTCGGCGTCCGTGCCCATGACCGCGCCGCCGAGGATGTGCGCGGTGATCGGCACGTTGAGGAGCGCCTCGGTCGTGCCCACCTGCGGTACACCGTCGAGCTTCTCGGCCGCACGGCGGGCCGTCCAGTCGGCCACCGGGATGAAGGTCGGGTTGGGGTTCTCGGGATCCTGCTCGGTGTTGAGCTTCACGCCCTTGCCGAATAGCCGGCGTTTGGCCTTGAGCCGCATCGAGTTGTCGAGCGTCTGCATGACCAGCAGGATCACCGTGCGGCGCGAGAACTTGTGCGGCCAGTTCGCGCGTGCGAACTGGATCGGATGGCGCGCCGACTGTCCTAGGAACTTGATCGGCCGCGTGAGTCGAGTTCCCTTTCCGACGAGCAGCGTCCACAGAAAGGCCATCGAATCGGCGCCGGGTCCGTAGGTCACGTTCTCGATGTGGGTGTCCTCGGTCGGATGGATGCTCGAGGAGATGGCGACCGACTTCGTGAAGTCGAGCCGGTCGTTCTTCACGGTGACGGCGGGGATCGACTCGCTGTTGGTGCGCACCCGGTAGCCGAGCCGCTCGGAGATCCGGGGCAGCGAGCCCTGGTGTCGACACGTCTGGAGCAGCTGGTTCGTCCCGATCGGACCAGCGGCCACGATCACCCCGCGGGCGGTGTGGGTCTGGCGGTCGCGCGCGAGCCATCGCCCCGAGCGCTCGCTCGTGACCGCGTAGCCGTCGCTGCCGTCCTCGGCACCGAGTGGGCGGACGTCGACCACGGTGCGCTCGGGATGCACGCGTGCGCCGTTTCGCTCGGCGAAGAACAGGTAGTTCTTGGGCAGAGTGTTCTTGGCGTTGTAGCGGCAGCCCGGCATGCAGGCCCCGCAGCGGATGCAGCCCGCGCGGTCGGGCCCCTCGCCGCCGAAGTAGGGGTCGGGCACGGTCTCGCCGGGCGCGTCGTCGTTGAAGAAGACCCCGATCCGCGTGCGGTGGTAGGTCTCGGGTACGCCGAGCTCGTCGGCGAGGTCGCGCAGGAGCTCGTCGGCCGGGCCCTCGCCGCGGTACTCGGTCACCCCGAGCATGTGCTCGGCGGTGTCGAAGCATGGCCGCAGCTCATTCTCCCAGTCCTCGAGATCGCGCCAGATCGGGTCCTGGTAGAACGCCGAGCTCGGGCGGTAGAGCGTGTTGGCGTAGCCAAGGCTGCCCCCGCCCACCCCACAGCCGCTCACGATCAGGATGTCGTTGAACAGGGTGAGACGCAGGATCCCCTTCATGCGCAGCTTCGGCACCCAGTAGTAGCGCCAGAGGTTCCAGGTCGTCTTGACGAAGTCCTTGTCCTCGAAGCGCCGCCCGCACTCGAGCATTCCCACCGAGTAGCCCTTCTCGGTCAGGCGCATGGCGGACACGCTGCCGCCGAAGCCCGAGCCGACGATCAGCCAGTCGTAGTCGTAGCCCTCGGCACTCACGCGGCTCCCCTCCTCACGGGCCGACCGTACCACTTCCCGGACCGCGTTCACGGCGGCTCGCTCAGGCCTCGGCGCGCGCCGTCACGCGGCCCCCGCCCGGCAGCTTAGGCGCGCCCGCGTGCTCCGCGATGAAGCGCTCGGTGTCCTCGCGGGCGACCGCGTCCGGCACCTGCTTCGGCGGCGACTTCATGAAGTAGGAGCTGGGGCCCTCGAGCGGCCCGCCGACCCCCTGGTTCAGCGCCAGCTTGCAGCAGCGCACGGCGTCGATGACGATGCCCGCCGAGTTCGGCGAGTCCCAGACCTCGAGCTTTACCGCGGCGGTCAGCGGCACGCCGCCGAACGACTCGCCCTCGAGGCGGATGTGGGCCCACTTGCGATCGGTCAGCCAGGGGATGTAGTCCGAGGGCCCGATGTGGATGTCGTCGGCCGGCAGCTCATGGCCCATGATCGACGTGACCGCGTTGGTCTTGGAGATCTTCTTGGACTCGAGGCGCTCGCGCTCGAGCATGTTGTAGAAGTCCATGTTGCCGCCGACGTTGAGCTGCGAGGTCCGCATGAGCTTCACCCCGCGGTCGCCGAACAGCCGCGCGAGCTGGCGGTGGACGATCGTCGCGCCGACCTGCGACTTGATGTCGTCGCCGACGATCGGCAGGCCGGCCTTGGCGAAGCGCCGTCCCCAGTAGTCCTCGCGGGCGATGAACACCGGGATGCAGTTGACAAAGGCGCAGCCGGCCTCGAGGACCTGCTCGACGTACCACTTGGTGGCCAGCTCAGAGCCGACCGGCAGGTAGGAGACGACAACATCGGTCTTGGTCTCGCGCAGGATCTCGGCGATGTCGGCGGTCTCGCCCGGCGCCTTGGTGATCTTCTCCTTGAGGTACTTGCCGAGGCCGTCGTGGGTCATGCCGCGCTGCACGGGCACCCCGAGCTGCGGGACCTCGGCGAAGCGGACGGTGTTGTTGTGGCCGGCCCAGATCGCCTCGGAGAGATCGCTGCCGACCTTGTCGGCGTCGATGTCGAAGGCGGCCGAGAACTCGACGTCGCCGACGTGGTAGCCGCCGAGGTCGACGTTCATCAGGCCCGGCACCGGCTCGGCGGGGTCGGCGTGGCGGTAGTGCTCGACTCCCTGGACGAATGAGGAGGCACAGTTGCCCACCCCGACGATGGCGACGCGGACCTTCTCGGTCGCGTAGCGGGAGTCGCCGTTGGTGAGGTGCTCGGCGGTCATGGAAGATGGATCCCTTCTGAAGGCTGACTATGGCGGGCCGGGTGCGGGTCGCGACTCCGGCGGCCTGAGGAGAACCCTTCGTGGGTTCCCCGGTTACAGGACGCTCACACGCCGCCCGCCCGTAGCTTCGCCCTGACGTGCAGGACGCGCTGGAGGGCGGTGATCGACGTGAGCGCCGCGAGAGCGTAGATGGCCGGAGCGAGAAGCGAGAAATCGCCGAGCCCGGCGCCGGTGGCGAAGAGGATCCCGATGCCGAGAATGACCACGCGCGGCGGGCGCTGCGCGAGCCCGACCTTGCATTCGACGCCGAGCGCCTCCGCGCGGGCGCGCGTGTAGGAAACCATCAGCGAGCCGAGCACGGCGACGACCGTGGCCGCGACCGCCACCTCGTCCTGTTGCGAAGCGAAGTACACGCCGACCGCCGCCAGCACCAGGCCCTCCTCGACCCGGTCGAGGGTCGAGTCGAGGAACGCGCCGAACTGAGTGCCCTTGCCCGACATGCGCGAGTAGCGACCGTCCATGGCGTCCATGGCCGAGCCGACGGCGAAGGCGATCGCCCCGAGCACGAACAGCTCGGCGACGATCAGACCGGCGGCGACGAGGTTGAGCGCGAAGCCGGTCAGGGAGATCGCGTTCGGCGTCAGGCGCGAATCGATCAGGCGCTGGCGGGCGACCTCGCGCATCTCGGTGGAGCGCCCTTCTCGGTCCGGTCGCCCTGCGGAGCCGCGGCGGCGCGGGGGCGCGCCGCCGGCGCCCGCGGGTGGGGAGGTCGAGCGCCGCGGCGGCGTCCGCGTGCCGTCGCTCGGCTCGCCGGGACCGCTCACGGCCCGAAGCTTACTCGCGCGGGGGGAGAGCCTCGGGCTCAGCGACCTTCCCTGAGAAAGGCGACGATCTCCTCCACGACCTCCGGCCGGTCGAGCCACGGCCAGTGGCCGGCACTGGGGATGAGCTCGACGCGCGTCTCACCGCCGAGGGCGTCGGCGTACGCCTGCGCGAAGCCGGTCGAGATGTAGGGATCGCGTTCGCCCCAGGCCACGAGCGCCGACGCGGTGATCTCTCCGAGCCTCGAGCCGGCGGCCTCGAGGACCTCCGGCGAGGCCGAGCGGTAGAGCTTGAGCACGGCGCGCTGGGTGCCATGATCGAAGTGCCCCCACGCGCGGTCTCCGAGGCCCTCGAGCTCGGGACCGCGGGTGACGAAGGCCTCGCGCAGGCCGCGCCTAAACGCGAAGCGGGTGGTGAAGCCCATGGTCAGCTCACCGATCACCGGACGGCGCCATAGGCGCGCCCACTGGTGCCAGCGGTAGCCGGGGAGGAACGGCACGCAGTTCGTGATGACCAAGCGCTCGAGCGAGGCCGGCCGGCGCTGGGCGAGGGCGAGCCCCACCCCGCCCCAGTCGTGGACGACGAGCGAGAACCGCTCGAGACCCAGGTGGTCTACGAAGGCTTCGAGGAAGTCGGCGTAGCCGCCGATCGAGTAGTCGAAGGTCGAGCTCTTCCCCGAGCGCCCGAAGCCGGGCAGGTCGGGGGCGATGCCGCCCGCCCGCGCGAGGAAGGGGAGGAAGTCGCCGCCGTCGGTGGGATTGCCGTGCAGGTACAGGACCGGAGCGCGGCTCTGATCCGGCGACGTCGCCTCGCGCCAGTGGACGGGGACCCCGGCGACCTCGGCGTCCCGCTCGCTGACCGGCATGTCGGGCACGTGCGCCACCGGCGCTTGATATCACGGTCTCGCCCATGCCGAGCGAAGATGAGTCCATCGGCCGCGGCCGCACCGACGCGCCGCGGCGACGCCCCGACCGCCGCCGGATACGCACGATCCGCGATCGCCTGCGGGCCGCCTACGGCCGCCCGATCCTCAGACCGCACCGTGCGCCGGTCGACGAGCTCGTCCTGACGGTGCTCTCCCAGAACACCAACGACCGCAACCGTGACATCGCCTACTTCCGGCTGCGGGAGCGGTTTCCGGGTGGATGGCCCGACGTGCGTGAGGCGCCTCTGGAACGGGTCGAGGAGGCAATCCGGCCCGGTGGACTCTCGAACATCAAGGCCGGCCGCATCCAGGCGATGCTGCACGCGATCGACGACGACGACCTCGCATGGATGGAGGAAGCTCCGCTCGAACGGGGGCGCGACTTTCTGGTCGCGCTGCCCGGAGTAGGCCGAAAGACCGCCGCCTGCGTGCTCCTGTTCTCGTTCGGAAGGCCCGACGTGCCGGTCGACACGCACGTGCACCGGGTGGGAGGACGGCTTCGCCTGTTCCGCCCCGGAGGCTCGCTCGAGGAGGCCCACGACGAGCTGACGCGCCTCGCCGGGGGCTGCCCCGACGAGGCCTACGAGCTGCACACCGGGCTGCTTCGCCACGGGCGGCGGACATGCGTCGCGCGGGCGCCGCGCTGCCCCGAATGCCCCTTGCGAGCAATCTGCCCGTACGCACGGGCGCGATGGTGAGGATCGCCCGCGCCCTGGTCGAAGCCGCCGACGCCGTACGGATCGTCCTGCGGGCTTCGCCAGGCAGCCCAAGGGCGACGAGGCGTTACGTGTAGGTTGGCGGGCGCGCCGACCAGCCGCAGCCGCCCCACGCAGACCTCGATTCGCAGACCGCATGATGCTCGCCGCGATAACCATCGACCTCGATCCGAGCATTCACCTCGGGCCGATCACGCTGGCGTGGCACGGCCTCACAATCGCGATCGGGATCCTGGTCGCCGGATACGGGCCCGGGGCGCGCTACGTACGCGAGCGGGGACTCGACCCCGACCGGATGCTGACCGTCGCCCTCGTTGCCGGCCTGGCCGGCATCGTGGGCGCACGCGTCTTCTGGCTGATCGAGCAGGGCGCGCTCCTGCAGCCCTCGCAGTGGCTCGGCTCGAACGGCTTCTCCTTCTACGGCGCGCTCATCCTCTCCCCGATCGCCATCGTCGTCTACCTGAGGGCGACCGGCTCGAGCCTTCGCTACCTCGACGCCGGCGCGCTCGCCTTCCCGCTCGGCATGGCGATAGGACGGGTGGGCGACCTGATCAACGGCGAGCACTACGGCCCGCCGACCGACGCGCCGTGGGGTGTGCGACACCCCAACCCGGAGGCCCTGGTCCCCGACCCAAACGTCGCCTACCACGACGGCGGGCTGTACGAGATCGTGCTGGCTCTAGCCCTGTTCGCGCTGGTCTGGCCGCTTCGCCACCGCTTCCGGCGCCCGCTGACGGCCACGCTGTCGGTGATCGGCCTGTACTCGCTCGGCCGCTTCTTCATGTTCTTCTACCGCAGCGACAGCGACGCTCTCGCCCTCGGGCTGGCGAACTCTCAGTGGACAAGCCTCGTGCTCGTGCTGGCGGCGGTGGCTGGCCTCGTGCTCGTCGTCCGCCTCGGTCCTGGGACGGGCGACGACGACAAGCCCGCGCCACAGTCACGAAGGCGGTCCCCGGTGGGCTGAGGCGAGGCGGACCCTCCTGCGCCGGTTGACTACGAACCGCGCTCGGGCCCCTCGTACGTTCCGGCGGGCTCACGGTAGGCGAGCAGCCGGGCGGCGACCGCGAGACCGCAGGCGGGCCAGACGGTCGCCCACGGCCCCGGGAGGCCGAGCACCTCGGCCGTTCTCGCCGCGCCTGTCGCCAGCAGGCCGAAGGCGAGACGCCGGTGCGTGCGAGCCGACCGCTCCCGTGCCTCCCCGGTCCCGTGCTGCTCGTGCGAGAGGAACATCGCGGCGACGGCGCTCAGGGCCAGCGGCCACCCGAGGCGGGCCGGTGCAGTCGTCCGGCCGGCAGCCTCGGTCAGCCCGCCGGCGGCGATAAGCGCCGCCATGACGAGGTGCTGGCGGTCCTGGCGCTCGTGCCGGAGGTAGACCCGCGGCCCCCCGTGGTGCAGGCTGCCCAGGACGATGAAGCCACCGAGCGCAACGCCCGCACCACTCGCCAGCCGAGGCCACCATAGCCGCGGCCAGTCGAGCTCGGGGCGCCGTGCGCCGAGGAGCGCGAGGGCGCTTGCGCCCGCGAGCACACCGCCCTCGAGCCAGTGCCCGAGGTTGGAGAGCGTCCGTCGCTCAGCGGGCCCGTGCGGGTTCGGATACGGCGTAACGCTCAAGTGCCGGCGACGACAGCAGTCGCGCCGCCATCGCGCGGCGCGGGCCACCGCGCGTGGCCTAACCCGCGCGGCGGGACCGTCACTGAAGTTGTGGGTCGGGCGCGCGGACGGGGCACGCGCCCCCAAGGGCCCGCAGGCGAGCGCGCAGGGCCACAAGCGTGACCACCAGTGCGAGCACCCCGAGCACCGGCTGTATGGGCTCGAAGTAGGTCAGAGCGCCGGAGAGTCCCAGGGCGAGCACCACCAGCTTGTTGCAGATCGGGCATCCGATGGCGAAGATCCCGAGCGCCCCTCCGCCGAGCCCGCCCGTCACCCCTGAGGGGCCCCTGCGTGCGCCAGGGACGAAGTAGGTGGCGATCAGGGCGCCGAGGGCAATGCTCGTGAGCGGCCAGAGCACTAGGTCGAGCGGACGGACCGGCAGCATGCGCTTGAACCACGGGTTCGGCAGCACATCTGTCGGTATGCCGAGGACGACGGCCGCGATCGCCGTCGCGGGGAGTGCCGCCAAGAGGAACCAAGGCAGGATCGCGCGGTTCATCGGCGAAAGCCTACACAAGTCCTCACGGCTTCGGATGGCTCTCGACCTCGCTTGGTCCGGAGATCCTCTTCACCCGCACCCCCTCGCCGCGGTCGCGGCCTCCGAGCTACTGGGCGGTGCGGTCCGTCCCGGTGCCGCCCTCCAGGCGGTCACGGCCGGGGCCGCCCGACAGGCGGTCATCGCCGGTGCCGCCGAAGAGCGCATCCTCTCCGGGACCGCCGTCGATCGCGTCGTTCCCGGACTCGCCGTAGAGGCGGTCGTCGCCGGAGCCGCCGTCGATCGCGTCGTTCCCGGATCCGCCGTAGAGGCGGTCGTCGCCGGAGCCACCGTCGACCACGTCGTTCCCGGATCCGCAGTAGATCGTGTCGTCACCGCCGCGGCCGTCCACGCGGTCATCGCCGGACCCGCAGCGGATGACGTCGTCGCCCTCGGTCCCGACCAGCACGTCGTCGCCGCGCGTTCCCGTCGTGCCGCCCGCAGTCCGGGGATCGCGGAGCAGCAACTCGACGTTGCGTGACTCAGGTGGCCCGACCGTCTCCTCGGGGTCGTCCTGGGGATCGTTGAAGGCCAGCACGCGATCGATGCTCGCCAGCGTGCGAGCCGAGAAGCCGCTTGCACTCGTACCCGAGGCGGGCACCCCGACGGGCGTGTCCTGGTTGAGCATCGTGCCGAAGATCGAGAGCGTGCCGTCGCGGTTGTCCATCAACTCGACCAGGCGGGCCTCGTTGGGCCAGTCGCTCACGGAGCTCGACTCGATCTGCCAGAAGCCCCCGCCGCCGGATCGCACGAAGGGCGTGACGCGGTTGACTGTGGTGTGCCCGGCGACGTAGGCGACCACGTTCGGAGTCGCCTTGAGCAGGCCCTCGACGTCGCGGCCCTGCCGGATCGGCTCGGAGGCGCGCGGATCGAGGTCGCAGCCCGGGTTGGGGTCGCGCGCGGGGTCCGGCCCGCACGGAGGAGCGTTCTCGTCCGGCACGGGCGAGCGCAGGCTCCCGATCGGATGGTGGCCGAACAGGATCACCAGTTCACGGGCGCGCTGCGCCTGGGCGAGCTCTCCGCGCAGCCAGCGGAACTGCGGATCGTCCAGGTTGCCCTCGGCCGAGGGCCCCACCAGACCTCCTTCTGAGGCGGTGTTGAGGGAGATCATGCGCACGCCTCGCCGCGGGCGCCAGGAGTAGTAGCTCGCAGCGCCCCGTGAGGCGATCCGCTCGTCGCGGTCGACGTAGCCGAAGCCGTGCTTGTCGGCCTGCCGGCCGGTGTCGAAGAAGCCCTTCAGCTCCGCGCTCGAGACGAAGGCGCGCCGTGGGTCGGGCGGCACCGGCCGCATGCCCCGGCCGCCTGGCGCACCGCTCGCCGATACGCCGTTTCGGAGGTTCGGGTTCAGCGTGTTCGGGTTCAGCGTGCTCGATGAGCGAGCGTTGGGGCTGGCCACGGGCCCGAACGTCTTCTGGCACCCGATGGCCACCCTCTCGAAGGGGGCGTTGGCGAACTGGTTGCCCTGGACCAGCCGATCGTGGTTCCCCAGCGAGACGTAGCTCGGGACGTCGAGGCCCGCGGCACGGAAGGGGCGTTGCGCACGGTCCATCAGGCCGCGATAGCGAGGGAACGCCGACCACCTTCCGACCGGGACGTCGGGGTCGTAGAACGAGCGCTCACGCTGGTAGTCGTCGTAGTCCTGCACGCCGGTGTAGCGGCGGGCCTCGCCGGGCGGGACCGGACCGGCCGGACAGGGTCGGTTCGACTCCACGCCGGAGTTCGGGTCGAGCGTGCCGCCCTCGAGCAGGCGTACGAAGGCCGACGCCTCGTTGCGCTGCTGGTTATCGAAGTTGTCGCCCGTGGTGAGGGCGAGCGCCATGCGCGCGCGACTGCCGTCGCCCTGGGCGACCGGGCTCCGCACGTTTTCGTTGACCGTCCGAAAGACACGGTCGATCGAGAACGGACGCAGCGCCTCGAACGGGAACCAGGCCGAGGTGAAGGGTGAGTCGTCCGCGTCCAGGAACTCGACGCGCGCCGGCGATTCCTCGTCGGTGTAGTGGATCTCGTCGAGGGCGGTGAGATAGAGGAGCGAGCGACGAAGCTGGTTGCGGGCGCTGCGCGGGCGGCCGAGCTCGCTGCGGACCACCCGGCGCCATGGGGGCCCCGGGCGCAGGAGCGAGAAGTCCGCATCCGCGTCACCAGTGATCGTTCGCTCTGTCGTCAGCGAGGGCTGCTCGGCGGCGGCCGGCCAGGCGAGAACGCCCCCGACCGCGAGTCCCGCCGCGCCGAGCGCGATCGCTCGGCGCGCTCTCGAGTGAGTACGGTTTCCCCCTTGCACGACGGCTGACAACTCTAGGGCATCGCCGCGCGGGCCGCGTCAGGTCCGATCGACTCGTCGGCGGAGCCCTCGCTTTTCCGCGCTCACGCCCCGCGGTTAGCGCGCCCCCCTCGGGGGTGTAAGCGCCCGGCTGATGTCGGGGGGCAGCACGCGGTCGATCGACTCGGTCAGGGGGGAGCCGCAGAGGTTCAGACTTTGTCGCACCACGAGCAGCACCGACAGCGTCGACCCCGACTCGTCGTCTATCCGCAGCCGAAAACGCCGGCTCGGGTAGCGCCGGTAGTAGCGGACGAGCCCGCGCGCCCGCCGCTCGAGCCCGCGCTCATCCGGTCGTCGCACGTTGCAGAAGCGCGGGACGGCGTGGAGCGTGGCGTGGATCTCGGCTTGGACCTCGGCCGGAATGGGTGCTCGCGTGTCGGGGGGAGAAGCGGGAGGCGCCGGTGGCGGCGATGCCGCGCCACAACCGATGACGACCACGGCCAGCGCGCCGACGACCGAGGCGCCGGCCTTCCGCCGGCGAAGGTGTTGACGCCGGGTGTCCGCACCGCGTCGGCGACGAGCCAGCCCCGGGCGGATGTCCACGGCGACATGAGCAGGCTCGGCTCCTCTCCGGCTGCCAGCGAGTAGGTACCGAGCCCGACCCAGCGCGCGCCGTCCTTGCGCAGGTCGAGGCGCGTCCAGGTCGTACCCGCGCGCGTCGAGACGCCGATCGGAGCGCTCGACGAGTAGTCCTCGTGGGCGGGGTGCCAGACGTAGAACGCGTAGCTTCCTGACCGCAGGGCCCGCACGCGGAAGCGCGCGAGGTCGCTCACAGGCTCCGGGCGAGCGAAGCGGTAGTCGGCACCACGCCGGGAGCTGACGCGACTGCTGCTGCCCCAACTCTCCGAGGCGGAGAACCGCTGAGGGTCGCCGTTGTCGACGGCCTGCTCGTAGGGCACGGTCGGGCGTCCGGGCCAGCAGATTCTCGATCGCGCGGTCCGAGCGCAGGACGTCGTGGGTGAGGACGAGCAGCGCGGCGTCGGCCTCCCCCGGGACCTTCACATCCTCGACCGCCGACCGCAGCAGGGTGACGTTTTCCCACCGCTCGCGTGCCACCCGGTCGCGGGCCCGGTCGCCGATCCGGTCCTCGAGCGCAGCGAAGCTGAGCCCGGTCCCGCACGCGGCGTCGATCACCTTCTCGCCCGGCCTCGGTTCGAGCTTCTCGATCGCGCGACGCCGATAGACTTCGCCGACCCGCACGCGCCGGTTGTAGCTCGCTGCGACCTGGCGGTACTTGCGCAGGGCTCGCTCCTGATCCGGTCCCGCCACGCTCAGCTCCCGGCGTAGGCGTCGGGATCGGCGGCGAACCTTCCGGCGCACTCGAGCGAGCAGAAGTGGTAGACCGTACCTCGATGGCTGAGCTCGCCGGCCCCCCGCTGGGGGTCGACCGCCATTCGGCAGACGGGGTCGAAGCACCAGTCTGTGGAGTCTTCGGACTCGCGTTCGGCGGCGTACAGACGCACAGGCCGTTGCACATTCTTGAACTGCCGCTCGCCGACCGATCGAAGCCGCACGCCCTCGGGCTCGCCGGCCGCCCGTTGGGTCTCCTCGGTCAGCAGGATCTCGCCGCCGCCCGCGACACTCGAGACCCTCGCGGCCAGGTTGACCGCCGAGCCGAACCAGTCGCCCCCCCGCTCGACCGCCGGGCCGCTGTGCATGCCGACCCGGACCGCCGGATAGCCGTGGCGGGTGCGCATCTCCCAGACGATGGACATCCCGAGTCCCACGGCGAGCGCGGGATCCTCCCCGCGGAGCATGACAGCGTCTCCGAGCCCCTTCACCTCATGGGCGCGGTGCTGACCGAGCAGCGCGCGGACGGCCTCGTAGAAGTCGCCAGCGAGCTCGGCGGCGCGCTCGTCGCCGTGCGCCTCGGTCATCGCCGTGTAGCCGGCGAGGTCGGCGAAGACGAAGGTCTGGGGGCGCTCACTCATGCCGAAGCCGCGGGTGCCCGAAGAGCAGGCCCAGCGCCTCCGGGTAGAGATCTTCGGTGACCGCTTCAGGATCGACGATCATCTCGAGCAGCAGCCCGTTGCCGAGCGCGTTGACGATGGCTCCGACGGACTCGGCCGGGAGGGGCAGCTCCAGGCCCGAGGCCTTGGCCCCGCGGTCGACGGTACGGACGATCGCCTCGCGCAGGCGTCGGAACTGAACGGCGAAGCGGGGCCGCAGATCCGCGTCATCGACGGCGTACGCCCAGAACTCGATGAACAGGAGAAACCACCGGCGCTCGTGGTGGACGTAGTCGAGCCAGTGCCGCACGCCTCCCAGGGTCCGCTCCCCGAGGGCTCCCTCGCCCTCGCTGAGCAGCCTGTCGACCCGACGGACCCAACCGGTCATGTAGCGCTCGTAGACCGCGAGGAAGAGGTCGGCCTTGCCGGCGAAGTTCGAGTAGACGGCTCCAGTCGAGAGGCCGGCCTCCTCGGCGACCTCCTCCAGGGAGGCGCGGTGGAACCCGCGTTCGGGAAAGACCCTCGCCGCCGCCTCGAGGATGTCGGCGCGCGTGCGCGCGCGTTTCTCGTCTCGGCTGAGACGCCGCGTCGTAGCCATGCTCGGGGAGTCTAGCGTATCAATAATGGCATTACGTGGATA
This sequence comes from Solirubrobacterales bacterium, assembly GCA_038232755.1. GTDB lineage: Bacteria > Actinomycetota > Thermoleophilia > Solirubrobacterales > Thermoleophilaceae > JACCUC01. Next base: position 847 of record JBBSNG010000036.1, on the reverse strand, counting down.
ACATGGCTATCGATCTGCGCGAGAAAAGCAGAGGCGTGGAGGCTCGAGACCCACCTTGGCGACTAGGCGCTTATCTGTCATACTCTCGCTGAGATTTCCACTATCTAGCCTGCGAAAGAACTTCGAGAATAAGGAGCATCACCATGGCAAGGACCATCGGCATCGACCTTGGCACCACGAACTCGTGCATGGCTGTGCTCGACGGCAGCGAGCCGAACGTGGTCGAGAACGCCGAGGGCGCGCGCACCACGCCCTCGGTCGTCGCGTTCACGCAGAGCGGCGAGCGCCTCGTGGGCGCGGTCGCGAAGCGTCAGGCCGTCACCAACCCCGAGAACACCGTCTTCTCGATCAAGCGCTTCATGGGCCGCAAGGAGGCCGAGGTCAAGGAGGAGGAGCGCATCGTCCCCTTCGAGGTCATCGCCGGCTCCGGCGGCGACGCGCGCGTCAAGGCCGGCGGTGGCGAGCACTCGCCGCCCGAGATCAGCGCGATGCTCCTCCAGAAGCTCAAGGCCGACGCCGAGGCCTACCTCGGCGAGACCGTCGACTCGGCGGTGGTCACCGTCCCGGCCTACGTCACCGACGACCAGCGCCAGGCCACCAAGGACGCGGGCCGGATCGCCGGGCTCGACGTCAAGCGGATCATCAACGAGCCGACCGCGGCGTCGCTGGCCTACGGGCTCGACAAGGAGGACGCCGACCGGACGATCCTCGTCTTCGACCTCGGCGGCGGCACCTTCGATGTCTCCGTGCTCGAGATCGGCGACGGCGTGTTCGAGGTCAAGGCCACCGCGGGCGACAACCACCTCGGCGGCGACAACTTCGACAAGGCGGTCGTCGACTGGCTCGT
>JBBSNG010000035.1:0-14196 GCA_038232755.1 Solirubrobacterales bacterium | reverse complement strand
TCGGGCATCGAGACGGCGACCGCCGCTCACGATCTCTGGGAGGAGCGACACTGGCCGCTCGAGGAGATCGGCCGGCTGCGCGCCGCCGCCGGCGGAGCCGCGCTGCTCGAGGAGTTCGACCGCCGGCTCGAGCGCCTGTTCGCGGGGCCGTACGCGCGGCGAGCGCACCTCCTCTCCCCGCGCGAGGGGGAGGATGCGCTCGTTCTGCGCACCGCTCGGGCGGCGCTGGCCGACGTCGGCCAGCTCGCCGACTGTGGCCTCGTACCGCCCTTCGAGCCCGGCGCCCTGGCCGAGCTGCTCGCAGACGTGCCGGTTCGGCTCGGCGACCCACCCTCACCCGAGCGGGTGCGGATCGCGGCGCCCGAGGCCATTCGCGCCCGCCGCTTTGCCGTGGTCGTGGTTCTCGGCCTCCAGGAGGGCGAGTTCCCGCGACGCGCAGCTCCCGAGCCGTTTCTCTCCGACGAGCTGCGCCGCGAGATCAGCGCGGCCGGCGGCCTCTCGCTGCCCGTGCGCGAGGACGAGCTCGACCGCGAGCGCCTGCTGTTCTACGCGTGCGTCTCGCGGGCCGAGCGGCGGCTCGTGCTGAGCTCGCGGGTGACCGACGAGGAGGGAGCGCCGCAGTCCCCCTCGTTCTTCCTCGACGACGTGCGCGAGCTGTTTCCCGGCGGCGCGCTCGACGAGGCGGCCGTCCGCCGCACCCTGGCCGACGTCTCCTGGCCGCCGGGGCGGGCGCCGACCGTCGATCAGCACGAGCGGGCGCGGGCCCCGCGCGGCCCGAGGCGCGCGCCGCCCCGGCCGGCCGGCATCGCCGCCGGGGCGCTGCTGGCCGTGCTCGCGGAGCGCCGCGACTTCTCCGCGGGAGAGCTCGAGTCCTTCGCCGGTTGTGGGGTCCGCTGGCTCGTCGAGAAGCTCGTACGGCCGCAGGCCCTCGAGGCCGATCCCGAGGCGCTCGTGCGCGGCCGTTACGCCCACGACGTACTCCGCCTCACCCTCGAGCGGCTGCGCGAGCGCACGGGCTCGGCGCGGGTCACTCCTACGACCCTGCCCGAGGCCGAGTCCATCCTCCGCGAGGCCCTCGAGGAGCTGGGCCCGGAGCACCGCATATCCGCTCGCGCGGCCCGGCTGCGGGCGGCTCGCAGTCGCCTCGAGCAAGACCTTCTGCGCCATCTGCGACGCGAGGCCGCGGCCGGAGGCGACTACGAGCCGCGCCATCTCGAGCTTTCCTTTGGGCTCGGAGCCGAGGACGCCGGCCTCCCGCCGCTCGAGCTCGAGCCCGAGGGTGTGCGCCTGCGCGGACGCATCGACCGCGTCGACACCCTCGGTGACCGGGCGCTGGTGCGTGACTACAAGTCCGGCGCCCGGGTCTCCGGCGTGGCGGCCTGGGAGGCCGACGACGACCTCCAGCTGTCGATCTACATGCTCGCCGTACGCGAGCTGCTCGGAGTCGATCCCGCCGGGGGCCTGTACGTTTCGCTGGCCGGTAGGGGAGCGGTGCGCGGGGTGGTGCGCGAGGACGAGGCCGAGGCCGTCGGGGCGCTCGTCAGCCGCTCGGACATCCGCGACGAGGGGTCCCTCGACGCGGTCCTCGCCGCCGCCCGCGCCCGCGTGGGAGAGGTGGCCGCGCGGCTTCGCGCCGGGGACCTCGCCCCCTGTCCGGAGCGCTGCTCGCCCGCCGGCTGCCGGTATCCGTCGATCTGCCGCGAGGAGCAGGCGTGAGCACGCTCTCCCTGTTCTCGCTCCTCGAAGAGGAGGGCACCGCCGTACCCGAGGCGCCGGAGCTGACCCACGAGCAGCGCGAGGCCGTCGAGCGTCGCGACGGCTCGCTCTTCGTCCACGCCGGCGCGGGCAGTGGAAAGACCCGCGTGCTCGTCGAGCGCTTCGTGCGGGCGGTGCTCGACGACGATGTCGGCGTCGAGCGGATCCTGGCTATCACGTTCACCGAGAAGGCGGCGGCCGAGCTGCGGAGCCGTATCCGCGCGCGCTTCCTCGAGGCCGGCGAGCGCGATCACGCCCGCGCCGTCGACGCGGCCTGGATCTCCACCATCCACGGCTTCTGCTCTCGGCTGCTGCGGGCCAACGCGCTCGGCGCCGACCTCGATCCCGAGTATCGCGTGCTGGCCGAGCACGAGGCCGAGCGCCTCGCCGCCGACGGGTTCGACGCCGCGCTCGAGGAGTTCCTCGACCCGTCCGAGGATCCTCGCCGGGTGGAGCTCGTCGCCGCTCACGGCCCCGACCGCCTCGCGCGCGCCGTGCGGACCGTGCACGGGCAGATGCGCGGGCGCGGCGTGCGCGAGCCCGCTCTGCCGCAGCCGCAACGATCCTCCGCCGAGCAGATCGGCGGCGCGCACGAGCGGCTCGCCCACGCGGTGCGAGCCGCGAGCCGGAGCCTCGCCGCCGATACCGAGCAGGTCGTCTCCGTGCGCGCCGCCGCCGACCGGCTCGACCGCTGCGCCGGGGCGCTCGACCGCCTCGGTCCCGGCGGCGGACTCGACCCGCTCGAGCTCGCGGGACTGGCCGTGCGGCGCGGCAACGCGCGAGCGCTCCGGGGCACCGTCTTCGACGAGCTCGAAGACGCCCACGCGGCGTGCCTGGAGCTCTGCGCGCGCAGCCGCGCTCTCGACGATCTGGGTCTCCTCGACGAGCTCCTGCGCCTCTACGGTCGTCGCTACGGTGGCCTGAAGACCGACCGTTCGGCGCTGGACTTCGACGACCTCGAGCTGCTCGCGCGCGACCTGCTGGCCGGGCGACTCGCGCTGCGCGAGCGCGTCCGCGAGCGCTTCGATCACGTCCTCGTCGACGAGCTCCAGGACACCAACCGCCTCCAGAGCGAGATCCTCGACCTGGTCGTCGACGACAACCTGTTCACGGTCGGCGATGACCTGCAGTCGATCTACGGCTTCCGAGGGGCCGACCTCAGCGTGTTCGCCGAGCGCGGGCGGGCGGCGGACGAGACCGGGCGAGCGGTTCGGCTCGGTGCCGGCTTCCGGGCCGCCACAGAGATCCTCGACGTGATCAACGCAGCCTTTGCGCCCGGCTTCGGCGAGGGCTTCGCGCCTCTGTCCGCGCTCTTGCCGGGCGACACGGCGCCGCGGGTCGAGCTGCTCGGCGTCGACCGCGACAACGGCCGCTGGGCAGAGGCGATCGGCCCGGAGGACGAGCCCTTCGGCGCGGCCATGCACGGCGCGCCGCCCTGGCGCGCGGCCGAGGCCCGCTGGCTGGCGCGGCGAGTCGACGAGCTGCTGACCGGCGGCGAGTTCGTCCCCGCCGACGTCGTGGTGCTGCTGCGTTCCTGGACCGACGTCGACCGCTACGAGCAGGCGCTGGCCGAGCGCGGGATCCCCACCTACGTCGCCGGCGGGGGCGGCTACTGGAGCGCTCAACAGGTGGGCGACCTGCGCGCCTATCTCGCTGCTCTGGCCAACCCGCGAGACGAGGAGGCGCTGCTCTCGGCGCTCGCCTCGCCGCTCGTCGGCGCGTCGCTCGATGCGCTCGCCCTCCTGCGCCTGCATGCGGGGCGTGGACGCGCGCTGTGGCCGGTGCTCGAGCGCACGTTCGGGACGCACGAGGACGGTGCGGAGGCGAGCGGTCTCGCCTCCGCGGTACCCGAGCCCGATCGCGATCGCCTCCGCGACTTCGTCCGCCGGCTCTCCGACGAGCGCCGCGAGCTGCCGCGGCGCTCGCTGCCCGAGCTCGTGGAGCGGGCGGTCACCGCCTCGGACTACGACCGCGGACTGCTGGCGCTTCCAGGTGGGGAGCGGCGGATGGCCAACGTGCGCAAGCTCAAGCGCCTCGCGCGCGAGTTCGAGACTGCCGAGGGACGGGACCTCCGGGGCTTCCTCGACATGATCGACCGCCGTGGCGTGGCCGCGGCCCGCGAGGGCGAGGCCCCGCTCGAGGGTGAAGGTATCGACGCCGTCCGCCTCATGACCATCCATGCCGCCAAGGGGCTCGAGTTCCCGCTCGTATGCGTGGGCGACCTCGGTCGCGGCGAGCCCTGCGAGACGCCGCTCCTGCGCGTCTCCGCCGACGGCCGCGTCGGGCTGCGGATCCCCGATCCCGACGGCGGCGCCCTCGACGCCCTCGACGCGCGAGCGCTGGCCGAGGAGGCCGCCCGGGCGGAGCGCGACGAGGAGCGGCGGTTGCTGTGGGTAGCGGCGACCCGGGCCGAACGGCGCCTGATCGTCAGCGGCGCGCTCGACCTGGAGCGGGCGAGGAGTGCGCCGGGCGCCCCCGCGATGGAGTGGGTCGCGCCCGCGCTCGTGCCCGAGCTGCGCGAGGCCCACCGCTCGCGCGAGCGAGCGGGCACCTGCGTGCGCTCGTGGGCGGGGCGTGAGGCTGCCGTGGCGTGGGGCGTGCTCTCGGCAGAGAATCTCGCGGAGGTGCTGCCGGCCGAGGACCGGGCGCCGTTCGAGGCGCTCGCGCGCAAGGGGCCCGGGGCGGAGGCATCGACGGAGCGCCAGACCTCGGCGGACGCCGTCGAGGCCCGCGTGTCCGCCTCGAGCTCGGGCTCGACGGACGGTGCCTCGTCCCCGCCCGGCGCTCGCCGGCTCGCGCTCGCCGCTGCGGACACGCCCCCCGTGACCCGCATCAGCTACTCGGCGCTCGAGAGCTACCGCCGCTGCGGCTACCGCTTCTACCTCGAGCGCACGCTCCGCCTCCCCGCCGAGGGCGAGTCGGTCGCCGGTGCGCGCGAGGCGGCCGCCGCCAAGTCGCTGGACGCGCTGACCCGCGGCTCGGTCGCCCACGAGCTGCTGGAGCGCATCGCACCGCGCCGGGGGGTCGCGCCGCGCCCCGACCATGTCGCCGCGCGCCTGCGGGCTCGCGGCGCGGCGGGCACCGCCGCCGAGGTCAGCGAGCTCACCCGCCTGGTCGGCGGCTTCCTCGAGTCACCGCTGAGCGCGCGCATGGCGCGGGCGCGGGCCGTTCGCAAGGAGCTGCCCTTCACGTTCGCGCTCGACGTCGATGCCGCCAGCGGCAGCGCCCGCTCGGTGCTCGTCGAGGGTGTGATCGACGCGCATTGCGCCGAGGGCGACAGCGCGCTCGTCGTCGACTACAAGACCGACCGTATCGACGCGGACGCGGATCTCCGGGCGCGCTGCGAAGAGGCCTACGCGACCCAGCGGCTGGTCTACACGATCGCCGCTCTGCGCGGCGGTGCCCGTCGGGTCGAGGTCGCGCACGTCTTCCTCGAGCGTCCGCACGAGCCCGTGGTCGTCGCCTACGAGAGGTCCGAGAGGGAAGGGCTCGAGGGGCGATTGGGCGCACTCCTGAGCGAGCTCGTGGCCGGCCGCCACCAGCCGAGCGCGACCCCGGGGGCGGCTCTGTGCCTCGGCTGTCCCGGCCGCGCCGCCCTCTGCTCGTGGCCGCCGGAGCGAACCGGTGCCCGCCTCGGCGCGGGCTGAGCGGCCGCCCGGGCGCTCGAGGATTCCGTCCGCGCAGCTCCGTACGCTGGCTCGGCAGCACGATCCCGCGACCTTCGGAGAACTGACCGGATGCCTCTCTGCTTCATCGAGCCCGAGCAAGCGATTCGCATCGTCGCCGAGTCGGTGGGGCGCGAGGCACGTCGCCAACTGCTGGGCGGAGTCGTCCACGCGTGGGTCGACGAGATCCCCGACGACGAGCTCGCGAGCCACTACGCACAGGCCATCGCTGACCTCGACGACGACGACCTGTCGATGCTGGCGGCATGGCACGCGTCGCTCGACGTCGGACGGCCGGTGGCCACCAAGGAGTTCCTGGTCGGCGCGTTCGCGAGCCTCGGCGAGCATCGCCGCGAGGCGCTCAAGATCGCTGCCGGCTTCCGCGGCGACGAGGCCTTCGACGCCGGCATGGGCGAGGAGCAGGCGCTCGACACCGTGCTGCCCTGGCTGTCGGCGGAGCGAACGATGGCGCTGGCTTCGGAGGCGGTTGAGCTGTACTGCTGGGACCGCCTCGGCTCCGAGAATTAGAGCCCTGCGAAGCGGCGCTCGGCTTTGTCCTCGGGAGACTCGTGTGCTGGCGCACACGTCGCTCCCTGCGTCCGCGCTGAGCTTGCTTTTCGGACTCTGATGGCGGCGCGGGTAGCCGGCGACGCAACCTCCGTCGCGACCCGCGCGTGGGCCTGCGCGTCGACGACGAGGAGCCGCCTTTCTCGTTCGTGATGGTCGAGGGGGAGGCGGACGCGAGCGAGGACCACGACGAGCCGCTGCGCTGGGCCACGCGGCTCGGCCGCCGCTACATGGGTGCCGATCGCGCCGAGGAGTTCGGTCGGCGCAACGCCGTCGAGGGCGAGCTGCTCGTCCGCATCAGACCGTCGAAGATCGTCGCTCGGGCCGCGATCGCCGATTGACTCGCGCCGCGCCGTTCAGCCCGTCGCCAGCGCCGCCTCGACCTCGGCCACGGCCTGATCGGTCTCCGCGAACCGGACCGCGTGCATCCCGAGCGAGCGGGCGGCCTCGCAGTTCGCCTCCGTGTCGTCGACGAAGACGCACTCCTCGGCCCGCAGCCCGTCGCCCAGCCGCTCGACGGTCAGCCGGTAGATCTCCGGGTCGGGCTTGCGCATCCCCACCCACGCGGAGTCGACGACGACCTCGAACGTGCGGTCGAGCTGCGGCAGCTTGGCACGCCACAGCGCCTCCCACTCGCGCACGTTGTTGGTGAGGATGGCCATGCGCAGCCCTCGCCCGCGCAGCTCGCCCATGTAGTCGATCAACGCCTCGTTCGGGTGCAGCGCCGAGAAGAAGACGTCCCGGAAGCCGTTCAGCGTGACGTCGCCCTCGAGCTCGTCCTCGAGCGTGCGCAGGAACTCCGACTCCGCCGTCAGCCCCATCTCGAGGTCGAACAGGGGATGGCGCCCGGTGGCCGCGGTCACCCGGGCCATCGCCGCGGAGAGCTCCTCGACGCTCACGCCCGACTGCTCCTGAACCGCGACGAAGCCGCCGATCAGCGGGCTCGTGAGCACGCCGCCGAAGTCGCAGATCACCGCTCGTCGCGCGTGGCCCGAGGGCTGCGCCCCGTTCACGCCGCCGATCCTCCCTCGTCGCGAACCGTGAGCGCGTACTCGCCGACGCCGTCGCGGCCCTCCATGCGCCAGCCGAACACCGCAGCGTGCACGAGCAGGCCCTCGAGCGCGAGCGAGAGCCCGGCTAGGGCCTGGCCGGCGGCCCGGCGGGGGAAGTCCTCACCCGGCAGCCACAGCTCGAGGCCCGCGCTGCGCTGGCGGCCCTCGCCGTCGTAGATCGTCGACAGGCGCACGTCCGCGAGCCCATGCAGGGCGCCGTCCTCGAGCAGCCAGCCGGTCAACTGCTCCTCGCCGTGCCCGCGGGCTCCACGCGGGCGCTGGGCGAACAGCACCAGGGCGTGCGCGGCGTCGAAGATCGCGGAGATCGAGCGGGTCGCGTCGAGCTCGTCCCAGACCGGCGCGCGGCTGGTCTCGGTGACCGTGCCGAGGCAGTCGAGCGCAGCCTGGCCGATCCGGCCGCGGACCCGGCACAGCCGCGCCTTCGATCCGCCGAGCCGGCCCTCCTCCGCGACCGGCTCGAAAGAGAGCTCGAGCCCTCCGGCCGCCCGTGCCTTCCAACCGGTCCCCGCGCGGGCGAGCTCGGGCGGCTCGTCGACGATCTCGGGGCTCTCGCCCCGGAAGATGATCCCCAGGCCCGAGCGCAGGACGGCGTGGGTGCCGCTCTGAGGATCGAAGAAGGCGGCCGAGATCGCCGGGTCGCTCACCGCTCGATCCGGGGTGGCCCGCCCGTGGCCGGGGCGCCGTCGTGCTCGGTCGCCGTGCCCTCGACGTCGTAGCCCGCGCCGCGCCGGGGCGCTCCCGGTCCGTGTCGCGTGTCCCGGGCGGCGCCGGCCAGGCCTGCGCTCAGCCGCCGGGCGATCCCGCGCTCGAGCCCTCGCCGAGCGAGCGCGCGCGTGGGCGGGACGAGCAGGAGCAGTCCCGCGACGTCGGTCAGGAAGCCGGGGGTGAGCAGCAGCGCCGCGCCGACCACGATCAACAGTCCGTCGGCGAGCTCGCGGCTCGGCATGCGGGCGATCCGCAGCGCGTCCATGAAGCGGCGCCAGGCGCCGCGCCCCTGCCAGCGCAGCAGGAGGCTGCCGAGGATCGAGTCGGCCAGCAGGATGAGGATGGTGGGGAGGACGCCGATGGCGTCGCCCACCGAGAGGATGGCCCACAGCTCCGCGAGCGGGACGACGATGAAGGCGGCGACGACGAGGATCCAGCGCATGGCCTGAGGCTACCGCCCGGCCTCGGCGCCGCGGACCGGAAACCCCGAGTCACTACCATCGGTGCATGCCCTCCGTGGAACAGGTCGAAGAGGCCCTCACCAACGTCATCGACCCCGAGCTCGGGCTCGACTTCATGGAGCTCGGACTGGTCTACGGGGTCGAGGTGGAGGAGGCCGAGGTGTTCATCACCTTCACCCTCACCACCCCGGGTTGCCCCATCGGCCCGCAGGTCACCGAGCAGATGCAGGAGTACGTCGGCGAGCTCGACGACGTCGAGCGGGTGACGCCGAAGATGGTCTTCACCCCGCCGTGGACGCCGGAGATGATGAGCGAAGAGGCGAAGTTCGCGCTCGGTTACTGAGCGCTCGCCCGGCGCCCGTCCCTGGCCGACGCGCCGTTGCTCTGAGAGCGCTTCCGCGCTCGCGGTCCCGCTCCGTCACCGCCTGAGCCGCCCGTGCTCCTCCGCGAGCCGGCGCGCGCGGACCTCCGCGACCCTCGCTTGCGGCCCGCTCCCGCCGCCTCCAGCAGCTCTTCGAGCGAGCGATCGAGCAGGCCGCCGATGTCGTCGAGGTCCGGCAGCGTGTCGTAGTCGGCGAGCAGGCCGAAGTTGATCCCGCCGTTGTAGCTCATGATCGCGATGGCGAGCGCGTGGTCCTCGGGGAGGAAGGCGATCGGGACGATCTCCCGCAGCTCCCGGCCGAGCAGGTAGAGCGGGAACTGGGGGCCGGGCACGTTGGTCACGATCAGGTTGAAGAGCCGCGTCGAGAAGTTGAGCCGGGAGGCCTGGGCCAGCAGCGTGGGCGGCGCGAAGTCCTGCACCCCGGCGATGACCTCGGCCCCGAGCGCCTGCTTCGACTCCTTCAGCCCCCGCATCGCCGCACTGACCACACGCAGGCGCTCGACCGGGTCGCCGACGTACACCGGCAGCGGTCCACGCATGGCGGCGATGCGGTTGCCGAGCTGTCCACTCTGCTCCTCGGTGCGAATCGACACCGGCACCAGCGCGCGCAGCTCGAGGCCCTCGGTGCGCACCCCCCGGGCTTCGAGCCAGCGACGCAGCGCGCCCGTCACCACGGTCAGGACGACGTCGTTGACCGTCCCGCCGAGGGCATCCTTGACCTGCTTGAACTCCTCGAGCCGCCCGTGGACCCAGAACAGCCGCCGGTGCGGGCCGATCTTGGTGTTGAGCGGCGTCTCGGGCGCGGGGTTCAGTCCCGCCCACGCCACCTCGGCGACGCCCTCGACGGCCTCACGGACGCGTCCGACCGTCCGAGAGGGCTTGGACAGAGCGCGCACGGCCTCGCCGGCGAGCGAGAGCGGCCGTCGCGCGACGTCGACGACGTTCTGGGCCACGAGCTCGACGCCCGAGGGCTCGGAGTGCGGCATCCAGCTCGCCTCGGGCTCGGGCGGGGAGTCGGGCTCGGCCACCAGGTCGAACAGGACGGTGGCGATGTCGACCCCCGCCACGCCGTCGACCATCGAGTGATGGGTCTTCGAGATGAGCGCGAACCGCTCGCCCGCCTCGCCGCCGGCGCTCTCGAGGCCCTGGACGAGCCACAGCTCCCAGAGCGGCTTGGAGCGGTCGAGGCGCTGCGAGAAGAGGCGCCCGGCGAGTTGGCGCAGCTGCTCCTCCGAGCCCGGCTTCGGCAGCGCGGTGTGGCGCACGTGGTAGTCGAGGTTGAGGCGCGGATCGTCGATCCAGAACGGCCGCCCGGTCTCGAGCGGCGACTCGGCGAGCTTCTGCCGGTAGCGCGGGACCAGGTGCAGGCGCGACTCGACGTGCTCGAGCAGCTCCTCGTGGCGCGGCGGTGCCCCGGCGAAGATCACGAGCGCGCCGACGTGCATGTGCGAGGCCTCGCGTTCCTGAGCGAGGAAGGATGCGTCGATGGCGCTGAGACGATCCTTGTGCAGCGTCGCCATGCCCGGCCACCCTACCCGATCGCGAGTGCTCCGGGCGGTCCCCGAGGCGCGCGTCACAATGGGCCGCTATGCGGTACCTGGGGATAGCCTTCATCGCCCTCGGCGTCGGCGGCCTCGTGGCCGCGCTCGTGATCGGCACGGGCGTCGAGTCGCCGCGTTCGGGCCCTCCCGGAGGCCCGGCTGCGACCGTCCCGGACGAGTCCCCGTGCCCCGGGGGGAGCCCGCCGTCCCCGCGGGTCGACCGCGTCGACGAGGACCGTGCCTTTGCCCTGCTCGCCCGCCAGGTTCGGCTCGGGCCGCGCCCCGCCGGCTCGGAGGCCTCCCGCCGGCTCGCCGAGCAGCTGCGCCGGCTGCTGCCCAACGGCCGCTTCGAGGACGTGCCCGACCCGGGCTCGCGGGCCGGATCCCTGCGCAACGTGGTCGGGGCGGTCCAGGGCCGTGACCCGGTACGCCTCGTGGTCGTCGGGGCCCACTACGACACCAAGGAGCTGCCGGGGTTCGTCGGGGCCAACGACGGCGCGGGGGGGACCGCGGCCGTGGTCGAGCTCGCGCGCTCGATCCGGCCCCGCCAGCTCGCTCCCACGGTGGTCTTCGTCCTCTTCGACGGCGAGGAGAGCCCGGCCGGGGAGGACTTTCCGCAGCGCGGGCTGCGCGGCAGTCGCGCCGCCGCGCGCGAGTACCCCGGCGCGGCCGCCATGATCAACCTCGACTTCGTGGCCGACCGCAGGCTCTCGATCCCCCGCGAGGCCAACTCGGACCCCGCTCTGTGGGAGGAGCTGCGTCGCGCCGCCGCGGCCGTCGGGGTGGGTTGCGCGTTCCCCGCCGCCCCGAGCGCCGCGATCATCGACGACCACGTTCCCTTTCTCGAGAGCGGCGTCCCGGCCATCGACCTGATCGACTTCGAGTTCCCGTGCTTCCACGAGCCCTGCGACGACCTCCGAGCCGTCTCCAAGCGCTCCCTCGACGCCTCCGCCGAGGCGACCTTCGAGCTGCTCGCTAGGCTCTGAGAGATGACTACGACGCCCCTGCCCGTCGCCCGTCCGGCGGCCCCGGAGCGGCTTCTGCTGGCGGCTCCACGGGGTTACTGTGCGGGCGTGGACCGGGCCGTGCAGACCGTCGAGCGAGCCCTTGACCTCTACGGCGCGCCGATCTACGTGCGCAAGGAGATCGTCCACAACAAGCACGTGGTCGAGCAGCTGCGCGAGCGCGGCGCGATCTTCGTGGAGGAGGAGGACGAGGTGCCCGAGGGCGAGACCGTCGTGTTCTCGGCGCACGGCGTCAGTCCCGCGGTGCACTCAAACTCGGCCGAGCGCGGGCTGGTGACCATCGACGCGACCTGCCCGCTCGTCACCAAGGTCCACGTCGAGGCCAAGAAGTTCGCCGAGCAGGGCTACACGATCGTGCTCGTGGGCCACTACGGGCACGAGGAGGTCGAGGGGACGATGGGCGAGGCTCCGGGCAACATGGTGCTCGTCGAGTCCGAGGCCGACGTCGACCGCCTCGTGGTCGAGGATCCGGAGCGGATCTCCTATCTGACCCAGACCACCCTCTCGGTCGACGAGACCAGCCGGATCATCGCGCGCCTGCGCGAGCGCTTCCCCGCGATCACCGGTCCGCGCACCGACGACATCTGCTACGCCACGACCAACCGCCAGGCCGCCGTGCGCCAGCTGGCCCGCGAGTGCGACCTCGTGCTCGTCATCGGATCGAGCAACTCGTCGAACTCGCAGCGCCTCGTCGAGGTCGCGCGCGACTACGGGGCCGACTCGTACCTGATCGACAACGAGCGCCAGGTGCGCGAGGACTGGCTCGACGGCGCACGCACGGTGGGCATCACCTCCGGCGCGAGCGCCCCCGAGGAGCTGGTCAGGCGGCTGGTCGAGTTCTTCCGGGCGCGGGGGACGGAGGACGTCGCCGAGCTCGAGGTCATTCAGGAGGATGTGCGCTTCATGCTCCCCAAGGAGATCCGCCGGGAGCTGGCGGCCCGCTCCTGACGCTGGTGCGCGGCGGCAGCGATCAGGCGGTGGCGGGCGCGCGCGGCAGGAACTGGAACCCGTGCAGGCGCACGCCCGGCGTCTCGGCGACCACGCGCCCGTCCGACTCGTAGACCCCCGGCTCGAGATCGGCGCCCGAGAGCACGGCGTAGGCCGCACCGGCGTCGAAGGATGCCTCGACCGCTCCGCCGGCGTCCTTGGCCTCGATGTAGTCCTCGCCGTCGGTCCAGTCGCGGACGATCTCGAGCCGCTCGCGGTCGCGCGGGAGGACGACGTCGGCGGTCTGGGGCTCGAGGACGGCCCCCGGGACCTCCTCGGGGCGCAGCGGATCGAGCGGCTCGGGAAGCTCGACCTCGGGCTCGATCTCGCGCAGCAGCTCCTGGATCATCAGCTCGGTCTCGAGGTATTCGCCCTCGCCGAAGTGAACGTGGCGCAGGCGTGCGCGGCGATCGAACAGGAAGCGCGCCGGCCAGCCCTTGTTGCCGTAGCGCCGCCATACGCCGCCCGCCGGGTCGAGCACGACCGGGTAGGGAACCTCGAGCCGCTCGACGGCCCGGGCCACCGCATCGCGCTCGCGCCCGATGGAGTAGCCCGGCGTGTGCACGCCGATGACCTTCAGCCCCAGGGGCGAATACCGCGCGTTCCAGCCCTTCAGGTAGGGAAGCGTGCGCAGCGAGTTGATGCGCGCGAAGTCCCAGAACTCGACGAGGATCGCGTTGCGACCGAGCAGCTTGTCCACCCGCAGGAAGGCCACGTTCAGCCATTCGAGCTCCGGAGCGAACTCGGGAGCGACGATCTCACTGTCGGAGGGGATGCGCATATCGCGTGAAGGATGCCTCACGGCCGGTCGCTACACTCCCGCGCCGTCCGGTGGCTGCCTCATGCTTCTGCCCGCCGCCGGTCCTGACCCGGGAGGAGAACCTCCGTGCGCACCAAGTTCCTGACGCCATTGGCCTGCCTGCTCGCATCTGCTCTGCTCGTGCTTCCCGCCTGCGGCGGCGAGGACTCGGACTCCCGCCCGGCCTCCGAGTCGGTGCCGCGCCAGGAGGTCCAGGGCGTCGAGCGCCGCGTGGGCGATCTCGAGAAGGAGATCATCAAGCTGCGCCGAGAGCTGGAGGGCGTGCGCAACGAGCAGTCCTCGGCCGGCGAGACCGGGCCCGATCAGGCCGCGGCCGACCCGGCCCCGGCCGAGGGCTCGGGGACGGACACCGCGGATGCGGGCGCCGGAACGGGCGCCGAGTCGGGTGCCGGCTCCGGTGGCGGGGCCGGCGCTGGCTCCGGCTCCGGTTCGGGCGGCGCCTCGCGCATCGGTCCGACCGAGGAGGGCGGCGGGCCCGACCCGGGGACCACCGAGGACGATCCCGGTATCAGGGATATCTGCGGGGAGAATCCGGCGCCTACGTGCTGAGCGGCGCCGGCCGGTCGGCCGGAGCCGCGGCGAGGGCAGGCGACGTGGCGCGGTAGCCTCTTCGCCGGGTCGCAGCGTGGGCAATACTTGGCCGCGATGAGTGCCCTCCTGCTCGGCTTGGCCATCGCGGCCATCTCCGCGATCCTCTACGCGGTGGCGGTCACGCTCCAGTCCCTGGAGGCCGGTGAGGCTCCCGACGACGAGCAGCCTGCACCACAATCTCTTCCGGCGCCTCGTCGGGCGTCCCCGCTGGCTCACGGGGACCGCGTGTGCCGTCGTCGCGTGGGCCGCGCAAACGGCCGCACTCGCCTATGCGCCGCTGACCCTGGTCCAGCCGACCCTGGCCCTCGGCCTCGTCGTCCTGTTGATCGTCGGCGCGCAGCTGAAGCACGAGCGCGTCGGGTGGCGGGAGATTGCCGGCGTGGCGGCGATCATCCTCGGCCTCGCGGGGCTTGCGTGGGCCAGTCCGTCAGCGCCGGCGCAACCCGCGCCCACGGGAACGCTGGTCGCCGCCATCGGGTGCTTCGCCGTCCTCGCGATCGGTCCCTACGCGCTGCGCCGGCACCTCCACGGCCGCGATTGGATCGTCACCGTGGCGGCCGGCCTCGCCTTTGCCGGGAGTGCCCAGGCCAGTAAGTTCGTGGCCGACGCGGCGGTCGCCGGCGC
>JBBSNG010000034.1:0-14288 GCA_038232755.1 Solirubrobacterales bacterium | reverse complement strand
GCCTCGACGCAGACCCCGCTCGCGATCGCCGTCGACGAGAGCACGGGTCGCCTCGCGATCGCCGGGGCGGGCGACGGCAAGGTCGTCCTCGTCGACCCCTGAGGGCTCAGACGGAGCGGCAGAACGACACGAACGCCGCCGTGTCGGTCCACACCGGACCGTGCCCGACGGCCACGACGCGAGGCTGGAGCTCGCCGAGGCGCCGGATGGAACGGCGGTTCTCCTCGACGTCCGGGGTGAAGACGGCGAGCGGTTCGCGCAGCCCACGGGGGAACTGGAGGAGCGAGTGCTGCGTGTTGAGGACGTCCCCGGCGATCAGGACCCGGTCGCGTTCGCGCCACAGGGCGATGTGGCCGAGGCAGTGGCCCGGGGTGTGGAGCACCTCGAAGCCCGCGACCTCGTCGCCCTCGGAGAGGGTGCCGGCGACCGACACCGGCCCGCCGTCCCAGAGCTTGAGCAGGTGGGGGTAGGCGCTGCGCATCACCGGCGACTCGAGCCTGGAGAGGTCGAAGTAGTGGTAACCGCCGTCGCCCTCGGCGTCGGCGACCTCGTCGGGGTGGCAGAGCACCGGCGCCCCGAGCTTCGGCGCCGCGCCGCGATGGTCGGCGTGGGAGTGGCTGAGGACGATGCGCTTGAGCCCTCCCATGCGCTCGGCCACCTCGCCGAGCGGCTTCGCCATGTCCGCGATCCCCGCGTCGAACATCGTCACCTCGCCGTCGTCCACGAGCAGGTAGACGTTCATGGTGCGCTTCGGAAGACCGCCGCGCATGAGCCAGACCCCACGGGCGATCGGCTCGATGGTGGGCGCGAGGGGCTTGGGGCTCATCTTGAGGGATCCGCCTGCGGCCATCGTCTCCTCCTTGGCGACCGGATCGCTGGGCGGCTCGGACTCTAACGCGCGCCGTCCGGCTTGCGGCTCGCTAATGCGCCGCGTCAAGCTTGAGGCTCGGTCGAGCCGCGCGGCGATCAGTTGCATCGGCGGTGGTCCTGCCGTGTGTTAGCGTATGGCCATGCGTCTACACATAAGCCTTGATGACGAGCTGATCGCCCAGCTCGATCGCAGGGTCGGGCGTCGGCGTCGCAGTGCCTTCGTCGCCGAGACCGTGCGCCACGCGCTCGAGGACGAGCGTCGATGGGACGCCATCGAGGCGGCGCTCGGGGCGATCGAGGACGCCGGGCACGATTGGGACGCCGACCCGGCCGGCTGGGTCCGAGCCCAGCGCCATGGCGACCCGCGCCGCGTCGGGTAGGTCGCCGCGCCCCTTCTGCTCGACACCACGGTCCTGATCGACGCTCTACGCGGACGGCCGGCGGGCGAGAGGGTGCTCGCGCTACGCCGGTCCGAGGTCGTCCCGTGGGTATCCACGATCAATGTCGAGGAGATCTTTCGAGGCCTTCGCGGCGGCGAGGAGCCGAGCGTTCGAAACCTGCTGAACGGGCTCCGCCTGGCCCCGCTCGGGCTAGCCGAGGCCGAGCGTGCCGGAGCCTGGCGGCGAGACTTCTCGCAGCGGGGGGTGACCCTGAGTCAGGCTGACTGCCTGATCGCCGCGGCGGCGATGGGAGTCGGCGCCCGCCTGGCCACCGGCAACCCGAAGGACTTCCCCATGCCGGGGCTCGAGGTCGAGCTCTGGTCGGTCGGGGAGTAGAGGCGCTCGCCTCAGATCCCGTAAGACCGCCCGATCACGTCGAGCATGATCTCGTCGCTGCCCGCGCCGATCCGGTTCAGCCTTAGGTCCCGCCACGCGCGCTCGATCCCGTACTCCTTCATGTAGCCCGCGCCGCCGTGGATCTGGATGCACTCGTCCGCGACCTCCACCGCGATCCGGGAGGCGTAGAGCTTGGCCATGGTGATCTCGCGGACCGGGTACTCGCCGTTGTTGAACCGCCACGCCGTCGTGTACACCATCTGGCGCGCCGTCTCGATCTTCGTGGCCATCTCGGCGAACTTGTGGCGGATGGCCTGGAACTTCCCGATCGGGCGGCCGAAGGCGGTGCGCTCCTGCGCGTACTGAAGCGTCTTCTCAAAGGTCCGCTCCGCGCCCGCCACCGACCCCGCCGCGCCGATCAGGCGCTCGCCCTGGAGCTCCCACATGATGTGGTAGAAGCCCTTGCCCTCCTGGCCGAGGACGGCGTCGGCGGGCACCCGAACGTCGGAGAAGGCGAGCAGCGCGGTGTCCGAGGAGTGCATGCCGAGCTTCTCGAGCTTCTTCTCGCGCACCACGCCCGGCAGGTCCATGTCGACCAGGAACAGCGTGAAGCCGTCGTAGCCCGCGTCGGGGTCGGTCTTCGTGACGAGCACGATGTAGTCGGCGCGGTGGCCGTTGGTGATGTAGGTCTTCGAGCCGTTGATGACCCACCCGTCGCCGTCGCGCACGGCGCGCGTCTTGATCCCCGACACGTCGGAGCCGGCGTCGGGCTCGGTGATCCCCAGGCAGGAGATCTTCTCGCCGGCGATCGAGGGGACGAGGTAGCGCTGCTTCTGCTCCTCGGAGCCGAACAGGTGGATCGGCGGGGTCGCCATGTCGGTGTGCACGGCGACCCCCATGCCCACGCCGCCACTGCCGACGAACGACATCTCCTCGGCGAGCACGAGGCTGGCGAAGTAGTCGCCGCCCTGCCCGCCGTACTCCTCCGGGTAGGAGAGCCCGAGGAAGCCGAGCTCGCCCATGCGGTGAAAGACCCAGTCGGGAAAGGTCGTCTCCTCCCATTCCTCGGCGTGCGGGGCGAGCTCACGCAGGACGAACGCGCGGATCGATTCGCGCAGCTGGTCGTGCTCGTCGGTGAAGATGAAGTGGCTGCGGCTCGCGGCGTGGTCGGGCTTGACGACCGCGTCGGCGGCCGGGGAGACGGGGCTGGTCATGGCGGTGCGTTCCTCCCTCGAAGGCGGCTTTGAGAACCGGAAGCTACCGCAGCGGCCGACATGAGGGCGCGCTTACTGGCAGAGTGCCAACAGGCCCGAGCGGCGACGCGGGAGTGAGCCCCCGACACGATGTCGACGCGGCCGCGCGCAGTCCGTCAGAGTGCAGAGCGCTTGACCTACTCCACCATCCGCTACGAGCCTGCCGAGACCGGCGTGGCCACGATCACCCTCGACCAGCCTGAGACTCGCAACGCGCTCTCGGACGAACTGCTGGGCGAGCTCATCAACGCCTTCGAGGCCGCCCGCGACGACGACGGCGTCCGCTGCGTGGTGCTCGCCTCATCGCACGAGAAGGTCTTCTCGTCGGGCGCCAACCTCGGCGGCTTCGCGAACGACGTGCCGCTGGTGCACCGCCACCTCGGCACCGAGCGCTTTCCGCGCCTGTTCCGCCTGATCGGCGAGCTCGGCAAGCCGACGATCGTCAAGGCCGGCGGTCACGTGCTAGCCGGCTCGCTCGGCATCGCCATGGCCTGCGACCTGATCGTGGCCTCGGAGTCGGCGACCTTCGCCACGCCCGAGATCAACGTCGGCGCCTTCCCGTTCATGATCATGGCGCTGATCTACCGCAACGTCCCGCGCAAGAAGACCAACGAGATGCTGCTGCTCGGGCGCCGGCTCTCGGCCGCCGAGGCGCTCGATGCCGACATCGTCAACAAGGTCGTGCCCGACAAGCAGCTCGACGCCGCGGTCGACGAGTGGGCGCAGATGCTCGCAGCCAAGTCTCCGTTGATCATGCGGCTCGGCAAGGACGCGATGTTCCGCCAGATGGACATGAGCTTCGCCGACGCGCTCGACTACCTGCGTGCGCAGCTTTCGCTGGCGACCTCGACCGAGGACATCGTCGAGGGGGTGACGGCCTTCTTCGAGAAGCGCGAGCCGGAGTGGAGGGGAAGGTGAGCACGGCCGCCGATCGCGAGCGGGACCTCTCGATCGTCGAGGCCCAGCCGCGACCGGCGCTGCGCTCGCTCGTGGAGGACCTCGAGGAGCGCCGCGAAGTCGCCCGCGCCGGGGGCGGTTCCGAGAAGGTCGCCAAGCAGCACGGGCGCGACAAGCTGACCGCGCGCGAGCGCCTCGCCCTGCTCATCGACGAGGGCACGTTCGTCGAGCTCGGCCTGCACGGGCGCCCGCACTTCTCGCAGCGCGCCATGGAAGGGGTCGAGGCGCCGGCCGACGGCGTGGTCACCGGCTACGGGAAGGTCGACGGGCGGTTCGTGGCCGTGGTCGCCTACGACTTCACGGTCATGGCCGGCTCGATGGGAATGACCGGCGAGCTCAAGGTCTCCCGGGTGCGCGAGCTCGCGCTGACCAAGCGCATCCCGATGATCTGGCTGCTCGACTCCGCCGGAGCGCGGATCCAGGAGGCGGTCGGCTCGCTGTTCGCGGGCTCCGGGCACCTCTTCCGCGAGGAGGTGACGATGAGCGGCGTCGTTCCGCAGGTCGCCGCGCTCATGGGACCGTGTGCGGCCGGCACCGCCTACATCCCCGCCCTCGCCGACTTCGTGCCGATGGTCAAGGGGCGAGGATCGATGGCGCTGGCCGGACCGCACCTCGTCCGAGCGGTGACCGGCGAGGATGTGACTCAGGAGGAGCTCGGCGGCTCGCGCGTGCACTGCCGCCGCTCGGGCGTGGCCGACCTCGAGGTGGGCTCCGACGAGGAGTGCATCGAGGCCATCAGGGCCTACCTCTCCTTCTTTCCCTCGCACTGCGAGGCCCCGCCGCCGCTGCGCCCGCCGAGCGATCCGCCCGACCGCGCCGACGAGGAGCTGCTCGACGTCCTGCCCGAGTCGAACCGCAAGCCCTACGACATGTACGAGGTCATCCGCCGGCTCGTCGACGACGGCGAGTGGTTCGACCTGAAGCCGCAGTTCGCGAAGACGATCATCACCTGCCTGGCGCGCATGGGCGGGCGGCCGGTGGGGATCGTCGCCTCGCAGCCCAGGCAGCTCGGGGGCATCCTCGAGAACGACTCGGCCGACAAGGCTGCGCGCTTCGTCAACCTGTGCGACGCGTTCGGGATACCGCTGCTCTTCCTCCAGGACGTTCCCGGCTTCATGGTCGGGACGAAGGTCGAACAGGCCGGGATCATCCGCCACGGCGCGAAGATGCTCTACGCGGTCTCGCGTGCGACCGTCCCCAAGGTGACGGTGGTGTTGCGCAAGGCCTACGGGGCGGGTTACTACGTGATGTGCGGCAAGGCGTACGAACCCGACCTGATCGTGGCCTGGCCGAGTGCGGAGATCTCGGTCATGGGGGCGGAGGGCGCGGTCAACATCGTCTTCCGCCGCCAGGTCGAGGAGGCCGAGGACCCCGAAGCCAAGCGCGCCGAGCTCGTCGAGGGCTTTCGCAAGGTCATCGATCCCTACATCGCCGCGGGCAACGCGCTGATCGACGACGTGATCGACCCGCGCGAGACGCGCGCCACGGTGATCCGCGCGTTCGAGATGGCGGCGACGAAGCGGGTTGAGCGGCCGTGGAAGCGACACGGGGTGATGCCGGTGTGAGCCTCTCCGATCCCGTCATCCTCACCAACTCGATCTCCGGCGCGGTGGCCAACCGCGACCAGTGCCCGGCGATCCCCTATACGCCCGAGGAGTACGCGGCCGAGGCCCGCCGCGCGGTCGAGGCCGGCGCGGCGATGATCCACATCCACGCGCGCACGCCCGACGGCGTTCCCTCGTACGAGGTCGAGGACTTCCGCGCGATCACCGAGGCCATCCGCGGCGCCGTCGACGACGTGATCGTCAACTACTCGACCGGCGCGCTCGGCGTGCCGATCGAGAAGCGGATCGCCTACCTGCGCGAGCTCCGCCCCGACGTGGCCGCGCTGAACATGGGCTCGATGAACTACGCCAAGTACTCGCGCCGGCGCAAGGGCTTCGTCTTCCAGGCGGTGTTCGAGAACTCCTTCGAGACCATCACCACCTTCGTCGAGACCATGAACGAGCTCGGGATCCGACCCGAGCACGAGTGCTTCGACTCTGGGCACCTGGCCAACCTCGATCCGCTGATCGACATGGGGCTGCTGGGCGAGCCGCTTCAGGTCTCGTGCGTGATGGGGGTGACCGGCGGCATCCGCGCGACGGCGCGCAACCTCGCGCACATGGCGAGCGAGGTGCCCGGAGGGCCCGACGGTCCCAACAACTGGGGGTTGATCGGCGTCTCGCGCAATCAGTGGACGCTGATCTCGGCAGCGCTCGCGCTTGGCGGCAACGTGCGCGTCGGGCTCGAGGACAACTTCTACCTGCCGAGCGGCGAGATGGCCCGGTCGAACGGCGAGCTGGTGGCCCAGGCGCGGGTCATGACCGAGGCGGCGGGACGCCGGGTGGCGAGCGTGGCCGAGGCGCGGGAGCGGCTGGGAACGCCGAGGCGCGACCGGCTCGCCTGACGGCTCACCGGTCGCGCTCGGTCCAAGTGTCTAACCGTTGCTCAGGACGGCGACGTTGAAGTAGTAGGGGTCGGTCGCAACCCCTGCATCGTTGTCGATGAGTCTGGATCTCGCCCGGAGGCATTCTTCCAGGCACCCGCGGGGTTGAGAGGACACGTGCGCCCGCCGCCGCGTACGATGGCCCGGTGTCCAGCTCCCAACCCGCTCAAGCCCTCGTGGGGCTGCGCCTCGCGATCGGGCTCAGCTCCTGGCTGACCCCGCGGGTCGCGGGCCGGATCTTCGGTCTCGACGCCCGGGCCAACCCGCAGCTTCCCTACCTCGCGCGCCTGTTCGGGGCCCGCGACGTCGCGCTCGCCGCGGGCACGGTGCTCAGCGAGGGGCAATCACGCTCGGTCTGGCTGCAGATCGGCGTCGCCTGCGACGTGGCCGACGCCCTCGCGGGACTGGCCGCCGGCAGCCGTGGCTACCTCGGCCCGGTCTCCGCCGCGCTCGTCACCGGCACCGCGCTGGGCGCCGCCGCGCTGGGAATGACGGCGCTGGGTGCCGAGGAGGCCTCGCCTCCGGTCGCCGCGCCGACCGCTCCGTAGGCCCGCGCGGACATGCTGCGCCGACACGCGCCAGGACTCCCATGAGCGCCGGTGGACCGCTGGCCGGAGTACGAGTTCTCGACCTCTCGCGCCTGCTCCCCGGCGGCTTCTGCTCGCTCCTGCTCGCTGACCTCGGGGCTGAGGTGCTCAAGGTCGAGGACACCGGGATGGGCGACTACGTCCGGTGGGCCGAGCCGCGCTACGAGGGCGCGCAGCGCTCGGCGAGCTCGGCGCTGTTCCTCGCCCTCAACCGCGGCAAGCGCTCGATCCGGATCAACCTGCGCGAGCAGGCGGGCCGGGACGTCCTGCTGCGCCTCGTGCGCGAGTACGACGTGGTGCTCGAGTCCTTCCGGCCCGGTGTGCTCGATCGCCTCGGAGTCGGCTACGAGCGCCTGCGCCAGGAGAACTCGGGGCTCGTCTACTGCGCGATCACCGGCTACGGCCAGGACGGCCCGTACCGCGACCGCGCCGGGCACGACATGAACTACCTCGGCCTCGTCGGGCTGCTCGGGTTGAGCGGAGAGCCCGGCGGCCCGCCCGTTCAGGCCGCGGGGCAGATCGCCGACCTCGGCGGCGGCGCGCTCATGGCCGCGTTCGGCATCCTCGCCGCGCTGCGCGAGCGCGAGCGCTCAGGCGAGGGCCAGCTCGTCGACGTCTCGATGGCCGACGGGGCGATGTCGTGGCTCGCCCTCGTGGTCGCGCGTCACCTCTGCGACGGGCAAGTGCCCGAGCGCGGCCACCTCGAGCTGGCCGGCGGCCTGGTCTGTTACCGCCCGTACGCCTGCGCCGACGGCGACGTGACCCTCGGAGCCCTCGAGCCCAAGTTCTGGCAGGCCTGGTGCCGCGGGGTCGACCGTGACGATCTGATCGATCGCCAGTTCGAGCCGCCGGGCTCGGAGACCCACGCCGAGGTCGAGCGCATCTTCGCCGCGCGGACCCGCGCCGAGTGGGAGGACTTCGCCGCCGAGCACGACTGTTGCCTCGAGCCCGTGCTCGGCCTCGACGAGGCGCTCGGCTCCGAGCTAGCGCGCGCGCGCGAGATGGTGGTCGAGATCGAGCAGCCGGGGGCCGGCCCGGTCTCGCTGCTCGGCGTGCCGATCAAGTTCGCTCGCACTCCCGGCGGGCCCGCCGGGCCGGGCCCTGCGCTCGGCGAGCACACCGATGCGGTGCTGACCGAGGCTGGGTACTCCGAGGACGAGCGCGAGGAGCTGAGGACGTCCGGCGCGGTCGCCGGTCAGGCCGAGGGGGCGACGGGCAGCTTCCTCGGTTGATCGCCGCGTTCACCACCACGCCTCGTGGCGCTCGGTCACGCCGAAGCCCTCGGAGAGCACGAGCCCGCCCGGAAGCTCGCCTGTGAAGACTCCGAACGGCTGACGGTAGTCGCTGCGCACGAGGCCGAGCCGCGTGTGGTGAGCCAGGGTCGCCCACGGGCGAAAGGTCAGCTCGCCGGCGCCGGCGAACCGGATCCGGCGCAGGTCCGCGTCGAAGCTCACGGGAGAGACCTCGCTCGGCCTGCCGTCGACCCAGACCGTGCGCTCGCTGTTCTCCGGGGCGTCGTTGATCCCCTCGACCAGGTTCCAGCCGACCCGCTCGCCACCGGCCGTCCGACCGACTCCCGCCGACCAGCACCACGCCGTGTGGCGAGGGTGGTAGCCGGCGGTGTCGTCCACGACCGCCTCGGCCGCCAGAGAGCGGGACGATCCGTCGAGGACCACCGATCCGTCGACTCGCGCTCCCGCGAGCTTCCTGGTCCAGACGTACCCGCGCGACCCGCTCGGCGAGACGCTCTCGACCGCGGCGCCGCCGTCTTCGTGCAGCGTCAGGTCGATCTCCACCGAGGCCCCGGCGACCGACCCGGCGACCGCGCCGCGACCGGATCTCGCGCGCACGCGCACGCGGTCGGCCGTCAGCTCGACCCCGCCGGATCCGAGCTGCGCCCGGCCCGCGAGGAGACGCCCGTCGGGCTCCGCCACGGCCCAGAAGCGCTGGCCGAGCAGGCCGACGTGAGCCTCGGCGATGCAGGCCATCAGGTCCGGCGCGTACACGCCCACGTAGCGCCACCGCTTCAGCGCTCGCCCGCCACGCCAGAGCTTCATGCGGGCGGGCGGAAGCGCGAGCCCGAGCGCTCGCACCGCTGCACCGCGGGCCGGAAGAGAGCTCACTAGGCGAGGCAGCGAAGCACATGAGCCGCACCGGCGCACCGCCGCCCGATACGATCAGACTGACCAGTCAGTCAACCGCCGGCCGGCGCGGCCGGGGGCTAACAACGGCCTCACGGCTTCGGGGAGGACATGTGCGAGCGGGGGCCGTCCAACTCAACTCCAGGGCTGACAAGGGCCGCAACCTGGCCGTCGCCGACCGGCTGACCCGAGCCGCCGCCGCGGACGGAGCCGAGCTCGTCGTCCTGCCCGAGAAGTTCAACCTGCTCGGCACCGAGGAGCAGATGCGCGCCGGCGCCGAGCCTCTGGACGGCCCGTCGATCACCTGGGCGCAGGAGACCGCCCGGGAGCTCTCGATCGATCTCGTGGCGGGCTCGATCGCCGAGCGCCGGCCCGGCCGCGAGCGCCTGTCGAACACCTCGGTCCACGTCGGACCCGATGGCGAGGCCCGCGCCGTCTACCGCAAGATCCACCTCTTCGACGTCGTCGTCGACGGAGTCGAGTACCGCGAGTCGGCCACCGAGGAGCCGGGCGAGGAGATCGTCCTGTCCGAGGTGGGAGGGGTGGCGCTCGGGCTGAGCGTCTGTTACGACATCCGCTTTCCCGAGCTCTACCGGATCCTCGCGGTGCGCGGCGCCCGCGTGCTCACCGTTCCATCCGCGTTCACCAAGCCGACCGGCATCGCCCACTGGGACCTGCTGGTGCGCGCCCGCGCGGTCGAGAATCAGGCCTTCGTCATCGCCGCCGGACAGGTCGGCGAATGGCTCCCCGGCAAGGAGAGCTTCGGCGCCTCGATGATCGTCGACCCCTGGGGTGAGGTGCTCGCCCGCGCCCCCGACGCGCTCGCCGGGGTCGAGGAGACCTTCGTCTGCGCGGATCTCGACCCAGCGCGCCAGAGCGAGGTGCGTGAGCGCCTGCCGAGCCTCGCCGGGCGGGTCGAGGAGGCCTACCGCTGGCCCGCCGGAGCCGCGGCCTGATGGCGGCCACTCCCCGAGGTCGAGCCGGGTCCAGGGAGGGCGAGAGCACTCCCGCCGACGATGGGGCACGAGGCACCGCGCGCAAGCCGCGCCGGCGCTCTCGAGCGACCCGCGCCGAGCCGGTCGACAAGCGGCGGGTCATCCTCGACGCGGCGGTCCGGGTGTTCGCCCACCGCGGCTTTCACTCCTGTCGCGTCTCCGACGTCGCCCATGAGGCCGGCGTGGCCTACGGGCTCGTCTACCACTACTTCGGGTCGAAGGAGGAGATCCTCGACACCCTCTTCGTGGAGCGCTGGCAGCTCATGCTCGACGCCATCGAGGCGATCGACCGCAGCGAGGCGAGCGCGCGGGAGAAGCTCGAGCTCGTGGCCGCCTTCATCATCGACTCCTACCGCCACTCGCCGGACGTCATGAAGGTCATCATCGTCGAGGTCACGCGCGCGGCGCACTCCTTCGGGCGCGAGCACCTCGAGCACATCAACAAGGCCTACGACCGGATCGCCCTGATCGTCGAGGCCGCGAGCCGCGAGGGTGCGTTCAAGCCCGACATCGACGCCCGCTTCGCGGCCATGTGCTTCTACGGGGCGATCGAGCAGCTCCTGTCGGGATGGATCTTCGGCCTGCTTCCTCGGACCGACCAGGAGTACGAGCGGGCCAAGGGACTTGTCGTCGAGACGGTCTGCGGCGGGCTCGAGGCTCCCGGGGCGCCCGCCCCCGCCGGACGTGGTTTACTGCCGCGGCAATGAGGGATGACGTCACCAAGCGCCTGGCGTGGAGCGGTCTGGTCGCGGCGATGGGAGCGCTGAGCTCACTCGCCGCCGCCAAGGTGGCCGCCGGGATCTGGCGTCGAGTGTTCAACGAGGATCCCCCGGAGTAGCCATGGCTTTCGGTCGCAAGAAGCGTAAGAAAGAAGACCCGGAGGACGAGTCGGCGGGCGCGAACGCCGGCGGCGACACGGCGGCCGAGACCCCGGACGGAGCGCCCCCGCCCGTGACGGACACGCACGCTTCCGTTGCGCCTCTCGCCGAGGTCGACGAACCGGGGGCCGTCGCCACGCCGGTCGACCAGCCGACCACGGCGGCCACGCCGCTCGACGAACCGGCTGGCTCAGACCCGCCGGTCGGCGGCGACCCGCTGGCCAGGCCCGCGCCCGGCGACGAGCCGGTCGTCGCCGAGGCGGACAGCCCCGCGCCCTCGTCCGGCCCCAGTGACGATTTCGTCGAGGCGTCGGCGTCAGCGGGCGATCCGGCCGCGGCGGGGATCGATGCCGAGGGCCCGGGCGCATCCGCCCCGCACGGTGCGGCCGCCGAGACCGGCGCGCCCGGGGACTCCGCCACCGCCGGTGTGAACGCCACGGCCGAGCGAACCGATGCCGAGACCCTCGGCTCGGCCGCGGCCTCGCCGGACCCCGCCGCCGTGCCGGCCGCCTACGGCGCCGAGACCCACGCCGGCCCGCACGACGAGGCCGGCGCCGCCGAGCCCGGTCTCGCCGATCGGGCCGGCGCGACCGCGTCCGGGGTCGAGGCCCTCATCGAGTCGCGCCCGGAGGTGCTGGTCGGTGGAGCCTTCGCCGTCGGACTGGTCTTCGCCCGAATACTCGGAGCGCTCGGAGGCAACCGGTGACCAGCGACGGCCCCCGTCCCCCCACCGACGCGGAGAAGTCCGTCGGCGACATCGTCGGCGACGTCTCTCAGAAGGCGTCGCTGCTCGTCCGCGAGGAGATCGAGCTCGCCAAGGCCGAGCTCACCGTCAAGGCCAAGCGCCTCGGCGGAGGCGCGGCCGCAGCCGCCATCGCCGGCGTCTTCGCCTTCCTCGCCCTGATCTTCTTCCTGCACGGCATCGCGTGGCTCATCGCCGACGCGATCAGTGGGAACATCGCCATAGGGATCTGGCTCGGGTTCTTCATCACGACCGTGCTCCTGCTCGTGCTCGGCGCGATCTCGGGATTCCTCGCCCTGCGCTTCTTCCGCCGCGGTACGCCGCCCACGCCGGAGCTCGCGATCGAAGAGGCCCGCAAGACCCGCGCCGCCATCGAGGAGGTGAGGCACTAGATGACATCGCCCCCCGCCCGCACCCGCACTCCAGAGGAGATCCGCGCCTCGGTCGAGGCCACGCGCGAAGAGCTCCGCTACTCGCTCGTCGATCTCCAGGGCAAGGTCAACGAGCTCAGCGACTGGCGCGCGCCGCTGCGGCGCAACCGCCGGGCGGTCGTGATCGGAGCGGTCGCCGCGGGCTTCCTGGTCGGCGGCGGCGTGGCCGCGGCGATCGGGCTCTTCCGCCGCTAAGCGCACGGCCGCGCCTCGCGCTCGCCGCCCTGGGGCCGGCTCAGACCAGGTAGCGCTCGGGCAGCGACCCGACGCCGAGCAGTCCCGGCCCGATGTGGGCGCCGATGACCGGCCCGACCTCGGAGACGAAGAGCGGTTCGCGATCGAAGATCTCGCGGCAGCGCTCGATCAGCAGCTCGGCCTGGTCGGGCGACTGGATGTGCTGGACCACCCACGCGTCGGCGCGCGAGGCGTGGCGCTGGCGGGCGTAGTCGACGAGTCGTTCGAACGCCCGCGCGCTCGTGCGCACGCGCTCGACCGGCGTGATCTCGGACTCCACGGTGAGGATCGGCTTGATCTTGAGCGTCGAGCCGACCCAGGCGCTGACGCCTCCGATACGCCCGCCGCGCTTCAGGTACTCGAGCGTGTCGATCGCGAACCACATCTTGCTCTCCCGCCGCGCCTGACGCGCATGCTCGAGGACCGAGTCGAGGTCGGCGCCCGTGGCCGCGCAGCGGGCGGCGGCCAGCACCATCATCCCGAACCCGCCGCAGGCCGAGCTGGAGTCGACCACCCGTACCCGCTCGCCACCCTTGCCCTCCCGCTTCAGCGCGTCGGCGGCCTGACGGGCCGAGGCGCAGGTCCCGGACAGGCCTTCGGAGAGGTGAATCGAGGCGATGTCGCGGCCCTCGGCCAGCAGCGGCTCGTAGGCGGCCACGAAGTCCCCCACCGAGGGCTGTGACGTGGTCGGGAGGCGGTCGGTCGAACCGCGCAGCTCGTCGTAGAACCCGTCGAAGTCGGTCATCGCCCCCTCGCGCTCGGTGCGGGTGCCGTCGAAGTTGACGTAGAGCGAGACCAGGGTGACGCCCGCGGCCTCGACGAGCTGGCGGGGCAGGTAGTGCGTGGTGTCGGAGACGACGGCGACCGGTGGCATCGGCCGGGCAGCCTACAGCTCGGGGTCGGACGCCTCGGGGCGCGGGGTGGCGGCCGGCGCTCGGACGCGACATACTCCCGCCCCGAGAAGAAAGGGACGGGGACGAGATGGCCGAGCTTGACCCACAGAGCATCGAGACGGCGCTCGACGAGCGCCTCGAGGAGCTGCGGCGTACGCGCGCCGCGATGCGCCACGAGAGCGACGGAGGGCTCTCCGGGGAGCCCAGCCATGTCTCCAACCACCCCGGCGACGAAGGGACCGAGACTCACGAGCGCGAGCTCGAGGTCACCACCGAGCTCTTCCTCGCGGAGGAGGAACGGCGGATCGACGAAGCCCGTCACGCGCTCGCCGAAGGACGCTACGGCCGGTGCGTGAACTGCGAGGCGGAGATCCCGCCGGCCCGCCTCGCCGCCATGCCCGAGGCCGTGCGCTGTCTCGACTGCCAGCGCCACTTCGAGGGGCTGCACAACCAGCATCACAGCCTCGACTCAGAGGGCTGAGGCGCCTTGCCGCAGGGCCGCAGGACAGCGTTCATCCTCGCGGGCGGCGGCTCGCGCGGCGCCTACCAGGCGGGCTGCCTGCGCCGCCTCGACGAGGAGGGCATCGAGCCCGACCTGATCGTGGGCTCATCGATCGGCGTCTGTAACTCGCTCGTGTACGCCACGGCGGGCGCCGAGGTGCTGTGGGAGTTCTGGTCGCGGACGGTCTCGCTGCCACGGATCCTCAAGCCCTCGCTGCGCCGTAACGCCCTGCTCGGCAACTCGCTGTTCTCGATGAACGGGCTCACGGACCTCGTCGAGAGCCGGGTCGACTTCGACCACTGCTTCGACTCGGAGACCGAGCTGACCTTCGTCGTGGCGAATCTCTCCGCCGGCCGTGAGGAGCTGCGGGGAAACCGGACCGAGTCGGACGTCGATCGCTTTCGCACGGTGAGCCGGATCGGCTACACGATCCCGCTTCTCCATCCCCTGATCGAGCTCGACGGCGACCTCTACGCCGACGGCGGCATTCTCTGGAACGTCCCCTTCGAGTACGCGGAGGACTGGGGCGCCGACGAGATCT
>JBBSNG010000033.1:0-14805 GCA_038232755.1 Solirubrobacterales bacterium | reverse complement strand
TCCAGACGGGCTACCTGCGCGCCTACGCGCTGCTGCTGGTCGTCGGCGTTTGCGCTCTGGCCCTCTACTTCCTGATCGCGAGCGGCTGAGCCGTGCCCGTGCTCGACATCCCGCTCTCGATCTTCATCGCCATCCCGTTCGCGGTCGGGCTGATCGGCCTGCTCGTGCCGCCGCGGGCGGCGCGCTGGCTCGCGCTCGCCGCCAGCGTCGCGACCTTCGCCTACGTGATCTTCATGATCGCCGACTTCGCGCCCGGCGGCTCGGGGTTGCGCTACGTCACCGACGAGCCGTGGATCCCCGCGCTGGGCATTCGCTTCTCGCTCGGCGTCGACGGGCTCAGCCTGTTCCTGGTCGCGCTGACCGCGCTGCTGTGGCTGGCGGCCACGTTGGTAGCGGCCCTGCGCCCGGCCGACCGCGCGTTCGAGCGCCCGCGGCTCTTCTTCTTCCACATGGGGCTGGCCGAGACGGCGGTCCTCGGTGCCTTCGTGGCCCAGGACCTCGCCCTGTTCGTCGTCTTCTTCGACCTCATGCTGATCCCATTCTACTTCCTGATCGGGCAGTGGGGCGGGCGCGAGCGGGTCGCGGCGACCACCACCTTCGTCATCTACACGCTCGTCGGCTCGCTGCTCATGCTGGCGGCGGCCGTCGCGCTCGGCGTCCTCTCCACGCCCGAGGGCGGCCAGATCTCCTTCGCCCTGCCGGAGCTCGCCCAGCGCACGCTGCCCGAGGGCGCGCAGATCCCGATCTTCCTCGCCTTTGCCGCCGCCTTTCTGGTCAAGGCGCCGCTCTTTCCCTTCCACGGCTGGCTGCCGGCCGCCTACCGCGCGGCGCCGCTGCCAGTGCTCGTGCTGCTCTCGGCCGTGCTCTCCAAGGTCGGGGTCTACGGCTTCCTGCGCGTCGTCCTGCCGATCCTGCCCGACGCCGCGGTCGCCCTCCAGGAGCTGATGCTGGTCATCGCGGTGTTCTCGATCCTCTACGGCTCGATCCTCGCCTTCTCCCAGGACGACGCTCGGCTCGTGGTCGGCTACTCGTCGATCGCCCAGCTCGGCTTCATCGTGCTCGGGATCTTCGCCCTCGACGACAAGGGCGCCCAGGGTGCCGTCTTCCAGATGGTCACCCACGGTCTCGTGGCCGCGGCACTGTTCCTGATCATCGGGTCGCTCGCCGGGCGGGCCGGGGGCTCGGAGTCGCTCGCGCGGATGGGCGGGATCGCCATGCGCGCGCCCGTGCTCGCGGCGCTGTTCCTGATCGTCTCGCTGGCCACCCTGGCCATGCCCGGCTCGCCCAACTTCGTCGGCGAGCTGCTGATCCTGTTCGGCGCCTTTGAGGACAAGATCGTCTACGGGCTCGTGGCCAGCGCCGGAGTCGTGCTCGCCGCGGTCTACATGATCCGGTTCTTCCAAAAGGCGATGCACAACCGCCCGGGACCCGAGGTCGCCTCGCGGGAGATCGGGCGGGTCGACCTAGCCGGCATCGTCCCGCTGGTGGTCGTGATCCTCGGGCTCGGGGTCTATCCGCAGCTCGTGCTGGCCCGCAGCGAACAGGACACGACGGCGCGTATCGGCGAGGCACGGGCGCTCGCCGGCGGCACGAGCGACGCTGAGGCGCGACCGCCCGGAGGCGTCACTCCCAGCGGAGCCACCGTTCCCGGAGAGCCGCCCGTGCGCTCGCCGTCGCGGCCCGGCGGGGAGCGCCTTCCGTGACCACCACCCTCGCCGCCGTCTCCGGACCCGCGATCGACGCGAAGGCGCTGTCTCCGCTCGTCGCCGTGGTGGTCGGCACGATCGTCGTGCTCATGGCCAGCCTGGCCCGCGCCGCGCTCGTCCAGCGCGTCGTCGTGCCCGCCCTCGCCGCGGTCTCGCTGCTCGCCGCCATCGGGCTGGCCATCTGGACCTGGAATCCGGGTCCGACCAAGCCGCTCGTCGCGGGTGCGGTCGTATTCGACACGCTGACCCTCGTCCTCGTCCTCATCGTCGCTGCCGCCGGTCTGGCCACGATCGCCCTGTCGCTCAAGGCTCACGCCCTGAGCGAGGCCGGCCCGGGCGAGTACATGACCCTCCTGCTCGGCTCGATCGCCGGAATGATCCTGCTCGGCGGGGCCGCGAACCTCGTCACCTTCTTCCTCGGCCTCGAGCTGCTGTCGATCCCGCTCTACGTCCTCTGCGCGACCGAGCTGCGCCGGCGCGAGTCGCTCGAGTCCGGGCTCAAGTACCTGGTCATCGGCTCGCTCGGCTCGGCCACGCTGCTCTACGGGCTGGCGCTCGTCTACGGCGCCACCGGTGCGACCGACTTCTCGGCGATCTCCCGCGCGGTCGGCCGCGCGAGCCTGGCCACCGACCCGCTGTTTCTCACCGGGATCGCCCTGACCGTCACCGGGCTGGCCTTCAAGGCCTCGGTCGCACCCTTCCACCAGTGGACGCCCGACGTCTACCAGGGTGCGCCGACCCCGGTGACGACCTTCATGGCCGTGGCGACCAAGGCCGCCGCGTTCGTGATCATCCTGCGCTTCTTCCTCGACGCGGTACCCGCCGCCCAGCCCCAGTGGGCGCCCGCGCTGGCCACCCTGGCCATCGCCACGATCGTCATCGGAAACGTCGGGGCGATCGCCCAGCGCTCGCTCAAGCGCATGCTCGCGTGGTCGGGCGTGGCCCAGGCCGGTTACCTGCTCGCCGGCGTCGTGGTGGGCACCCGGCTCGGCCTCGAGGCCACGGTCTTCTACCTGATCATCTACGTGCTCATGAACGTCGCCGCGTTCGCGGTGATCGTCGCCCGAGAGCGCTTCTCCGAGCACGGCGACGATCTGCGCTCGCTCGAGGGCCTCGGCCAGGCCAGCCCGCCGCTGGCGCTGGCCATGACCGTGGCCATGCTGTCGCTGGCGGGGCTGCCGGGGACGGTCGGGCTGTGGGGCAAGTTCTTCCTCATCCGCGCCGGCTTCGACGGCGGCTATGGCGTGCTCGGCGTGGCCATCGTCGTCGGCTCGATCATCTCGCTCGTCTACTACCTGCGCGTGATCGCTGCGATGTGGTTCGGACCGATCGAGATCCGCCTGCCGGGGCCGGCAGCGCGGCACGTGCGGCCGGTCGGCGGGTGGTCACCGGAGGCCGACGCGAAGGCCCAGCCCGCGGTGACCGGCGTGGCGCTGGTGTGCGCCGCGGCGACGGTGTTCTTCGGGCTGATCCCCGCGCCGCTGTTCGAGCTCGCGCGCAGCGTGGGAACGGCGCTCGGGCTGCGCTGACGCTGGTCGGACCTCGGCCGAGCGCGTCGCGCGGGCCGGTCGCAACAGAAACTGCCCGACTCTGCGCACACTCGATATGGTGCTCGCCGATCCGCGGGGGCGCCGGCAACGACGTCCTGCCGGCGGGGCCGGGAACGACCGCCTCGAGGGCGGGGGTGGAAACGACCAGCTCGTGGGCGGCGGCGGCGACGATCGGCTCAACGGCGACACCGGAGACGACGATCTCGCCGGGCAGACCGGCAACGAGTCCCTCGACGCGAGCGATGGCGTCCGCGGCAACGACGTGGCCAACGGTGGTGCGGGCTCGGACTCCTGCTCGAGCGATCCGAGGGACCCGCGCACGAGCTGCTGAAGGGTGGCAGCGCTCCCGTCTCTGCGATGGAGACGGGAGCGCGTCCCCGCCGCGCCCGCGGCCCGCATCGATAGCCTCATGCGCCGATGAGCGATCCGCCTCTCGCCGCCGACGCCCCGCTGTTCGAACGCCCTCGCCTACGCGGCGTCTCTCACCAGTGGGCGTTCTTCGTCTCGGTCGTGCTGGGGGCGCTGCTCGTGGTCTTCGCCCCGGCCGGAGAGCCTCGGGTAGCGACGACGATCTACGCGGCGGCGGTCTGCGGTCTGTTCGGCGTCAGCGGGCTGTACCACCGCCACGACTGGGCACCAGCGGCGCGGCGCTGGATGAAGCGGCTCGACCACTCGATGATCTTCGTCCTGATCGCCGGGACCTACACGCCGTTCGGGATGCTCGTGCTCGAGGGGACGCTCGCCGTCGTCGTCCTGTGCATCGTCTGGGGCGGGGCGCTGGCCGGGGTGATCATGAAGCTGGTGTGGATCGACGCCCCCAGGTGGCTCGTGGCGGTGGCGTACGTGGCGCTCGGTTGGGTGGCCGTCGCGACCATGCCCCAGCTCGGCTCGCGCCTCGGGCTCGGCGCCCTGACCCTCCTGATCGGTGGCGGCGGCGCCTACACCGCGGGCGCGGTCATCTACGCCCTCGGTCGCCCGGATCCCGCCCCCAAGGTCTTCGGCTACCACGAGATCTTCCACGTGTTGGTGATCCTCGCGGCGGGCGCCCACTTCGCCGCCGTCGCGTTCTTCGTCCTGCCGAGCGCCTGAGCCCGATGGCGACGAGGCCGGACTGGGTCGACGACGGGCTCTTTCCGTACGAGAGTCGCTTCGTCGACCTGGACGGCGCGCGTGTGCACTACGTCGACGAGGGCTCGGGCCCGACGCTGCTGATGCTGCACGGCAACCCGACGTGGTCGTTCCTCTACCGCGAGATCATCGCCGCGCTGCGCGACCGCTTCCGCTGCCTCGCGCTCGACTACCCGGGCTTCGGACTCTCGACGGCGCCGCCCGGCTACGGCTACACCGCCGCCGAGCACTCCGAGGTGGTGGCGCGCTTCGTCCGAGAGCTCGACCTGCGGGACTGGACGCCCGTCGTGCAGGACTGGGGCGGGCCGATCGGGCTCGGCGCGGCTGCGCAGGAGCCCGAGCGCGTGGCCGCGCTGGCGATCCTCAACACGTGGGCGTGGCCGCTCCAGGGCTATCGCGACGCCGAGCGATTCTCGAAGCTGATGGGGGGTCCGGTCGGCCAGTTCGCCATCAACCGGCTGAACGGGTTCGTGAACCTCGTGATGCCGACCGGCGTGAAGCGCGGGCGGCTGCCCCGGACCGTTATGGACCACTACCGGCGTCCGTTTCCCACCGTCGAGAGCCGCCGGCCGGTGGCCGTCTTCCCGAAGGAGCTGCTCGCCGCCCGGCGGTTCCTCGAAGGCGTGGAGCAGGGCCTCGAGCGGCTGCGCGAGCGCCCGGCGCTGCTCTGCTTCAGCGACGGCGACCCGGTGTTCGGAGAACGCGAGCGCGAGCGCTTCCAGCGGGCGCTCCCGAACCATCAGAGCGCCACGATCCTCAACGCCGGCCACTACCTCCAGGAGGATGCGCCGCGGGAGATCGCCGACGCGATCGCGGGCTGGCACCCGGCGCTCGCCGGTGCCGGGCCGACCCCGGCCTGAGGCCGGTACGGTCCTCTGATGCTCGCCGCCACCGCCGTCTCGATCTCCGCCGAGGACCCGCTCTCCGGGCTCGAGATCGGCGAGCGCCCCGACCCGCAGCCGCCGGAGGGCTGGGAGGTCGTCCGCGTGCGCGCCGCCTCGCTCAACCACCACGACCTGTGGAGCCTGCGCGGCGTGGGCATCGATCCCGAGCGCCTCCCGGTCGTGCTCGGGTGCGACGCCGCGGGCGTGACCGAGGACGGCCGCGAGGTCGTCGTCCACGCCGTGATCTCGACCCCCGGCTCCGCAGAGGACGAGACGCTCGCGGACGACTTCTCGATCCTCTCCGAGCGCTACGACGGCACCCACGCCGAGCTCGTGGCCGTGCCGTCGCGCAACCTGATCGACAAGCCGCCCGGGCTCTCGTTCGCCGAGGCCGCGTGCCTGCCGACCGCCTACCTGACGACCTACCGGATGCTGTTCGTCAAGAGCGGCCTGCGCCCCGGTCAGACCGTGCTCGTCCAGGGCGCGGGCGGCGGGGTGGCCACAGCGGCGATCCTGCTCGGGCGGGCCGCTGGCCTGCGCGTCTGGGTCACGAGCCGCGACGAGGCCAAGGGCGAGCGCGCCGTCGAGCTCGGCGCCCACGCCGCCTTCGAGGCCGGCGAGCGGCTGCCCGAGCGCGTCGACTGCGTGCTCGAGACCGTCGGCGAGGCGACCTGGAAGCACTCGCTGCGCTCGCTCGTGCCCGGCGGGGCGATCGTCGTGGCCGGCGCCACGAGCGGGTTCAACCCGCCCGCCGATCTGGCCCGCGTCTTCTACCGCCAGACGCGCATCCTCGGCTCGACCATGGGCACCCGCCACGAGCTCGCCGATCTCGTGCGCATGCTCGCGGCGACGGGCGTCCGCCCGCTCGTCGACGCCGAGTTCGCTCTGAGCGAGGCGCGAGAGGCCTACTCCCGGCTCGGCGAGGGCGAGGCCTTCGGCAAGCTCGTGCTCACTGTTCCGGAGCGGAGTTGAAGCCACTCCTCCTCCTGGCGGGACTCTGCCTCCTTGTCGCGGCGAGCGGGGAGCTGGCGGCGCCGGCGGCCGCGGCACCTCCCA
The DNA here is from genome assembly GCA_038232755.1 of Solirubrobacterales bacterium. Taxonomy (GTDB): domain Bacteria; phylum Actinomycetota; class Thermoleophilia; order Solirubrobacterales; family Thermoleophilaceae; genus JACCUC01. Next base: position 8,481 of record JBBSNG010000033.1, on the reverse strand, counting down.
AGCTGCGCTCGCTCGGCGGGGGCGCGTGGTCCTGGTTCGGCGACCCGCGCGGCGTCCACCACCGGGGGGCCGCCAACCGCACCTACCTGGGATGGATCGATCGGGAGGGCGACGTCAAGGTCGCGAGCTACGACCACACCACGCGCTGGCGCACCACCGCGGTCGTCCGCTGGGGCCTCGAGATCGACGACCACGACAACCCCTCCCTGCACGTTCTTCCCGGTGGGAGGGTGATGGTCTTCTACTCCCGCCACGGCGGAGACCAGATGTACTACCGCGTCTCGCGCCGTCCGGAGGACGTGACCTCGTGGGGGCCGGAGCGCACGATCCCGACCAACAGCCCGGGCGGGAGGGGCTACACGTACCCGAACCCGGTCGCGTTGAGCGCCGAGCGCGATCCCCTCTGGCTGTTCTGGCGCGGGGGCAACTACCAGCCGACGTTCTCGACGTCATCCGACGAGGGAGGCTCGTGGTCGAAGGCACGCACGCTGATCGAGCACTCCGGTCAGCGTCCCTACGTCAAGTACGCCTCGAACGGGCGCGACCGAGTCGACTTCGCGTTCACCCAGTCCCATCCGGAGCGACTGAACACCAACAGACCGGCAGGCGCTGGGTCCAGCACCCGATGGTCGCGGCGGGCGGGTCTTTCGCGGACGACGAGAAGGAGCCGTACTACTCAGGCGGCATAACGCTCGACCACGAGAATCCCGCGGTCGTGCACCTCTCCCGCGAGGTCTCGGGAACGCACGAGATCGAGACGTGGCAGACGCCGGACGGCGGCGCGACGTGGACACGGCAGGCCGTGACCTCGGAGTCGAGCGTCGAGAACGTCAGGCCGGTCGCTCCGCGGGGGCTGCGCTCGTTCGCCGACGACATGTCGCTGGTATGGATGCGCGGGGACTACGAGCACTGGCTGAGCTACCGGACCAACATCACGACGCGACTGCTCAACGGCGGCAACGTCCCGCCGACCGCCGAGGCGACCTTCTCGCGACGCAGCGGCGCGGCGCCGCTGGGAGTCCGGTTCGACGGACGGCGCTCGCGCGACCCGGACGGATCGATCGCGAGCTGGGCGTGGAGATTCGGAGACGGATCTGCGGGCACGGGCCCCACGCCGGCGCACACGTACCGAGCCCCCGGCCGCTACTTCGTCAGGCTCACCGTGACCGACGCCGACGGCGACCGCGACACCTCTGTCAGCGAGGTCGTGGCGAACTGAGCCGTCGGGGAGGGCGGGCTCGTCTCCAGCTCGCAGTGACCCGGCTGGATGGTCACAGAGAAGCGCTAACGCACGAAGCGGATGGTGATCGGATAGCGAAAGAGCTCACCCTTCGAGGCCTTGACGGCCGCGACGATCACCAGCACCACCCACGCCGCCATCGCGGCGATGAAGGCCGGCACGAACAGGAACAGGCCGAGGCCGAAGGTGAGAAACGTGAACACGAGCCCGGTGACGAAGAGAACGGCCAGATAGAGCAGCACCGAGAGGTTGAAGTTGAGTGCCTCCTTGCCCTGAGCGTCGATGAACGGATGCGCGTCACGCTTGACGAGCCAGACGACCAGGGGGCCGACCGGGCTGGGCACCCCGATCACCCCGACGAGCGCGGACAGGTGCGTCCAGACGACGATGTCGCGCGCCTGGGCCGGCGAGACGGAGGCCACCGCGCTGTCCGGGGCAGGCGGCGGTGCGACCCCGTGGTCGGGTGGGGGTGCCGGCGCCGGCGCGCCACAGACTGGGCAGGCCGCGCCCGCGGCGAGGGCCACGTCGGCGCCGCACGCGGGGCAGCTCGTGACGGCCGTGGTCTGCTGTCCAGCCGCGTCCATGGCGCCATCGTACCGCTGCGCGGAGCACGCTCTGCGCAAGAGAAACGCATCGCTCCGAATGCTGAGGGCCTCCCCCCGGGGCGACCTCCGGCACTATCTCGGGCGCCGTCCGAACCGAAGGCAAGAATCGTGCTCCCTGATCGACACCTCAGACCCGATGACCACCACTCCACCCGTAGACGAGCGCGTGCGCATGCGTGAGACCTCGCCCACCGTCTTCCTCCTGGCCCGTCCCGCCGTCGACCTGGACCAGATGCGCGCCTACCTCGAGGAGGTGGGCGGAGATTCGTGGCTCGATCGACGCACCGCCTCCGAGGAGACCGTCAACGCCGGCGAGCTGCTCGTCGAGTTCGGTGGTCGAGCGTGCTACCGCAGCTGGGAGCCCGGTCTCAACCCGAACGTCAAGCGCACGAGGACCGACCAGGGCGAGTACTTCGAGAACATCCTTCGCAGCGCCCACGGCAGCGTGCTGGAGCATGCGAACTACTCCTTCGCCCTGCGCAACGTGAGCCGCGTGGCCACCCACGAGATCGTCCGGCACCGCGCGGGCGCGGCCTACAGCCAGGAGAGCCTCCGCTACGTGCGGCTGACCGACATCGGCTTTCGAATCCCACCGGTGCTCGAGCCGTTGCGCAACCAGGTCGTCGAGCTCGTGGAGCGGCTGGAGGAGTTCCAGGTCGGGGCGGCCGAGGCCCTCGACCTCGACGACGACGCCATCCCCTTCTCGGTCAAGAAGGAGGTCACCTCCGCCCTGCGCCGCCTCGCCCCGATCGGCTTGAGCACCGACATCATCGTGACCATGAACGTCCGAACCCTGCGGCACGTCATCGAGATGCGCACCGCTCCGGGCGCCGAGGAGGAGCTCCGGCTGATCTTCGGACAGCTCGCGGAGCTGATGGTGCGGGAGGCGCCCGGCCTGTTTCAGGACTTCGAGCGCCTCGAGGACGGGTCCTGGGTGCCGGAGTACCGCAAGGTCTGACCGTCCCCGAAGGGCGCTCGCACCGGTCCTGGCGAGCCGCGTTCACGGCGCGCCGACGGCTCCGTCCCGCCGGACGGTGGAGCCCGAGCGAGCGAACCGCAACTCTGCGCGGAGAGGAGTTTCATGAGGGGCGACACCCGACGAAAGGAGTCGCCCCTCATGACCAAGGTACTCGCTTCCTCGCAGCGCTGGTGAGCCTTGCCGTGTTCGGTCTCGCCACCGCCGCCGTCGCCCTCGCAGCGACAATCACCGGCACCAACGGCCCGGACGCCCTCACCGGCACCCCTGAGGCCGACCAGATCACTGCGCGCGGGGCTGACCGCGTCAAGGCCCTCGCGGGTGACGACCGCGTCTCCGCCGGCCGAGGCAACGACCGCGTCCAGGCCGGCCCGGGCAACGACAGGGTCGCCGGCGAGAGCGGTGAGGACCGTCTCTTCGGCGGCGGCGGCAACGACGACCTGCGCGGCCTTGCCGGCGGCGACCTGGTCGTCGGCCACGACGGCGACGACCTCCTCGTGGGCGACGCGCCGAACGCGGGCGACCTCAAGAGCAGGGATCGCCTCTTCGGTGGTCGCGGTGCCGACCGAGTCGTCGGCGGCGACGGCTTCGATAGCCTCCACGGTGGGGCCGACAACGACCGCATCACCGGTAACGGCGGGCGTGACCTCATCTCCGGCGGCACCGGAGACGACGTCTCCCGCGGCAACCGGGGCAACCGGGGCAACCGGGGCAACGACGTCATCTTCGCCAACCGCGGCGTGGACGAGTCGTTCGGCGGCTCGGGCGACGACCAGCTGCGGGCGCTCGCCCGTGGCGACGTGAGCGGCCCCGGCGACGTCGTCGGCGACACGCTGCACGGCGAGAGCGGCAACGACGACCTCGGCACCCGCGACGGGGAGGCCGACAAGGTCGACTGCGGAGCCGGCCGGGACATCGCCCGGCTCGACCAGGTCGACGTGATCACCGACGCGACGCCGTAGAACCCGAACGGCTCGTGCGAGAAGGTCGTCCGCGCCGATCCGCAGCCGCACGACGATGCGGCCGAGAACGGGACCGAGAACCCGCCCGAGGACGCCGCGCAGGTCTAGGCGAAGTGATCGGCACCGCGCCCTTCCCGGGGGCGGGCGGTGCCCGGACCAGCCAGTTGGCATGGGGTCGCCCACGCGGGCGACCCCGTTGTCGTTCGAGGGGCCTTCGCTAGCGTGGTCGCCCCGTGGCGAATCGTGAGCTCCCCAGCGGCCGGCGGATCGCCCCGTCGATCCTCGCCGCCGACTACGCGCGGCTCGGCGACGCTCTCGGCGAGGTTCTCGACGCCGGCGCGCGAGTCCTCCACGTCGACGTCATGGACGGCCACTTCGTGCCGCCGATCACGATCGGGCCGTTAATCGTGGCAGCGATCCGCGAGCTCGCCGACTCGGCCGGCGCCGTGCTCGACGTTCACCTGATGATCGAGCGCCCGGAACGCCAGGTCGCCGACTTCGCGCGCGCCGGGGCCGACGTCATCACCGTTCACTGCGAGGCCACCGCGCACGTCCACCGCGTGACCGAGTCGATCCGAGAGGCCGGCGCCCTGGCCGGCGTGGCGCTGAACCCGGGACCACCGGTGGAGGCGCTCGCCGAGGTGGCGGCCGACGTCGATCTGGCGCTGTGCATGAGCGTCAACCCGGGCTGGGGCGGTCAGGCCTTCATCCCCTCCTCGCCGGCCAAGATCGCTCGGCTGGGCGCTCTGCTGCCGGCCGAGACGCCGCTCGAGGTCGACGGCGGCGTCGACCCGCGCACCGTCGGCGCCTGCGCTGAGGCCGGCGCCACCCTGTTCGTCGCGGGCTCGGCGGTGTTCGGCAAGGCGGACCCGGCCGCGGCCTACGGTGAGCTGGCCGAGCTGGCCGGAGCGCGTTGAGCGCCTCCGCCGACACGGCCAACTTCCGCGTCGACGACTCCGACGGCCTCGTGGCCGCGTCGCTGGCGTGCCCGGCCTGCCTGTCGGGCGCGGTGTCGTGGCGGCTCGAGCGAGCGATCCACGAGCCCTCGGCTCGATGTTCGTGCCGTCGCTGCGGTCACCGGCGCACGCTGCATCTCAGCCCGGAGCAGGCGCTGCGGCTCGCCCTCCACGAGCGTCGACCGCTCGACCCAACCCCGCGGCCCGGGGAGATGGTCCGCGTCTTCGTGTGAGGGGAGCGGCGCCCGGGGGCGCCCGGGGATCAGCGCCGCCGACCGCGCTTGCGCTTGGGACGCGCGCCCGCCGGAGGTCCGCCGTTGCCCGCCGCGCCGGCCTGAGCGTCGTCCGCTTCGCCCTCCTCCTCGCCGGGCTCGGACACCACGGCCGGACCGCCGTCCTCGTCCTCCTCCACCTCGGCGTCCACCCGCCGGCGGTCGATCTCCGCGTTGCGCTCGGCTACGCTCGGCCACGGGAGCGCCTCGCCGCTCGCCCACGCCGGTCCGCGGCCTCCCGGCCAGCGATCGGCGAAGAGGGCCGCCAGCGCTCCGAGCCAGAACATGAACAGGACCCGGAGGGGAAGCAGCGGCAGGAGCAGCGAGAGCGCCGCGACCACTCCGAGGATCCCGAGGAACCGGCTGAGCAGTCCGGCGCGCATCGCCGCGATCGAGATCAGCACCGTCGAGAGCCCGAGCGCCAGATAGGCCCCGAGGTTCAGCCCGAGGATGATCTGGAGCGGGACCCGTCCGCGCAGCTCCCCGGTGACCGGAGCCCTGGGGTTGCCGCCCGTCGCCGCGAAGTCCTGCGCCGCGTTGACGACGTCGATGCGTTGCGCGATCAGCGTCACCGCGGCCACGATCGACCCGAAGACCAGCAGGGCGAACGCGGCGCTCGGCAGCTGCGGGCGGCGGAACTTAGTGGTCCTGTAGAGATAGCCGAGCACGATCCCCAGCAGGGCGAAGGCGATCCCGCCGATCACCGCCGGCACCACGAACTCGAGCGGATCTCCGGCGAGCTGCCCGAGGTCGCCGAGCGTCCGCGGTTGGCGCCGCGTCTCGGCGGTCAGGCCGTAGACGCTCCAGGCGACGAAGAGGGCGAGCGAGAGCGCCGCCGCGCCGGCCGCGACGCGGCCGGCCCTCGCCTCCCAGGCGACCTGCTCGGAGACGCTCGCGGCCATGTCAGCCGCGCTCGGACCCTCCGCCCCGCGGCGGAGGCTCGAGCCGCGCCTCGCGGGGCGGGTAGTACTCGTGGTCCTCGGGCTCGATCAGGCGCGACACGCGATCGCCCACGGCGAGCAGGAGGTTGAGGCCGGGCGCGGCGAACCGGATTCCGGTTTCGATGCGGGCGCGCATACGCCGCTGAGCGGGCGTGAGCGGCGCCATCTCAGCGACTCCTCCGCAGCAGAAGTCGAACGCGAGCGTCATGGCCTCGCCGGGAACCCATGGGCGGCGACTATAGGGATCGGCCGCGGCGGCCGACCAGGCGTCGAGCTCAGCTCGCGGGCGGGACGATGCGCAGGATGCGATCGTCCTGAGGGGTGGGCGAGCCACGGCCGTCGCGGTTGCTGGTGAGCAGGTAGAGCGCGCCGTCGGGGCCCTCGGTGACCGTGCGCAGCCGCCCGAAGCGCTCCACGAAGAGCGGCTCGTCGCGCGCGGCGCGCCCGTCCTCGAACTCGACTCGGCGCAGCTGCTCGCCCCGCAGCGCGGCCACGAACAGGTCGCCCGTCCACTTCGAGCCGGGCAGCTTGGCGAACGAGGCGCCGGACGGCGCGATGCCCTCCTCGTAGAGGACGACCGGGCCCTGGAAGCGCCGGCCGTGGTCGTTGCCCTCGACCTCGGGCCAGCCGTAGTTGACGCCCTCGCGCAGGAGGTTTATCTCATCGTTGCCTACCTGGCCGTGCTCGGCCTCATACAGCTTGTCGGTGCCGGGCTGCCAGTCGAGGCCCTGGCCGTTGCGATGGCCGAGGCTGAAGATCTCCGGGCGCCCGCCGCTACCGCGGTAGGCCGCGGGCTCCATGCGCAGCGTCTTCCCGTTCAGGCTGCGCGGGTCCTGAGCGAGCTGCGCGTTGCCGGCGTCGCCGGTGTTGATGTAGAGGCGCTCGTCGGGGCCGAAGCGCAGGCGGCCGGAGTCGTGGATCGGACCGACCTCGATGCCGCCGGCGATCTTCTGCTCGTCGCTCAGCTCGTCGTTCTCGAAGCGGTAGCGCGTGATCTCGATCTCGTCCGCCCTGGTGCGGTAGAGGTAGACGAAGCGGTTGCGGCGGAACTTCGGGTCGACCGCCAGCCCGAGCAGGCCTCCCTCGCCGATCTCCTCGACCGGGACATCGGCCACGGGCTCGGGGCGCAGCCGGCCGTCCCTCGAGAGCAGCCGCAGGCGGCCGGGCCGCTCGGTCACCAGCGCGCGGCCATCGGGCAGAAAGGCGATCTCCCACGGCGTGTCGAGGCCGGTGGCCACGGTCTCGACCTGCGGGCGCTCGCCGGCGCGCAGGAGGCCGCCGGAGCCGCCCGAGCGCGAGTCCGAAGCGTCGCCGGAGGGACGCGGCTCGGCCTCGGGCGTCCGCTCCTCGGCCCGCGGCGAGGGCGTCGACGGGCTCTCGTCGCCGCCGCAGGCGCCGAGCCCGAGCGCGAGCAGGGCGGCCAGAGCGGCGGTGGTCGCGCCTCGGCCGCCGTGATGGCCCCTCATCGGACCGCCACCTCGCCGATCGCCTCGGCGAGGGCCTCGGGCGCCTCGAGGGGAACGAGATGGCCGGAGTCCGCCTCACGCAGCGTGGCGTTGCCGAGCAGGTCCGCCAGGCTCCGCGCCACCTCGCGGCGGATCGGGGCGCTCCGCGCGCCGGCCATCACCGTGATCGGCGCGGAGATGGTGCCCAGCTCACGGCGCGAGAAGGCGAACGTCGGTGCGGCGCCGAGGTCGGCACCAAAGGCCCGTGGGGAGGCCTGTGCGGTGACGAGGCGCGCGTCGCCGACGAGATCTGCGAAGTTCGGGCCGGCCATCGTCTCCAGATACGCATCGACGGCGCCGGCGGACGACTGCTCGGCCTCGCGAGCTCCCTTCTCGATCGCCTCGCGCAGCTCGGCCACGGTCACCGGCCCGGCCTGGGAGAGAGCGAGTACGGGCGGCTCCACCAGCACCGCGGCGCGGGCCAGGGTCGGGTGGCGGCGCACGAGGTCGAGCGCGACGAGGGCCCCGAGCTCGTGTCCGCAGACGATCGCCGGAGCGGCGCCGAGGGCCTCGATCAACGCCGCGGCGTCCTCGGCCTGCTCGCCCACGGTCGTCCCGCGGTAAGGGTCGGGGGCTTCGCTGGCGCCGTAGGCGCGCCGGTCGTAGGCGACGGTGCGCACCCCCTCGCCGAGCGCGGCGACGACCTCGGCCCACACCCCGCGGCCGAGCGCCGTGCCGTGGACGAGAACGACGGGCTGGCCCTCTCCCTGCTCGGCGTACGCGAGCGCGAGACCGAACGCCTCGACGGTGGCGCTGCGCACCGCCGTCGCGGTCACTTGACCGGGTAGAAGCGTCCCAGCGCCGGAAGCAGCAAGCTGCGCGGCGCGAAGCGCCCGCCAAAGGCGCTGATGACGTTGCCCGCGCCGGGGATCACCGAGCGCTTGCCGTTCTCGAGCCCGTCGACCGCCGCGCGGGCGACGTTGTCGGCGCTGTCGACGAGAAAGGAGGGAAGCTGGTCGAAGGTGCCGAGACCGCCGGCCTCGGCGAACTCGGATTGGGTCGGGCCCGGGCAGAGCACGGTGGC
>JBBSNG010000032.1:0-15007 GCA_038232755.1 Solirubrobacterales bacterium | reverse complement strand
GCCGGCAGGATGAGCGGCTCCTGCCGCGACTCGTCGTAGTTGGGCCCGAAGTCGACCGTGTCCTCGTTGAGGTCGCGGAGCATCTCCGTGGCCAGGCGGTCGAGCCGGGCCTCGGTGTACCGCATGGCTGCGGCCGGGTCGTTGTCGATCGAGCCGAAGTTGCCCTGGCCGTCGACCAGCGGGTAGCGCATGGCGAACTCCTGCGCCATGCGCACGAGCGTGTCGTAGATCGCGGAGTCGCCGTGCGGGTGGTAGCGCCCCATGACCTCGCCGACGACGCGCGCGCACTTGGCGTAGGGACGGTTGGGCTGGAGCCCGAGGTCCTGCATCCCGTAGAGCACCCGGCGGTGAACGGGCTTGAGGCCGTCGCGCACGTCGGGCAGCGCCCGCCCCACGATCACGCTCATCGCGTAGTCGAGGTACGACGAGCGCATCTCCTTTTCGAGATCGCGCAACTCGATGTTGCCGCCGCTCAGCTGATCGGCGGAGGCCATCTAGTCGGCCTCCCAACGCAAGGCGAGCTCAGACATCGAGGTTGGTGACCTCTCTGGCGTGGTTCTCGATGAACTCGCGCCTCGGCTCGACTCGGTCGCCCATCAACATCGAGAAGATCTGGTCGGCCGCGCTCGCGTCCTCCACGGTGACGCGCTGGAGCGTCCGCCGGCTCGCGTCCATGGTCGTGTCGTAGAGCTGGTCGGGGTTCATCTCGCCCAGGCCCTTGAAGCGCTGGAGGGCGACGCCCTCGCGGGCCACGTCGAGTACCGCGCGGCGGAGGTCCTCGAAGGAGAGCGCCTCGTCGTCCTTCTTGCCCAGCGCGACCGCGAACGGCGGTGTTCCGCACAGCTCGCGCAGCTCGCCGTGCACGCGCACGAAGGAGCGGTAGTCGTCGGTCGCGAACATATCGCGTCGGAGGCGGTACGTCGACGCCGAGCCCGTCCGGCGCTCGACCACCCGGATCCACAGCGCGGCCTCGTCCTGGTCGGTCAGTGTCGCCTCGTGGGGCTCGCCCTCCGGCGCCTCTCGCTCGAGCAGAACGACGACCGCCTCGACGTCGGCCGCGCCCTCGTCGAGGATCTGGGACTCCTCGAGGAACGTGATGGTGTCGTGGCCGAACTCCGCGCGCAGCGCCGAGGCCCAGCCCTCGTACTGCTTGAGCAGGCGGTTGAACTTCTGCCAGCGGCTGTGGGTGAGGTTGAACGACTCCGCCTCGCGGTCGCGCACGTCCATCTTCTCGAGCTTGTCACGCAGAAGGAACTCCTCGAGCTCTGACTCCTTCTCGATGTAGAGCTCCTGGTTGCCCGACTTGACCTTGTAGAGCGGCGCCTTGGCCAGATAGACACAGCCCTCCTCGATCAGGTCGCCCATCTCGCGGAACAGGAAGGTGAGCACGAGCGTGCGGATGTGGGCGCCGTCCACGTCGGCGTCGCACATGACGATGACCTTGTCGTAGCGGCGCTTGGTCAGGTCGAAGTCCTCGCGGATGCCGGTCCCGATCGCGGTGATCAACGCCTGGATCTCGTTGTTGGAGAGGACCTTGTCGATCCGGTTCTTCTCGACGTTGATGATCTTGCCGCGCAGGGGGAGAACGGCCTGCGTGTTGCGGTCGCGGCCCTGCTTGGCCGAGCCGCCGGCGGAGTCTCCCTCGACCACGAACAGCTCGGCGAGGGCAGGGTCACGCACGGTGCAGTCGGCGAGCTTGCCGGGCAGCGTGGTGTTCTCGAGCGCCGACTTGCGCCGAGTCAGGTCGCGCGCCTTGTGCGCCGCCACCCGCGCACGACTCGCGGCCACCGCCTTGGCGATGATCTGCCGCGCGTCCTGAGGGTTCTCCTCCAGGAACTCCGACAGCCCGCGGTTGACCGCCTGCTGAACGAAGCCCTCGATCGGCGGATTGCCGAGCTTGGTCTTGGTCTGGCCCTCGAACTGCGGCTCGGGGACCTTGACCGAGATGATCGCGGTCAGCCCCTCGCGCACGTCCTCGCCCTGAAGGTTGTCCTCCTTCTCCTTCAGCAGCCCCTTGGAACGCGCGTAGGCGTTGAGGGTACGCGTGAGCGCGGAGCGGAAGCCGGACAGGTGCGTGCCGCCCTCGTGGGTGTTGATGTTGTTCGCGAACGACAGCAGCGACTCCTGGTAGGAGCCGTTCCACTGCAGCGCGACTTCGACCTCGCCGACCTCGCTGTCGTCCTCGATGTAGGCGATCTTCTTGTGCAGCGGCTCGCGCGTGCCCTGCGAGTGCAGGTAGGTGACGAAGTCACGGATGCCGCCGTCGTAGCGGAAAGAGCTCTGGGAGCCCTCGCCGCGCTCGTCGGCGAAGTCGAGCCTCAGGCCGCGGGTCAGGAACGCCATCTCGCGGAAGCGCTGCTCGAGCGTCGAGTGCTCGTAGTCGATCGTCTCGAAGATCTCGAGATCGGGCGCGTAGGTGATGCTCGTGCCGCGCTCGTCGGTCTCCTCGCCGCGCTCGAGCGGTCCCATCGGGACGCCGCGCTCGTAGCGCTGGCGCCACGCGTAGCCGTCGCGGCGGACCGTGAGCTCGAGCCACTCCGAGAGGGCGTTGACCACGGAGACGCCGACGCCGTGCAGACCGCCGGAGACCTTGTAGCCACCACCCTCGCCGAACTTGCCGCCGGCGTGCAGGACGGTGAGCACCACCTCGGCGGCGGGGCGTCCCTGCTTCTCGTGCATGTCGACCGGGATGCCGCGACCGTTGTCGGACACCGTCACGCTCGAGTCGGGATGGACCTTGATGTCGACGAGGTCGCACTCGCCGGCCAGGGCCTCGTCGACCGAGTTGTCGACTACCTCGTAGATGAGGTGATGGAGCCCGCGGGGCCCCGTCGAGCCGATGTACATGCCGGGGCGCTTTCGCACCGCCTCGAGACCCTCGAGGACGGTGATGTTCTGCGCTCCGTAGCTGGAGCCGCCGCTCCCGGCGGACGAGTTGTCAGTCAAGCGATTCCTCTGGTTCCTTACATGAGTAACCCCGACCGGCGCGAACTACTGCGCGCAGCCGGGGCACCTGAGCACGTTGGTCTGATCTTAGCAGCCAGAGGGTCGTCACGAGGTCCGGTGACCCGGACGATTTACCCGCAAATCGGCATAAAACGGCGCTGCCGCCGACGGGTTTCACCGCCGGCGAGCCGATCGCCCGGCGTGCCCGGCGGCGACGAAGCGCAGCGACTCGACCGCGGGTGCGCCGGGCGCCTCTTCCATCACCCGGCTCACGCTCGTGAGGAGCTCGGTCGACATCATCTGAAGCTCCTGCGCCCACACCGAGGAGCGGCAGCTGACCGTGACCGTTCCCCGGCGCTCGGAGACCGGTTGGGCCTCGGCGCTCAGTGCCGGACCGACGGCTCGCGGCCAGGCTTCCTGGACCCGCGCGAGCGTCGTCGCCGGCCGTAACTGCGACACCAGGCCGCCGAGGGCCGAATCCATCCCACGCGGGGCTTGACGCCTCACGCGGCGGCCAACCGCGTTCGCACATCGAGGCTGAGGCGGCCCTCCTCAACCTCGACGCGGACGACGGCCGCGTCCGCGGCACCGGGCACGTGGGCCAGCTCCGTGGCCGAGACCACGGTTTGCCCTCCGCCCCGCACGAGCTCGGCGAGTCGCCCGCGGCGAGTGAGATCAAGCTCCGAGGTCACGTCGTCGAGCAGCATGATCGGAGCCGAGCCGCGTTCGAGCAGTACGTCGCGCTCCGCAAAGAGCAGGGCGAGCAGCCCGACGCGCTGCTGTCCCTGCGAGCCGTAGGAGCGCAGGAGCCGGCCGCCGTGACGCAGAGTGAGGTCGTCTCGGTGTGGTCCGTGACCGGTGAACCCGCGCTCGAGATCTGAGGCCCGGCGCTCCTCCAGCTCATCCCGAAGGCCGCTTGCTCCGGCGGCCCGCGAGCGGGGTGCGTACACGAGCTCGGCCGCCTCGGGCAGACCGAGGTCGAGGGCGTGTCGCGCAAAGCCGCTGGAGACCGAGTCGACCGCCTCCGCGCGAAGGCGCATGAGCTCGACGCCGTGGCGAGCCAACTCGGCGTCCCAGGGATCGAGCGTGTCCGGCCCCGATCGCCCGGCGCGCACCCGAGCCAGAGCCGCGTTGCGCTGCGCGAGGGCACGCGAGTAGGAGCCCCGGACGGTGGCGCGGGACGGCCACAGCGTGGCGGCGAGCTGGTCGAGGTGGCCGCGGCGCGCGCTCGGCGCGCCTTTGACCAGCGCCAGACGGTCGGGCATGAACACGCTGGCCAGCGGGCGCACCGACGGATCCGGAGGGCGTTCGCGGGCCACCCCGTCGAGCTCGAGGAGCTTCGGCTCCCCGGGAGCGAAGCCGACATCGAGGCGGTGGGCCTGGTCGTCCGCTCCGACCGTGTCGACCGAGACCCGCGTCGCCGCGGATCCGGAACGGACCATCTCGCGCTCGTTCGATGTACGGCACGAACGCCCAGTGAGCCCGAAGTAGAGGCCCTCGAGGAGGTTCGTCTTCCCCGCGCCATTGGAACCGACGATCACCGTCAGCCCGGCGCCGAGATCGAGCTCGGCACGGTCGTAGTTGCGGAAGTCGCGCAGTCTCAGCCGCGTGGCGAGCGCGGACACCATGAGCCTCGCCTCTAGACGTTGAGCCTGATCGGCATCACGAGATACAGGAACTCATCGCCATCCGATCCGGATTGGATGAGACCGGGGCGCAGCGGGCTGATCAGCTTGAGGACCAGGTCGTCGGAGCCGGCGGCCTCGAGCCCGTCGCGCACGAAGTCAGGGTTGAAGCCGATCTCCAGCGTCTCGCCCTGAAAGGCGATGGGCAGCGTCTCGCGAGCCTCGCCGATGTCCGGAGTGCGGGCCGAGACCTCGAGCTCGCCCTCGCTGAAAGCCATCCGCAGGGGAGCGTTCTTCTGGGCGAGCAGGCTCACGCGCCGCACCACCGCGAGCAACTCGGCTCCGTCGACCCGGAGCTCGTGCTCGTAGGTCTCGGGCAGCAGTTGGCGGTAGTTCGGGAAGCGTCCTTCGACCAGTCGAGAGGAGAGCACGACCGATCCGACCTCGAACACGACCTGGTTCTGGCGCGTGGTGACGCCGACCGCCTCCGCACCGACCGAGGACGCGATCCGCGTCACCTCCTGCAGGGCGCGGGCCGGCACGTTGGCCTCGATCGACCCGTCGAGCGACGCCTCGAGCGTGGTCTCCTTGACGCTCAGGCGGTAGGAGTCGGTGGCGACCATGCGCAGCTCGCGTTCGGAGGCGGAGACGAGCACGCCGGTCAGGTGCGGGCGGGTCTCATCGCGAGAGGCGGCCCGGGCGACCCGGGCGACCGTCTCCGAGAACGCCGCCGTCGATAGCTTCACGACCTCGCCGCCCGGCTCGGGAAGCGTCGGGAAATCCTCCGGGGGAAGGGTGCGCAGGTGGAAGCTCGCCGGCCCCGAGGCCACCTCGACGTCGCCCTCGGCGCTGCGAGCCTCGACGCTCAACTCCTCCCCGGGAAGCGAACGCACGACATCGAGCAGGAGGCGGCCGGGGAGCAGGGCCGTGCCCTCGCGCTCGGCCGGAGCTTCGCTCCGCACGCGAATGCCCAGCTCCATGTCGGTGGCCTGGAGCTCGACCACCCCGTCGTGAGCGGAGACGAGGACGCCGGAGAGGGTCTGGATGGCGCTGCGCGTCGAGACGCCCCGGACCGCGACGCCGAGTTGGCTCAAAAAGCGCTCGCGGGGAAGGGAGAACTTCACTCAGTCACCTTGCCTAGTGGATCGAAGATAGGTCTGACGATTGTGTCGATAAGGTGGCCAAACCGCTGCTCGGCGCGGTTACCGTCCCACGTCGACATCGTGACCACAGCCTGTCGATTCTGGCACCGGCGGCGGTCGTCATGGTGCTCGGTCGAGCCTTGCCTTCAGGCTGTCGACAAGCTCACGGGCCCGGTCACGCTCGGCGATCTCGCGCTCGATCTTGCGACAGGCGCTCACCACCGTGGTGTGGCGACGACCGCCGAAGCCGGCCCCGATCGTCATCAGGCTCTCGTCGGTCAGCTCGCGTGCGAGGTACATGGCGACCTGACGGGCGAAGGTCGCCGCCGGACGGCGACCCGGGGCCTCGAGCGCCTCCGGGGCGATATCGAGCGCCTCGGCCGTCGCCTGCTTGACCTCGTCGATGGTCGGCGGGCGCAGGGGTGAGCGGGCGTGGGCGGCGAGACCGCCGAGAACCCGTCGCGCGAGCTCGGGGGTCGCGGGCTCCGCGGTGAGAGAGGTGTAGGCCACGAGGCGGATGAGCGCGCCCTCGAGGGAGCGGACGCTCTCGGGCGCCAGCCGGGCGACCGCCAGGAGGGTCGCGTCGTCGATCCCCTCGATGCCGTCGTCGCGTACCCGCTTGCGCAGGATGGTGGTGCGGGCGACGAGGTCGGGCACCTCGACCGCGGCCACCAGCCCCCATCGGAAGCGCTCGAGCAGACGGGCCTCGAGACCGCCGAGCTCAGCCGGCGGGCGGTCGCTGGTCAGCACGAGCTGGCCGCCCGACTCCTGCAGGGCGTTGAAGGTGTGGAAGAAGGCCTCCATCGTCCCGGCGCGGCGCGCAAGGAACTGGACGTCGTCGACAAGCAGCACGTCGACCGCCCGGAAGCGCTCGCGGAAGCGGTCGAAGTCGCCCCCGCGGGTGGCCGCGACGAACTCCCCGGTGAAGGCCTCGACGGTGGTGTAGGCGACGCGCAGGTCGACGGCGTAGGCCTGAATGTAGTGACCGATGGCGTGAAGGAGGTGGGTCTTCCCGAGTCCGGGCGGACCGTGGAGGAAGAGCGGGTTGTAGGCCTGGGCGGGCTGCTCGGCGACCGCCAGTGCAGAGGCGTGGGCGAGCCGGTTCGCTGCGGAGATCACGAACCCGTCGAAGGTGTAACGGGGGTTCAGCGCCGCCACTCCCTCGCGGACCGGCGGGCCAGCGGGCACCCGCGCGGCGACGGTCTCTCCTTCGCCGACGACCTCGATGGCCATCGGCGAGCCGGCTGCGTTGCGGGCCGCCTGGGAGATCGCTCCGAGATAGCGCTCCTCGAGCCAACTCCTCGCCTCCGCCGGGGCTCTGAGCACGAGCGTCCCGTGGTCATGGGAGACGAGCTCGAGGGGCGCGAGCCAGGTGTCGAACGCGACCTCGGGGATGCTCGCGCGGAGCTCCTCCCTGATCAGGCGCCATACGGTTTCGGGTTCTTGGGGCAAGAGTGCAGGGGGTGACGTCCGAGGCGACGGACGTCACGAAAAAGGCTCTGGAGAGGTGCCGCCCGAGCTCCCAGCCGGCGGCGTGGCGCGAGTCTACAGAGCGCCGGAGGACACGCGCCACGGTCCTGCGAACCCTCAGGTGGCCTTGCCGCAAAGCGCGCGAAAAGCTGTCCAGGATCCGACCCCGACGGCCGTCGTCGTCGGCCCTATACTCGGCCGCGGACGGACTGGCATGAAGCGCACCTATCAGCCCAAGAAGCGTAAACGTGCCCGCGCCCACGGGTTCCGCGGCCGCATGCGCACCAAGGCCGGCCGAGCCATGCTCAAGCGCAAGCGCGCCAAGGGCCGCGCCCGCCTCACTCCGTAGGCGTGGCCGGCACGGGCCAGCGCCGCGGCGGCCGACGCGCGCCCCGCCGGAAGCTCTCGCGCAGCGCCGACTTCGACCGGGTCTTCCGCGAGGGCCGCTCGTTCGCTACGCGGCATCTGGTTCTCCACGCCTTTCCGAGACCGGAGGCCGACAGCCTGGAGAGCGAAGCCCCATCGCGGCTCGGGGTGTCCGTGGGGCGCCGGGTGGGCGATGCGGTCGAACGCAACCGGGTCAAGCGCATGCTGCGCGAGGCCTTCCGGGCGGTGGCACCCTCGCTTCCCCGCGCTCACGACTTCGTGCTCGTGGCCCGCTCCGAGGCCGCGGAGTTGGCTCAGGCGGGAGGCGAGCCGGCGTTCGAGCAATCGCTGCGCGAGCTCGTCGGCGAGGCCGGGCTCTCGCGGTGAGCGCGCCCGTCGACCAGGACGAGCGGGGATCGATGGCCCGGCGGGCTGCCGTCGCGCTGGCCACCGGGCCGATCCGCCTCTATCAACGTCTGGTCTCACCGCTCCTCGGACCTCGCTGCCGCTACCACCCGACGTGCTCGGCCTACGCGGTGGACGCGATCAGATCGTTCGGCATACTGAGAGGACTGGCGCTCGCGGCCTGGCGCGTGGTCCGTTGCAACCCGTGGAGCCTCGGCGGCATCGACCGCGTCGAGGAGCAACGGCTCTTCGGTTCCGCCGCCTCGCGACCGAGGCCGACCCCGCCACCCGCCTAATCCTATGATTCCCGTCGTCGCCAACATCCTCCAGCCGCTGATCGACGTCGCCGACGCCATCCTTCAGTTCTGGCACGACACGGTGGGGCTGAGCTGGGGCTTCTCGATCGTGATGCTCACGGTCGTTGTGCGGATCGCGATCCTTCCGCTGACCTACAAGGGCGTTAAGGGCATGCAGAACATGCAGCGGCTCGCGCCCGAGATGAAGAAGCTCCAGGAGCGCTACAAGGACGACAAGCAGCGTCTCAACGAGGAGATGATGAAGTTCTACCAGGAGCACGGGTTCAATCCCGCCTCCTCGTGCCTGCCGCTGCTGCTGCAGATCCCCTTCTTCATCTCGCTCTTCTACCTGCTGCGCGGCGACCAGTTCAGGGCCGACATCGCCGGCGAGGAGAGCTTTCTCTTCATCACGAACCTAGCGCAGCCGGAGACCGGGCTGGTGCTCGTCGTACTGATCCTGCTCTACGTCGTGACCCAGCTCGCTGCGAGCCTGGTCACCGCGGTCAGCGGCGACCGCAACCAGAAGATCCTCGTGCTCGTGCTGCCGATCGTGTTCGTGCCGATCCTGCTCAACTTCCAGGCCGGCCTGCTCGTGTACTGGATCACGACAAACGTGTGGACCTTCGGCCAGCAGCTCGCCGTGAAGAAGTTCCTCCCGGCTCCGGAGCCTTTCAGCTCGGGAGACGACGACAAGGCCGGCGGCGACACGAAGACTGGCTCCTCCGAGGCGCCTGGCGGCCTGCGCGGCGTGCTCGAGAGCCTGAAGGGCGCTGCGGCAGCAGGCGGCGAGAACGGGGCTTCGGCCGGCCAGAACGGCGCGCCCGCAGGCAAGACACGGGCGGCCACCGCCGCTCGCGGCGGTGGCGGAGACGCTCGCCGGACCCCACCGCAGGCACCGCGCAAGAAGAAGAAGCGCTCGGGCCGGCGGCGATGACCGCCGCCGAAGAGCCGCCGGACCCCGAGGTCTCACTGCCCGAGGACCCGGCAGCTCGGGCCGCTGCGGTCGTCGAGGCCGTCGTGGCCGCGCTCGAGGTCGGCGGAGAGGTGCGGATCGCCGAGACCGAGGAAGAGATCTGTGTGTCCGTCGAGGAGGAGGAGGACGCTGCGCTGCTGATCGGCAAGCACGGTGCCACGATCGACGCGCTTCAGCATCTCGCGGCCCGGGCTGCTTTCCAAGGCGGGGAGCGCGACCGCAAGCGGGTGGTCATCGACGCCGGGGGGTACCGGGAGCGCCGCCAGGGTGCGCTCGAGCGGGCCGCCGATCAGGCCGTCGAGGAGGCGCTCTCGTTCGGGCGCTCGGTCGAGCTCGACCCCATGAACTCCTTCGAGCGCAGGATCGTCCACGCCCACCTCAAGGACCGCACCGACGTGGACACCCACAGCGAGGGCGACGAGCCCGAGCGCCGGCTCGTGGTCAGTCCGCTCCGCGCCGCCGGCTGAGCGTTTCCCGTGAAACGGTGGCGGCGCTCGTCCGCCGCGACGGACTGTCGCCGGCCGCCACCGACTCCCTCACCTCGCTGCTGCGCGCCCTCGCGGCCGAGCCCGATCCGCCGACGACGATCGTCGACCCCACGCACGCCGTCGACCGGCACCTCGCCGACAGCCTGAGTGGCCTCGAGGTCGCGCCGCTGCGCTCGGCCGGCAGCATCGCCGACCTCGGCTCCGGCGCGGGCTTTCCCGGGCTGCCGCTGGCCATCGCCCTGCCGGCTGCGCGCGTCGACCTGGTCGAGTCCGCCCGTCGCAAAGGCGAGGTGATCGAGCGCCTGCGGGTCGCCGCGGAGGTCGTGAACGCGCGCGTGGTGACGGCCCGGGCGGAGGACTGGGCTCACGGCGACGGGGCCGGCGCCTACGCCGCCGTCACCGCCCGAGCGCTCGCGCCGCTTCCGGTGCTGTGCGAGTACGCAGCGCCGTTGCTGGCGCGCGGCGGCGTGCTCGTGTGCTGGAAAGGGGCCCGAAATCCGGTCGAGGAGGCGGGGGGCGCGGCCGCGGCGAGCGAGCTCGGCCTCGATCCGATCGAGATCAGACCCGTCGAGCCGTTCGCAGGTACGCGCAGCCGGCATCTGCACGTGTTCGCCAAGGTCGCCGCCACCCCCGCGCGCGTCCCGCGACGGCCGGGAGTCGCCGCCAAGCGCCCGCTCGGGGCTTAGCCGGGACGCTTACGCCCGCGCGAGGAGTTTCCGACCGCGGCGGCGAATACCTTGGGCACGTGGGCGAGATCTACGCCATCGCCAATCAGAAGGGCGGCGTCGGAAAGACGACGACCGCCGTCAACCTCGCGGCCTGCGTGGCCGAGGCGGGCTACCCGACCCTGCTCGCGGACATGGACCCGCAGTGCAACGCCACGGTCGCCCTCGGCGCGCCCAAGGATCAGGAGCCGTCGGTCTACTCGTGCCTGAGCGGAGAGCTCGAGTTGAGCGAGGCCGCGCACGAGACGGGCGTGCCCAATCTATGGCTCGCCCCCTCGACGCCCGACCTTGCGGGAGCCAACGTCGAGCTTCCGCGACTGCCCGGCTCGGAGACCCGGCTGCGCGACGGGCTCGGGTCCGTGCGCGAGCGCTACCTGTTCACGCTACTCGACTGCCCGCCCTCGCTCGGGCCCCTGACCGTGAACGCGCTCGTGGCCGCCGACCGGGTCATCGTCCCCGTCCAGACCGAGTACTTCGCGCTCGAGGGGCTCGCAGGGCTGCTCGACACGCTGACCCTCATCCAGCGTGAGCTCAATCCGCGACTCCGGGTGGCCGGGATGATCCTGACCATGCACGACGGGCGCACGCGGCTCGCCCAGGACGTCGAGCGCGAGGTTCGCCAGCACTTCCCGGAGCTGGTGTTCGACACAGTGGTTCCGCGCAACGTTCGCGTCGGTGAGGCCCCGAGCTTCGGCCTGCCCGTGACGCGCCACGATCCGCACTGCGCCGGATCCGTCGCCTACCTGAAGCTGGCCAAGGAGATGGCCGCTCGTGCCTGAGGCCTGGCAGGGAGTATCGGGAGCGGCGCCGGGGCGCGGCATCGGTCGCGGTCTCGCCGCCATCCTCGCTCAGAGCGAGCGCGAGACCGAGGGCCTGCGTCACCTCGCCCTGGACCTGATCCGGCCCAACCCACGCCAACCACGGCGCGAGTTCGACGGCGAGGCGCTGGTGGCTCTGTCGGAGTCGATCAAGGCCCGAGGGATCCTCCAGCCGGTCGTGGTACGCCCGCTCCCGGGAGGAACCTTCGAGCTCGTGGCCGGCGAGCGACGCCTGCGCGCCGCGCGGCTCGCCGGCCTCGATGCGGTGCCCGCGGTCGTCCGCGAGACCGAGGCGGCCGAGCAGCTCGAGCTCGCGCTGATCGAGAACGTCGCTCGCGAGGACCTGAACGCCGTCGAGGAGGCCCGCGCATGCGCGACTCTGGTCGACGACCTCGGCGTGACCAAGGAGGAGCTCGGCCGGCGGATCGGTCGCAGCCGGGTCGCGGTCTCCAACCTGATCCGCCTGCTCGACCTTCCCGACGAGGTCCTCGACGGGATCTCGCGCGGAGAGCTCTCCGAAGGTCATGGTCGAGCGATCCTCACCTGCCGCGACCAGGGCGCACGCCGCCGCCTCGCCCGCGAGGCCAGCGCCGGCGGGTGGTCGGTACGCGAGACCGAGCGGCGGGCCCGCGACGCCGAGAGCACCGAGGACGGCGCGCGCGGTCGGCGCGCGACGGTGACCATCCACCCCGACCTGGCCGACGCGCTGGCCGCCGCCGAGGACGCGCTCACCGCCGCGCTGGGACGAGAGGTGCGGGTGCGTTCGCGCCGCGGCGTCTACCGGGTCGAGTTCGATCTCGACCAGCCGGGGGACGGTATCGAGTTGGCCGAGCGGATCCTCCGGCGCGCCGCGGCCTGAAGTCCGGCGAGAGCGACCCTCGAGCCGAGGCCGACCGCGTGGTCGGCGCTAGAATGCGGCGCCCTTCGGGCGATTAGCTCAGCCGGTTAGAGCGCTTCTCTGATAAGGAAGAGGTCCCAGGTTCGAGTCCTGGATCGCCCATTCAGGAAAGCCCTGCTCAAGCGCGATCTTGGGGTCTCCCTAGCCGCCCGCCCGTCGCGCGTTCGGGTCTCGGGGCAAGGGATTGGGCAAGGCTTTCGGACTGACACCACCAAGGGGGGCCCGATGTACGTACTACGCACCACGCTGCTCGCCGCACAGACCCGATAGTGAGCGCGCCCGCTCCACCGCCGGGCTGGTACTCGGATCCCGAGGGTTCTGGCCAGCGATGGTGGGACGGCACGCAGTGGTCAGAGCACCGTCAGGCGCCGCCGCAGCCGACGAGCGGCAGTGGGGTCAGATGGAAGGTCCTGCTGGGCGTGCTCGCCGCGGGCATCCTGTTACTCGGCGGCTGCGCCGCGCTCATCGCCACGAGCGAACCCCTCCCGGGCGACGAGAGCGCGCCAACGGCGGACGATGGCGGGTCCGACGAGGGCCTGTTCGGCGGCGGGGGAGGCGCCGGCGAGGGCAAGCTGGTCGACAACCGCAACCTCGACGACGTCTTCGATGCGAGCGCAGGGGGATTCGAGGGCGCCACGGTCGAGATCGCCGGCCAGGCGTA
Organism: Solirubrobacterales bacterium; assembly: GCA_038232755.1. Taxonomy (GTDB): domain Bacteria; phylum Actinomycetota; class Thermoleophilia; order Solirubrobacterales; family Thermoleophilaceae; genus JACCUC01. The sequence goes on along the minus strand of JBBSNG010000032.1, from coordinate 2,194 downwards.
CGACCGCGAAGGGGACCTTCTCCTGGTTTACGGCGACGCTGAGAACGCGACGAAGCCGATCCAGGTCACCGGCAGTACCGAAGGCGTCTCCTCCGACGACTACGTGCTCGTGAAGGGCACGCTCACGGGCGCCGGCTCCTACGAGACCGTGCTGGGCGCGAACGAGGAGACGCTCGACGTCGAGGCGAGCTCCGTCGAGAGCATCAGTGAGAAGCAGGCCTCGCGGCTCGCCAACCCGACGACCCGCGAGGTCACCTACGACGTCGAGCAGACCAAGTCCGACTTCACGGTGCGGATCAAGTCGCTCGCGTGGACGGAGAAGACGACCAAGATGGCGATCGAGGCCGAGAACGACAGCTCGGACGCCGTAACGCTCGACGCCACAAGCGCCTCGATCAAGCAGGGCTCGCGGCAGTACGACCAGGACTTCGAGAACGCCGACGACACCACGAGCGCGTTCGACTCGGCCATCCGACCCGGGGTTACCAAGAAGGGGACGCTGACCTTCGAGCGCGTGAAGCGCTCTCGCGGCAAGGTCGAGATCGACTTCGACTGGTACTCCGACGACATCGACATCCTCGACCCGAAGCCGTTTCAGTTCACGCTCGAGCTGCGCAAGTAGAGGGATGACAACCAAGGGAGACCCGATGCACCGAAGGACACCGATCACGCTGCTCGCAGCGCTCATGCTCGCGCTCGCACTCTGCGCGCCCGCGCTTGCGCAGGAGACCGACGAGTCGACGGCCGGCGACGAACCGGCGGCGGTCGAGGCGCAGGGAACGGGCGAGGATGGCCCGGACGGGGAGCCCGAAGGCGATGCCGAGGCGTCAGGCGAGGACGACGGCTTCGAGAACACCAACGGCCGCGACGACGTGAACTGCGAGGAGGACTTCGACTTCCAGGAGGACGCGCAGGAGTTCTTCGACAGCCAGGGTGGTCTCGACGGCGAGGATGAGGACGGGCTCGACGAGGACCGGGGCGAGGACGACGGGATCGCGTGCGAGACGCTGCCGAGCCGCGACGACGACAGCGGTTCGACGCCATCCGGTGGCGTGGACTCGGGCGCGGGCGGGACGGCGGCGAAGCCGGATGGCGGCTCGATCGCGCCGCTCGTGCTCGGCGGCCTAGCGGCCACGGCGGCGCTGCTCGCGGTGCTCGGCGTGGCGGTGCGCCGGCGCGTGTAGGGCTACCAGCCCGGCGCCATCCGCGCCGGTTGCAAGGATCCTCCGCGGCGCCTGATCGACCACATCTATCTACGCCTGGCGAGCGCCGTCCTTCGAGGCGGCGTTCGTCGTTACGGTGAGCCATCCGGTCACGGCTTTAGCTTCCCCGCCGTGGTCAATCAGGAGCTCCATGGACGCGCCCGAGCCGGCTGAAGCGCGGGAACCCGCGATCGGCGGGTCCGGCCCCTCACACCTGACGGATGAGCAGCTCCTGCTCGCCGCCCGCGAGGAGGATGCCGGGCTCGACGTGGTCGTGGCGGCCTCTCGCGTGGCTGCGCGCGAGAACCTCGCGCTCTGCCGACGGAACAGCGAGGCGTTTTGCTCCCGCGCAGCCGAGGCCCGCCGGAGCGCTGAATACGCCCGTGACTGGGCTGGTTTATTCGGGCGGTCTCCGCTGGGCCGGCGATTCCAGCGGGCGGCGGAGCATGGTCTCCGCGAAGCTCGGGCGCTCGAGCAAGTCGCCGAAGAGAAAAGCCACGAGGCGTTCTTCTGGGCGATGAGTATGACGGCACCTGTCGAACAACTCCCCCGCCTTGGCCGACTGATTCCGGGCTTCAATCGACGCACCGAAGAGCAGACCACTGCCCTGGCCCACTGGGCACGAGGTGGTCCGTTCCATCGAGGGCTCAGCAAAGCGGCGCGAAGGCCGCCTGCCAGGGTCCGAAGTGGCGCTCGCCGACCGCAACCCCGCGCGCGCGCCCGCCGTGTCGCCGCCCGCCGTGCGTCGGGCATGCGTTCGGGTCAGGATCCCGGTGACCCAGATCATCACGATCCCGCCCGCGGGTACTTAGCGCCACCCTTCCGAAGTTCACGCGGGCGTTCGATAGCCGAGCGCGTATGGACCTGCATGGCGCTCCCCAGCTGCTCACGCTCGGCGACGTCGCGACGGCGATCGCGGTGTCTCGTTCCACGGTGCGGCGCATGGTCAAGCGCGGCGATCTTCAGCCGATCCGGATCGGCGGACTCACTCG
>JBBSNG010000031.1:0-15147 GCA_038232755.1 Solirubrobacterales bacterium | reverse complement strand
TACGAGGCCGTCGGCCTCCTGGACGCAGCGCTGAGGCTCGTCGACGAAGCCGACCTGCACGTCCTGCCAACGGCGCTCGAACTCGCGCGCGTCGTTGTCGGCCAGCAGCGACGCCTCGCCGCCCCCGCCTGCGCCGTGGCCGTCCGTCGTTCCCGACGAGCCGGCTCCGGAGGGCGCGCCGCTCGCTTCAGCGGTCCCTCCGCCGTGCTGGGTCGCCACGCCGCCGCCCTGAGCGGTCGCGGCATGCGGATCTTCACCGCCACCTTGCGCGACTCCACCCTGCTGCTCGTGCCCGGCCTGGCCGCCTTGACCGGCCGGCGACTGCGGCTGCCAATCACCGCCGCCCGCGGGTCTCGCCGCGACGTCCTGCTGCGTCCCGTGCTGGCCTTCCGGCGTGCCGGCGCCGGGCTGCTCGCCTGCGCCGTGCTCGCCCTCACGTGGAGCCGACTGCTCTCCACCGCCCGCGGCGATGTCCTCCGTCCGCATGCGTCCTTCGTCTTGGCGCTCCATCAGCGCACCTCCTCGCCCCGGCGGCCACCGGCCCCGGCATCGTTGCCCTGGCCTGCGGAGTGCTCTCCGTGGCCACCGTCGGTTCCGTGTGACTGTCGGTTCGTCACCGACGTGTCGAGCAGTTCCTCGAACAGCGCGCGGTAGTGCACCGTGGCCTGGCGGAGATCCTCGGTCGAGGCCTCGCCACGCTCGTTGCGCTCGGCGATCGCGCCGGCCGAGCGGTAGTTCTCGACCACGTTCGGGTGGCTGACCGAGATGTCGTCGGCGCGCTGGTTGAAGTCGTCAACCGGATACCCGCGCTGGCGCATGACCTCGCGCACGAGGTGGTCGGACTCCCTCACCGCCTCCTGAGGAGCGTCGACGAAGCGGCCCTGGAGGTTGCGCCACTCACCCGCGAAATGCTCCTGTTGCTCGGGCGCGAGCGGGCGGATCTCGAGTCCCTCGTGCCTCTCCTCGCGCCCCTTGAGGCTCCGCTCGGCCTCCTTGCGGTCACTGTGCTGCTCGAGCGCGCGGTCGTACTCCGGCCCGAAGCGCTGCTTGAGCTGCTTCGACTCCCGCTTGCGCTTGCCGATCGTCGCGACGGCTGCGCCGACCGCCACGAGCAAGACGACCCCCACCACGATGGCGATGATGATTCCGGTGCTCATCTCCCTCTCCTCTGTCCCGCTGGGCAGGGGCCATTGCCCCTTCTGTATCGAAGCTCCCCGAGCGCTCGGGCGCCGAAACGCCGACGGACGGATGCGCCCGCCCGCGGGGCTCTGGCAAGCCAAGTGGCCGTAAGCTTGCGTTCACGGATGACGACGCCCGGCCGCCTCACTCACCTCGACTCGAGCGGGAACGCGCAGATGGTCGACGTGGGCGCCAAGGAAGCCACCGACCGTCGCGCGGTGGCCAGGGCCACGGTGACGATGGCGCCCGAGACGGCGAGCGCCGTCGCGCGCGGCGATGCGCCGAAGGGCGACGTCGTCGCGACCGCGCGGATCGCCGGGATCCAGGCCGCCAAGCGGACCTCCGAGCTCGTGCCCCTGTGCCATCCGCTGTCGCTCTCCTTCGTCGACGTCCGGCTGTCGGTCGACGAGGTCGCTGGCCGAGTCGAGCTCGAGGCCGAGGCCCGTACGACCGGACCGACCGGGGTGGAGATGGAGGCGATGTGCGCCTGCTCGGTCGCGGCGCTGACGGTCTACGACATGGTCAAGGGCCTCGAGCGCGGCGTCAGCGTCGCCGAGCTGCGCCTCGTCGAGAAGACCGGCGGCAAGCGGGACTGGCGACTGGCATGAAGTGGGTAGGGGTCGACTCGTGAAGGCGGCGTCACTCAACTCGGGTCCGGGCAAGGCCGCCGCGGTGGCAGCGGTGTGCGGCCTGATCCTGCTCATCTCCCTCTTCCTGCCCTGGGCGCAGATCGTCTGCGAGCTCGAACCGTGTCAGTACCCGTCGGGCTGGGAGGTGCTGCAGGTCCTCGACGTGCCGATCGCTCTCCTCGCGGTGGCCTCGGCGGCCGTAGCCGCGCTCGTGATCGTGCGTCCCGCCTCGGTGATCGCGCTGGCATTGGCGCTGGTCGGGCTCGTCTCCGTGGTTTTGGTCCTGCTCGCGCCGCTGGTCGAGGATCGCGGAGTCCAGCCGGTCGACTTCGGGGGCAGTTGGTTCCTCGGCCTGTTCGCCGCCTTTGGCGTGATCGCCGCCGGGCTCTTCGCCTACGTCCTACTCCGGCTCGCGGCCAAAGATGCGGAGGAGAGCGAAGGCTAGGCAGGCGCCTCGCTGCGCGCCGGCGGAGGGCTCGCCGGCGCCGCGCCCGGCCGGGCGATCTCGCGCTCGGCCCGAACCAGTTCCATCGCGCGCGCCTCCTCCATCGAGTTCATGACGATGCCGATGAACAGGTTGAAGAGCAGAAGGCGGCGAGCAGCGCGAACGACACGAAGTAGAGGACCGTCCACTCCGACAGCTCGCGCCCCCATGGCGAGGTTGTCGGGCAGGTTCTCGAGCGTGAGCATCACGAACAGGTTGAGCATGGCCGATCCGATGTTCCCGAAGCGCTCGGGGTCGTGGGTGTCGGGGATCAGCCACCCGACCATCCCGTAGACGAACAGCAGCAGCAGGGTGAGGATGGCCAGGCTGCCGACGCCGGGGAGAGGGCGGCCCATCGGCGACGACGAGGATCCGCAGGTCCGGCGGGAGCCGCACGACACTGAACGACGCGCGCGAGGCGCGCTCGAGCGACGTGTAGGTGCTCGCCCCGAGGACGAAGGCGTTGGCCAGGACGACGAGCACGATCACCCGGTCGAAGGCCGGATGCTCGGCGATCCGGCGGCAGGCCTCGGGCCGGGAGGTGCGGGGCGGGGCGGGCGCGGTCCGGGCCACAGGCCGCAATCGTAGGACGCGTCGCTCACCTACCCTGACGGACATGCGTGCCGCCGTGTTGACCGTCTCGACCACTCGAGCGCGCGGCGAGGGCGAGGACCTCTCGGGCCCGGCGCTGGTCGAGCTCTGCCGCGCCGCGGGGCTCGAGACCACCCACGAAGTCGTGTCCGACGACCGCGACGCCATCGCGGGGGCGCTGCGCCGGCTCGTCGACGAGGACGACGTGCGCTTCGTGTTCACGGCGGGCGGCACCGGAATGACCGCCGACGACGTCACCCCCGAGGCCACGCGCGAGGTCATCGAGCGCGACGCACCCGGCTTCGCGGAGACCATGCGCGCCGAGTCGCGCCGCCACACGCCGCTCGGCATCCTCACCCGCGGGGTGTCGGGCATCCGCGGGCGCACGCTGATCGTCAACTTCCCGGGCACTCCGAAGGCCTCGCGCGAGCTGTGGCCGGTCATCGAGCCGACGCTTGCTCACACCGCGGCGACGCTCGAGCGGGCCTGAGGCGGTGGCCGGGACGGCACGCGAGGAGGTCGCGGTCGCGAGCGGCGGCGAGCCGACGGCTCCGGTGACCGGATCGTTCGCCGTCGAGCTCGAGGGCCTCGAGCGCGACTACGGCGAGCGCCCGGCGCTGGACGGCATCAGCCTGCGCTTGGAGGCTGGCTCTACGCTCGCCGTCCTCGGGGCAAACGGGGCCGGCAAGTCGACGCTGCTGCGCGTGCTCGCCACGTTGCTGCGGCCTCATCGCGGCACGGTCCGAGTGCTGGACGCCGCGCTGCCGGAGGAGGCCGTGAAGGTGCGCGGGCGGATCGGCTACGTCGGCCACGAGCCACTGCTGTACCGCGACCTCAGCGGCCGGGAGAATCTCTGCTTCCACGCTCGCCTGCATGGAGTCGGGCGCGAGCGCGTCGAGGAGCTGCTGGCGGCGACCGGCATGGAGCGCCGCGCCGGCCAGCCGGTGGCCGAGCTGTCGAAGGGCATGAGCCAGCGCCTGGCGGTCGCGCGCGCTCTGCTCGCCGATCCGCCGCTGCTGCTGCTCGACGAGCCGCGCGCCAACCTGGACCCGGCCGCGGCCGACCTGCTCGAGCCATTGATCGGACGGGGCTCGGGGCGCACGCGCGTGATCGTCACGCACGACATCGAGGCGGCGCTGGCCGAGAGCGATGTTGTGCTCGGGCTGCGAGCGGGGCGGCAGGTGTTCTGCGAGCCGGCGACCCCGGCCGACGCTGCCCGGCTCGCGCGGGCGCTCTTCACCTGAGACGGTCGGCAGCACCTACACTCGGCGCCGAGATGATGGTCGAGAACTTGTGCCGCTCGCGAGCGCTGGGGTTGGGAGTGCTCGTGATCAGCGCTTCCGTGCTCGCGGCCTGTGGCGGGGGCTCGGCGGGGGAGCCGCGGGGGCCACAGCCCGGACCGGCCGCACGAGGGTCCGAGCAGCAGCCGGCTCCTCAGCCAGGCCCGACCACCCAGCCCGGCGGCGAACGATCTACGCGTGACCAGTTCAGCTTGCGCAGCGGCGAGGTCTGCGCCAGCTTCTACGCCGAGGCGGCCCCGCTTCAGGCGCAGCTCCAGAGCCTCGGGCCGCGGGTCCAGAACGATCGGGGTGCTCGCGAGCAGGCCGAGGAGATTATCGACGCGATCCAGGCGGGGTCGCGTCAGTTCCTGCGCAGTCTCGAGTCGACGACGCCGCCGTCCTCACCGACGGGCCGCCAGGACCGCAAGCGCCTGCTCGCGTCGATCGAGGACTTCGTGGGCCTCCAGCGCGACAACCTCGAGCTGGTCGAGGGTCTGCTCGCTCGACCGGACCGGGTCTCGGCGGCCGACCAGAGGCGCGTCGTCGAGCTGAGACGCCAACTCGGCGCCGAGCTGGCCGAGCAGCAGGCGCTGCTGCGCCGGCTCGACGTCCCGGAATGCCTGCCGAGCTAGAACTCACGGCGGGGCCGCTCGCCCCATGATCGGTGCCGCCTTCGCCATCCTCCGCAAGGACCTCCGGGTCGAGCTCCGCGCGCGCGAAGCCGTGCCCGCCATGGCCCTTTTCGCCGTCACCGCCTTTGTGCTCTTTCACTTCGCCTTCGACCGCGACGCCCTGGACGGCGACGTCGCGGCGGGGACGCTCTGGATCACGCTCCTGCTCACCACCGTGCTCGGGGTCAACCGCCTGTTCGTGGCCGAGCGCGAGCAGGGCGGCCTCGAGGCCATGCTGCTCGCGCCGATCGACCGCACGGCGATCTTCCTGGCCAAGGCCACGGCGCTGTTCCTCTACCTCGTGGCCGTGGAGGTCGTGGCCGTGCCGGCTTTTGCCCTGCTCCTGCTCGGGCCGGATCTGTTCGCCTCGCTGCCAGCGCTATCCGCGCTACTCCTGCTCGCCGATCTCGGCCTCGCCGCCGTCGGGGCGCTCGTGGGCGCCCTCGCCGCGGAGACCCGCGCCCGCGAGGTGATCGGCCCGCTACTGCTGCTCCCGCTCGTCGTCCCACTTGCCATCGCCGGGGCGCAGGCCACCGAGCCGCTCTTCACCGGCTCCGGCACGCCCGAGGACCTCGGCCGCTGGCTGGGGCTGATGAGTCTCTACGCTACGATTTTCGTACTACTCTCAGTGGCACTTTTCGACTTCCTCCTGGAGGATTGAGACCTTGTACGGCCGGGCCTTGAAGCCACTCGCTCTCGCCACGGCCGCAGGCGCCGCGCTCGCCTTCGGCCTGATCTTCTTCTACGCCCCGCTCGACGCGGACCAGGGCTTCATCCAGAAGATCTTCTATCTGCACGTGCCGATGGCCATCGTCGCCCTGCTCGGTTTCCTGGCCGGGGGAGTGATGGCGGCGATGCACCTGCGCACCCGCCGGCGCGTTTGGGACATGCGCTCGTACGTGGCCATCCACCTGTCGATCATCCTCGCCGTCGGCGTGCTCGTGACCGGCTCGATCTGGGCCAAGGCCTCGTGGGGGCACTGGTGGGTATGGGACGAGCCGATGCTCGTGTCCTTCTTGATCATCTTCCTGCTCTACGCGGTCTACCAGCCGCTGCGCTTCTCGATCGACGACCCCGAGCGCCAGGCGCGCTACGCGTCGGTGTTCGCGATCTCGGGCGCGGCGTTCACCGTGCTCAACTTCGTCGCGGTGCGCATGGCCGCGACCTACACCCACCCGCGCGTCTTCTCGCAGACCGGCGGCAATATGCCCGCCGAGATGTTCTTCACCTTCCTGGTCTCGTTGGCGGCGATGGCACTCGTCTTCGCCACGCTGTGGACGCTCGAGCTCGGGTCGAAGAGCGCCTCGGAGCGACTGCGCCGGGCGCGGCGGCGCCTCGAGCGCGAGGCCGACGGTCGAGCCCCAGGGCTCGACGGCGAGGCCGGTCGGACGCGTCCGGCCGGCGGAGCGCCGGCTGCGGTCTCCGTCTCGGCGGCCAGTGCACCCACCCCGGCGCCGCGCTGATGCCGGCCATCCCGCTCGAGACGGCCGGCATCTACGTCGCCGCCGCCTACATCGTCTTCCTCGCCCTCGTGCTGGTCTACGTCGCCATCATCGGGCGCAAGATGGGCCGCCTCGAGCGCGAGCTGGGCGAGCTCGAGGAGCTCGGCGGCGGACCGACCGGAGACCGCCGGCCGTGAGCGGATCGCGCGGCCTCGAGCCCCCGGCGGCGGGCGCGGGGCTGATCGCTCTCGGGGTCTCGCACAAGACCGCGCCGCTCGCCCTGCGCGAGCGCCTGGCCCTGTCCGAGGGCCGCGCCACCGGCATTCTCTCGGAGCTCACGCGCTCCGAGGCGATCCACGAGGCGGTTGCCCTCTCGACCTGCAACCGAACCGAGCTCTACCTGCTGGCCGCGGATCCGGTCGAGGCCGAGTCGGCGGCGCTGACCACGCTGGCTCGCCAGGCCGGTATCCCGCCCACCGAGCTGTTCGGGCGCCTCTACGCCATCCGCGGCCTCGAGGCCGTCCAGCACCTGTTCGAGGTCGCCGGCGGGCTCGACTCGATGATCGTCGGCGAGGCCGAGATCCAGGGGCAGGTCAAGCGCGCCTACGAGCTCGCGCTCGTCGAGGGGGTCACGGGTCCGCTGACCAACCGGCTCTTTCGCGACGCGCTGGCCGCCGGCAAGCGGGTGCGCACGGAGACCGCGGTGGGACGCTCGCGGATCTCGGTCGCGACCGTCGCCGTCGAGCTCGCGCGCGAGGTGCTGGGCGACCTGGCCCGCCGCCGCGTTCTGGTCATCGGCGCCGGCGAGAACGGCGAGCTGACCGCGCGCGCCCTGCGCCAGGCGGGCCTCGAGACGGTCTTCGTGGCCAATCGCCGCTACGACCGCGCGATCGGATTGGCGCAGCGCTTCGACGGTGAGGCCGTGCGCTTCGACGACCTGCCGCGCGAGCTCGAGCGCGCCGACGTCGTCGTCTCCTCGACCGGCTCTCCGCATCAGATCCTCGGGCGCGAGGAGCTCGAGCTGGTGGTCGCCGAGCGGGCGGGGCGGCCGCTGCTGCTGATCGACATCGCGGTGCCGCGCGACATCGACTCGTCGGTCCGGGACCTGCCCGGGATCGCCCTCTACGACATGGACGGCCTCCAGCGCGAGGTCGCGCGCAACGTCTCCGGGCGCGAGGCCGAGGCCCCCCGCGCGCGGAGCCTGATCGACCGCGAGGTGGCGCGCTTCGCGGACTGGCTGGCCAGCCTCGAGGTCGTCCCGACCGTCGCCGCCCTGCGCGGGCGCGGTGAGGAGGTCGTGACCCAGGTTCTGGCCGAGAACGCCGGGCGCTGGGAGTCGCTGTCGGAGGCCGACCGCGAGCGGGTCGAGGTGCTGGCCCGCGCGGTCATGCGCCGCCTGCTGCACGAGCCCACGCTGCGCTTGAAGCGCGCCGAGGAGGGCTCCTACGCTCAGGTGCAGACCCTGCGGGAGCTGTTCGGGCTCGAGGCCGAGGCCGAGGCCGGCGTGCTCGACGCGCCGGCCGCCGAGGTCACCGAGCTCGCTACGCGGCGGCGCTCGGACCGGCGCCAGCCGCCGCCCGGCTAGGCGGTGCCGCGGCGCCTCAGGCTCGCGACGCGGGGGAGTGCGCTCGCCCAGGCGCAGGCGAGGACGGTCGTGAGCCTGCTCGAGGCTGCGGAGCCGGGCCTCACGGTCGAGCTGGTGACGGTGCGGACCTCGGGCGACGAGCGCCCGGCCTCCGGACCACGAGCGCCTGAGGACGCTGCGCACCCGGCGCGCGCGCCCTCGCCCGCCCAGCTCGCCGCCGCCGGGCGCCCGAGCGACAAGTCGCGCTTCGTCAAGGAGCTCGAGGATGCATTGCTGGAGGGCAGGGCGGATCTCGCCGTGCACTCCGCCAAGGACGTTCCCGGGGAGCTCCCCGACGGACTGGCCATCGTCGGCGTGCCGGCTCGCGCCGACGCCCGCGACGCGCTCTGCGGTGCCGGGCCCTCGCTCGCCGGACTCCCCTCCGGTGCGCGCGTGGGCACGAGCAGCCTGCGCCGCCGAGCTCAGCTCCTGGCCGCCCGCGACGACCTCGAGGTCGTCGACCTGCGCGGCAACGTCGACACCCGGCTGCGCCGGCTGGCCGAGGGCGACTTCGCCGCGGTCGTCCTCGCCGCGGCCGGGCTGGTGCGGCTCGGACGGCCCGAGGGCGAACCCATCGCTCTCGCCGAGATGACGCCGGCGCCCGGCCAGGGCTGCCTCGCGCTCGAGGCGCGGACCGACGACGCTCACACCGCCGACCTCGCCGCTCGGCTCACCGACCACGCCGCGCTCGTGCGGCTGACCGCCGAGCGGACGGTCACCGTGGCGCTCGAGGCGAGCTGTCAGACGCCGATTGGAGTCCACGCCGAGCTGAGCGAAGATGGGAACCGGCTCGTCCTCGACAGCTTCGTCGGGCTCCCGGACGGCGGCGCGTGGATCCGCGACCGGGTGGAGGGAGAGGCCGAGGCGCCGCCCGAGGTCGGCCGGGTGGCGGCCGAGCGGCTGCTCTCGGCGGGCGCGGCGGAGTTGCTGGCCCAGGCGGAGGAAGGTCGACCCGCCGGCCCACGAGCAGGCTGAGCGGATCGGCGAGCGCGCCGTTCGAGCTCGGACGGGCGCGTCGGGTCAACGGTTACTGACGGCGCCAACGTTGGTACCAGGACTGACGTTGTAGAAGAGAACCCCGGATGCGGTGTGGGAGATCGCGCTGGGAACTCAGGGTTGCTGCCCGGCGAAGAGAGCCGCCGGATACAGGGCCGCCAGGGGAAGGGCGTGGTTGCCCCCACACCCTTCCCGGACCACAGCTCTCGAGTACCGATCCAATCCCCTAAGTGAAGGAGCAGAACATGCTCAAGAACCATAAGTCACGTCTGGCGACCGTCGTCAGTGTATTTGCCGTGTCGATCGCCTTCGCCGCGCCCGCCCAGGCTCAGAACCAGGCCGGCGACTCGCTGGTGAACGTGCAGCTGTCGGATGTCAACGTGCTCGTTCCGATCGGCGTTGCCGCCAACCTGTGCGACGTCAACGCGAACGTGCTCGCCTCCCAGATGCGCAACGGCGGCGCGGAGTGCGATGCGACCGCTACCTCGACCGCGACGCCCGGCTCGGGGGGCGGCGGCGGCGGGAACAACGCCGGCAGCTCGCTCGTCAACGTCCAGATCGACGACCTCACGGTCGCCGTGCCGATCGCCGTGGCAGCGAACATCTGCGACGTCAACGTGAACGTGCTCGCGCAGCAGCGGCGCAACGGTACGCCGACCTGCACCGCGACGAGCGACTCGTCGACACGTCGTAGCTAAGGCGAAGTGAGGGAGGGCCGGCGCCACGCCGGCCTCCCGAGCCGCTCGAACGATCGAAGAGGGGGCCTGCGGGGCCCCCTCTTCATGTTCGCGGTCGGGGGCCGGGCGCGGGCCAGGCGTCTAACTTCTGCCCGATGCCGGACGAAGACACGGCCGCCCGCCCCGGCACCGTCTACCTCGTGGGAGCGGGGCCGGGTGACCCGGGCCTCATGACCCGGCGCTCGCTCGAGCTCATCGCGGCCGCCGACATCGTCCTCTACGACCGGCTCATCCCCGCCGGCGCCCTGGACGGAGCGCGACCCGCCGCCGAGCTGCGCTACGTCGGCAAGCAGCCGGGCGTCCCCTCGATGCCCCAGGAGGAGATCAACGCATTGCTCGTCGAGGAGGGTCGGGCCGGACGGGCGGCGGTCCGGCTCAAGGGCGGCGATCCGTTCGTCTTCGGCCGCGGCGGCGAGGAGGCCCAGGCACTCGCGGCGGCCGGCGTCCCGTTCGAGGTCGTGCCGGGGATCACCTCGGGAGTCGCCGCGCCGGCGTACGCCGGCGTGCCCGTGACCCACCGCGACGATGCCTCCGCCGTCGCGCTCGTGACCGGCCACGAGGATCCGCTCAAGCCGGAGAGCGCGCTCGACTGGGATGCCCTCGCGACCTTTCCGGGCACGCTCGTGCTCTATATGGGCGTGGGCCGGCTCGCCGACATCGCTGCGCGCCTGGTCGAGGCCGGCCGCTCGCCCGACGAGCCGGTGGCCGTGGTCGAGCGCGGGACGCTCCCGGGTCAGCGGGCGGTCTCGGGAAGGTTGTCGGACATCGCCGAGCGCGTGAAGGAGGGCGGTTTGCGACCGCCGGCGATCACGGTCGTAGGCCCGGTGGCGCGCCTGCGCGAGGAGATTGCGTGGCTCGAGCAGCGGCCGCTGTTCGGGCTGACGGTCGCGGTCACCCGCGCGCGAGCGCAGGCCAGCGGCCTCACGACGCGCCTGCGCGGGCTTGGCGCCGAGGTCGTCGAGGCGCCGGCCATCCGGATCGCCCCGCGCCCCTGCGGTCAGGCGGACATCGCCGCCGCCGCGGCGCGGATCGGCGAGTACGCGCTCGTGTGCGTCACCAGCCCCAACGGAGCCGAGCTGCTGCTCAACGCGCTCACCGCCGCCGGCCGCGACGCGCGGGCGCTGGCCGGGGTGACGGTGGCGGCGATCGGGCCCGGCACTGCGCGAGCCCTCGCGGCACGGGGCATCGACGCGGACGTCGTCCCGGAGCGCTCTATCGCCGAGGCGCTCGTCGAGGCCCTGGTCGAGGTGGAGGTGGAAGGACGCCGGGTGCTCGTGGCCCGGGCCGCCGAGGCCCGCGACCTCCTGCCCGACGCGCTGGTCGAGCGCGGCGCTCAGGTCGAGGTGCTCGCGCTCTACGACACCGTGCCCGAGCCGCTCGGCCCCGAGACGCTCATCGCCCTGGCCGCCGCCGACTACGTGACCTTCACCGCGAGCTCCACGGTCGACCACCTGATCCGGGCGCTGGTCGCCGCCGACGCGCCGTTTCCAGCGGGGGCGCGGGTCGTGAGCATCGGCCCGGTGACCAGCGCCACGGTCCGCGAGCGTGGGCTCGAGATCGCCGTCGAGGCCGACCGGCACGACATCGACGGGTTGGTCGACGCGCTGCTCGCCGACGTTGATCGCGCCAAGCTCGACCACGAGGCGTGGCTGTCGTCGCGATGACCGCGCCCGGGCCGTTGGGGCGTCCCCGCCTGCACCTGCGCGAGACGAGCTCGACCAACGAGCGCGCCAAGGAGCTCGCGCTGGGTGGCGCGCCGCATGGGACGCTCGTCACCGCCCGCGCGCAGACCGCCGGCCGAGGCCGGCAGGGACGCACGTGGTCGGCGCCCGCCGGCGCCGCGCTGCTCGTCTCCTTCGTGGTCCGGATCACGGGGGAGGCCGCCGCGGTGCTGCCGCTGGCCGCCGCCGTGGCGGTCAGCGAAGCGTGTGGGCGCTGCGCGCCTGTGAACTGTGCGATCAAGTGGCCCAACGACGTGTGGATCGACGGCCGCAAGGTCGCCGGGATCCTGCTCGAGGGACGTCCGCAGGAGGGCTGGGCGGTGCTGGGGATAGGCGTCAACGTGACGGTTCGCAGCGCCGACCTGCCCGAGGAGCTGCGTGAGACCGCGACCTCCCTCCTCGAGGCGGGCGGCGAAAGCGCGCGTGCGCTCACCGTCGAGGCCGTGCTCGCCGCCACCACGGCGGCGCTCGAGCGGTGGTCGGTCGCCGACCCTGCGGACGTCGCCGCCGCCTGGGACGCTCGTGATGCGCTGCGGGGACGCCCGGTTCGCTGGGACGGAGGCCGCGGCGTCGCGGAGGGCATCGATAGATCCTCGGGGGCGCTGGTGGTCTCCGGCCCGGACGGTCGGCGCGTCGACCTTCACGCGGGCGAGGTCGCGCTCGTGCGCCCCGGCGAAGGCGACTGACCGACCGCGCTCGGGCCCCTACCGTAGGGCCGTGTTCGTCACCGCCGTGCTCGGCGACTCATTCCGCGCCTTCTTCGACACCGTCGAGGCCTTCCTGGGCAACCTGGCCGCGGTCTCCTGGGGGCTGCTCGCGCTCGGACTTCTCCTCCACGCGGGCTTCGTGACCGTCCGCACCCGCGGCTGGTTCAACACCGTCCGCGCCGCCTACCCCGGCGTGCCGGTTCGTTGGCGTGACCTCTGGGCCTCCTACGCCGTCGGCTTCGGGGTCAACAGCGTCGTCCCCGCGCGGGCGGGCGAGGTCGCGCGACTGTACCTGGCCCACGGCTCCGTGGCCGGGGCGAGCTACCCGACGCTCGCCTCCTCGTTGTTGGTCGAGGCGATCTTCGACACGGTGATCGGCGTGGCGCTGATCACCTTCGCGCTCACGCAGGGCGCGCTGCCCGCCCTCCCGGACCTATCGAGGATCCCCGGCGTCGGGCTCGGCTGGATCCCGCGCAATCCCGGGCTGGCGCTGTTCGTGGCCACCTTCGTGGCCGTCGCTGGACTCGCGGCCGTCGGCCTGCTGTCGGTGCGAGTGCGGGCGTTCTGGGCCCGGGTCCGCCAGGGCCTGGTCATCCTCCGCGACCGGCCGCGCTACCTCCGCGAGGTCGTGGCCTGGCAGGCGAGCGCGTGGGTTCTGCGCTTCGCCGGCTTCTGGTTCCTGCTCGCCGCCTTCGGGATGCCGGCCTCGGTCCGCAACGCGCTGCTCGTGCTGGCGGTCCAGGCCATGGCGACCCTTGTGCCGCTCACCCCCCAGGGGGCAGGCGCCCAGCAGGCGCTGCTGGCGGTGATCTTCGCGGGCCTCGCGGCTGGGCCGCAGGTGGCCGCCTACGCGGTCGGACAGCAGGTGGCGATCGCCGTGCTCAACGTCGCGCTCGGCTTCGCGGCGCTGGCGCTGGTGTTCGGGACGACCGACTGGCGCGGGGTGATCGGCCGGGGGCGCGAGGCACGGAACGCGGAGGGCTCCGGCGGCGCGCCGCCGGACACGGCCTAGGAGCTGGTTCCGAACCCTTCGCGGGCCTCGCGCACGAGCGTGACCGCCTCGGGAAACAGACTCCCCATGGCGCGGCGGATCTCGTCGGCCTGCTGGTCGGCGTTGCCCTGAAGGTTGAGCCGGTTGATCCCCGCGACGGTCATGTCGACGGCGAGCTTGATCGCATTGTCGGCCCACGCGACCTTCTGGGCGCCCTGCATCTGCTCGGCGAACTCGCCCATCCGCCGCCGCAGCTCCTCGGGGTCGCCGAACATTCCGAATGGGTCTTCCGAGGACATGCCCGCGAGTGTAGTCGCCGCGATAGGGTTAGCGCCGCTGTGGCCCTTCCTCCTCCCGCCCCCGACTCCACCTGCCTGGTCACCGGCGCCTCCTCCGGCATCGGTGCCGAGATCGCCCGCGAGCTGGCCCGCCGCGGTCGTGGCGTCACTCTCGTGGCCCGCCGGGAGGACCGTCTGCGCGAACTCGCCGACGAGCTGACCCGCGCCCACGGCGTACGGGCCGAGATCGTCGCCGCCAGCGTGGCCGACCACGACGGGCGAGCCGAGCTCGTGTCCGAGATCGAGGGTCGCGGCCTGATCGTCGAGACGCTGATCAACAACGCCGGCTACGGCAGCGGCGGGCGCTTCCAGGACATCGACGCCGACAACGAGGAGGCGATGGTCCGCCTCAACTGCGAGGCGCTCGTGGGCCTCTGCGGCGTGTACGCGCCGAAGATGGTCAACCGCGCGCGCGGCGCCATCCTCAACGTCGGCTCGACCGCGGGCTTCCAGCCGCTGCCGCGCCAGGCCACCTACGCGGCCTCCAAGGCCTTCGTCAACTCATTCACCGAGGCCCTGCACACCGATCTCGCCGGCACCGGGGTCACCGCCACCGTGCTCTGTCCGGGCCCGACGCAATCGGAGTTCGCCGAAGCGGGCGGTCTCGGCACCTTCGACCAGCTTCCGTCCTTTCTCGTCGACAGCGCCGACAACGTCGCCCGCGCGGCGGTCGACGGCCTCGAGAAGGGCAAGCGCTCGGTCATTCCGGGTGCGGGCAACGTCCTCAGCGCCTTTGGCGGACGCTTCGCGCCGCGCAGCGTCCTGCTTCCGGCGCTGGGCCGCTTCTACCCGGTCAAGTGACCGCGGCGGCGGTGCGCAGCGCCACCGTCGAGGCGTTCGGTCTCGCGCTCGCCTACGGCGAGCAGGGTGAGGGCAACCCCGTAGTCCTCGTGCACGGCACGGCGCTCGGCCGCGGAGTGTGGGACGAGGTCATCGCCGCGCTGGGCGACGGCGTGCGCACCGTCGCCTACGACCGCCGGGCGTACGGCGATAGCGACGCTCCCGATCCCTACCGCGGGACGACCGTCGGCGAGCAGGCCGAGGACGCCGCGGCGCTGATCGAGGCCCTCGACGCCGCTCCGGCGATCGTCTGCGGGCACGAGCTCGGTGCCCTCGTCGCCCTCGATCTCGTGCGCCGCCACCCGACCCTGGCCCGCGCCGCGGTGCTCGTCGAGCCGCCCGTCCTCGCCCTCTCCCAGGCCGGACCGGTGACCGTGGCCGAGCTGCGCCAGGCGATCGAGAAGGGAGCTCGCGAGGCCGAGGAGTCGTCCGCCGGCGCAGTCGATGCGTATCTGGAGACGATGGCCGGCCCAAAGTTCCCAGATCTAGTCGGCGACGGGCGCCTCGCCGCCGCGCACGCCTCCGCACGGGCCTTTGGTGCCGACCTCGGCGCCGCGCCGACGTTCGCCTTCTCTCGCCGCGAGCTCGGCACCATCTCCGCGCCGATCACGGTCATGGCCGGCGCGCGCAGCGCCCCCGTCCGCCGCGAGGTGGCGCGGAGCCTGGCGGACCTGCTCGGCAACGCGACGCTGCGCGAGGCGGACTCCGGCCATCTCGTTCCCCTCGAGGCGCCCGAGGAGGTCGCCGCGGCGATCGGCGAGGTGGCGGTCCGATGAGGGACCATCACGGCGGCCGAGGCGCGACCACCGCCGCTCTGGCCGCCCTGCTCGCGCTCGGGCTCGGCGCCTGCGGCGGCGACGAGAGCCCGTCGGCGCCCTCGCCGCGGGCCGAGGAGCGGACGCCCGAGGCCGAGCCGC
>JBBSNG010000030.1:0-15420 GCA_038232755.1 Solirubrobacterales bacterium | reverse complement strand
GGCGCAGACCTCGAGGGTGGCGGGCTCGCGTGCGCGCAGAGCGCGCAGGAGGTATTGGAGGGTCAGCCCGGAGTCGACGATGTCCTCCACGATCAGGACGTCGCGCCCGGCGATCGGCGCCTCGAGGTCCTTGAGGATGCGGACCACGCCCGAGGTCTCGGTCTGCGAGCCGTACGAGGCGACGGCCATGAAGTCGACCTGACACGGCACCTCGAGCCTGCGCATGAGATCCGAGCAGAAGAAGACCGCGCCCTTGAGCACGCAGACGAGCACGAGCTCGCGGCCGACGTACTCAGCGGAGATCTGCTCGCCGAGCGCGCGCACGCGATGGGCGAGCTCATCCTGCTGGACGAGGATCTGACCGAGCTGCGTGTCGCGCACGATGCGCGCGAGTCTAAGGGCGCCGACTCGAGGAGCGCGGCCCGCGGGCGCCGCCACGGTGCCAGCCCCGAGCTCAGATGATCGGCCTGCCTTCGGTGCCCCCGAGGCGGCCGGAGCCGCGGTAGCTCGCCTCGCCGGGTGCGGCCCGCGGCTCGGGCTCGCCCTCCACGCCGGGCGGCTTCTGCTGTTGCTGCGGCTGGCTCACCGGGTCTCCTCGGTCTCGGCGCCGGCCGGCGCCCAGCGTCGTCTTCCCGCCTCGGGCGGGAGTAGGCCTCGGTGCTCGCTTCAGCGACCGACTCGCCGCGCCGAGAGGGCGACGAACGACTCTTCGCTTCCGGACCGTTCGGCGGACGCCGACCGGGTGTACCCCTCGGCGGCGGCGACGCCCGCCACCCAGACGATCTCGCCTCCGACCTCGACGAGCGGGAGTGTCCGCCGCAACGCCCGCGGGATCTTGAGATCGACGAACAGGTCCTGAAGCGACTTCGATCCACCGAGGCCGACGGGACGGATGCGGTCGCCCGACCGCCACGCGCGCACCGTGACCGAGCGCCCGAGGGTCTCGGCGGGCAGGACGGCCTGCTCCGAGCTCGCCTCCTCACCCCCGTCACCGCCTGGCGAGGCTCTGACCTCCCAGTCACCGAACCGCACCGAGCCGGGCACGGGCAACGGCACCGCCGCCAGCTCGCCCGCACCGGCCTCACGCTCCGACGCGAACCGCAGGACGCCGTACTCGACCACCGCGCGCACCCCGCCGCCGAGGTCGAGCGATCGGCTCCCGCCCCGAGCGGCGAGCGCACGCACGGCATCGGCCTCGGAGCGGGAAAGCGCCCGGGTCTTCCCGGCCGCGGCCTCGGCCAGCCGCCGCAGCACCAGGCGGGCCAGCGCCGCGGGCATCCGCGCGAACTCGGCCATCGCCACCGGGCCCTCGCCGAGCCGCGCGAGCGCCTCGTCAACCGCGGCGTCGAGCACCTCGGCCTCGTCACGCAGCAGCAGGGCGGTCTCGGCGACGGTTCGCTCGACCGCCGGGGAGAGCTCGGCGAGCGCCGGGAGGACCTCGTGGCGTACGCGCGCGCGCGCGAAGTGGAGCTCGGCGTTCGAGGGATCCTCGCGCCAGGCGAGGCCGCGGGCCTCGCAGTAGGCGCGGGTCTCCGCGCGGGTGGCGCCGAGCAGCGGCCGCACGAGCCGCCCGCGCCGGGGCTCCATGCCGAGCAGTGCGCGGCGTCCCGGCGAGACCGCGAGCCGATAGAGGACGGTCTCGGCCTGGTCGGAGGCGGTGTGGGCGGCCGCGTAGTCGCCGCCCGAGCGCGCGACGAGCGCCTCGGCGAGGTCGTAGCGGACCTCGCGCGCCTGGGCCTGGAGGTTCCCGCCACCCGCCCCCGGCGCCGCGGCCGCCGCCGGCGACACGCGCTCCACGGTCAGCTCCACCCCCAGTCGCTCGCACAGGTCACGGCACAGCGCCTCGTCGCCGTCCGCGCCGTCGCGCAGGCCGTAGTTCACGTGCAGCGCGGCCACCCGAGCGCCCAGGCGCACGCAGATCTCGAGCAGGCAGACCGAGTCGACACCGCCCGAGACGAGCACCAGCAGCGGCTCGTCCGCGCGCACGAGCCCGCTCGCGCGCGCCGCCGCGAGCGCCGGCTCGGCGGCTTCGCGCCCGCCGGCTACTCCTCCGCCTCCGGCGCCTGCATCGCCCGCGACAGCGTCCGCGGCTCCGAGAAGCCCTTGAGCTTGACCTGGCCGATGTCCTCGAACTCGAGGTGGTCGAGCCGGCCGGCGGGCTCGCGCACGGCGTCGGTAATCAGCACCTCGCCGCCCCGGGCCCGCGCCACCACGCGCGCGGCCAGATTGACCTCGCGGCCGAAGTAGTCGCCGTCGCGGTAGATCGCCGCGCCGCAGTGCAATCCGATCCGCGGCGCGGGCCGCTCGGCGTTGAGCGCCTGGAAGCCGACCGCCCACTCGCACAGCGAGCGCGCGTCCTGCCCCACGATCATCACCTCGTCGCCGATGGTCTTGACGATCCGCGCCCCGTCGGGGAGCGTCTCGGCCACCGAATCGGTGAAGCGCTCGACGAACGAGAGCGCCTCCTCCTCGCCCTCATCCTCGATGTAGCGCGTGTAGCCGGCGAGGTCGGCAAAGGCGATCGCCACCCGGACCCGGCCGAGCTCGTCGAGCTCCTCTCCCTCGCCGAGGTCCATCTCCATGTGCCCGACCATGTCCTGCTCCACGAAGTGCTGGAGGAAGCGCTGGTGGACGTAGTCCATGATCGGCGAGGCCAGCGGGAGCAGGTCGCCGGCCAGGTTCTCCATCTCCTCGGCCATCTGCAGGCCGGGCACGCCGTCGCGCATGAGCGGCTCGTGCACGTACAGGTGGAACAGCCGCGCCTCGGCTTCGGCGATCTGGGCGAGGGCCTGCCCGTACACGCGCGTGAGCTGGAGAAAGGCGACGAGCGGGAAGCCGGCGTCGAGGACGGAGGCGATGTACTGGAGGGCCTGAACGTCCTCCTCGCTCAGGTTCTCGAGCGCCTCCCGGGGCAGGCCGAGGCTCGTCCACAGGCGCTCGATCAGCTCCGGCTCCAGCCCGGTCTCCCTGGCCACGTCGTCGATCGAGCGCTCACCCTCGCGCGGAGGGAAGAGATCCTCGATGTAGCCGTAGGCGAGACGACCCTGGGAGGTGGCCTCGCGGATGCGCTCGAGCGAATGGCCGCGCTCGCGCAACCGCCCCACGATCCGCGCGTGGGCGACGGCCGAGGCCGGCCACTCGTCGATCTCGCCGTCGAGCTGGGGAATCACGCCCGAGCGGACCCACCGCCGCAGGGTCTCGGGCTTGACGCCGGCCTCCTCGGCGGCCTGCCTCAGCTTCATGCTCGTGTCCGGGACTCCGCCCGGATGGTGCTGGCCGTGAGGTCCATCGATCTCACGCTAGCGGCCCCATGTGACCCGTCTGTGAAGGGGCGCCGCCCGGCGTGCGCCGGTAGACTCGCGCCCGCATCACACTGCGGAGGAGAGGGACAGATTGAACTATTTCGTGACCGGGGCCACGGGCTTCATCGGCCGGAACCTGCTCGAGGCGCTGCTCGAGCGCGAAGCCACGATCTACGCGCTCGTCCGTGAGGGCTCGCGTGGGCGCCTCGACGAGGTCCGCGCCCGGCTCGGAGCCGAGGATCGCATCGTGGCGGTCGAGGGCGACCTCTCGAAGCCGGCGCTCGGGGTCGACGAGCTCGACGCGGAGATCGACCACCTCTTCCACCTCGCGGCGATCTACGACATGGCGGCCGGCGAGGAGAGCGCGCGCCGGGCCAACGTCGACGGGACGCGCCACGCCGTCGAGTTCGCCAACGCGCGCGGGGTCAAGCTGTTCCACCACGTCTCCTCGCTCGCGGTGGCCGGACGCTACGACGGCCTCTTCCGCGAGGACATGTTCGACGAGGGCCAGAAACTCGACCACCCCTACTTCGCCACCAAGTGGCAGGCCGAGAAGGTCGTCCGCGACGAGCTCGACGTGCCGCTGCGGATCTATCGCCCGGGGATCGTGGTCGGCCACTCCGAGACCGGTCAGACCGACAAGATCGACGGGCCCTACTACTTCTTCGGGCTGATCAAGAAGCTCCGTCACGCCTTTCCGGCCTGGTTCCCGCTCGCCGGGCCCGAGGGCGGCAAGACCCATCTGGTGCCGGTCGACTTCGTGGCCCGGGCCATGGACCACATCGCCCATCAGCCCTCCTCGGAGCTCTCCGGCGACACCTTCCACCTGCTCGATCCCAAGCCGCTGACCCTCGGGGAGACCGTCAACGAGCTGGCCAAGGCCGCCGGTGGGCCGCAGCTCGCCATGCGGGTCGACGCCAACCTGTCGAACGTCGTCCCGGGGCCGGTGATGGCCGGCATCAAGTCGCTGCCCACCGTCAAGGCCATCCGCGCCCAGGTCCTCTCTGACCTCGACATCCCGCCCGAGGTGCTCGAGCACCGCGACTTCAAGTGCGACTTCGACACCCGCGACGCCCAGCGCGCCCTGCGCGGAAGCGGCATCGCCGTGCCGCCGCTGTCGAGCTACGCCGGGCGGCTGTGGGACTACTGGGAGCGCAACCTCGACCCCGACCTCTTCCGCGAGCGCTCGCTCACCCGCACGGTCAAGGACAAGCGCGTGGTGGTGACCGGCGCCTCGAGCGGGATCGGCCGGGAGCTCGCGCTCAAGCTCGGCGAGGCCGGCGCGCACGTCATCCTGGTCTCGCGTACGCGCGAGACGCTCGAGGAGGTCGCGAGCGAGATCTCCGAACACGGCGGCACCGCCCACGTACACCCCGCCGACCTCTCCGATCTCGACGACATCGACCGCCTCGGGCAGGAGCTCCTGTCCGAGCACGAGGGGATCGACATCCTCGTCAACAACGCCGGGCGCTCGATCCGCCGCTCGGTCGCGGCCTCCTACGACCGCTTCCACGACTACGAGCGGACGATGCGGCTGAACTACTTCGGCGCGCTGAAGCTCATCCTCGCCGTTCTGCCGGGCATGCGCGAGCGCAAGCGGGGGCACATCGTCAACGTCTCGTCGATCGGGGTGCAGACGAACACCCCGCGCTTCTCGGCCTACGTGGCCTCGAAGTCGGCCCTCGACGCCTTCTCGCGCTGCATCGCCCCCGAGGTGGTCAGCGACAACGTGAACGTGACCACGGTCTACATGCCGCTGGTCAAGACCCCGATGATCGCCCCGACCAACATCTACGACGCCTTCCCGACGCTGTCGCCGGACGAGGCGTCGCAGATGATCTGCGACGCACTCATGGACAAGCCCAAGCGCATGGCGACACGGCTCGGAACCTTCGGCGAGGTCATGTACGCGATCTCCCCCAAGACCGTCGACCTGGTGCTCAACACGGCCTACAAGATCTTCCCGGACTCAAAGGCGGCGAAGGGCGAGGACGAGGCGAAGGGTGACGGCCAGGGCGGCGGCGGCGGCGAGATGTCGAGCGAGGCCATCGCCATGGCCTACCTGATGCGGGGCGTGCACTTCTAGCGACGGCTCCCGCGGAAGGGCTTGACCGCGTCCGCGGGACTGAAGGTCTTCGCCCCCGCGAGCGTGGCGCGCGGGATGTCACGCCGGCTGCGGCCGAGCGCCTCACGCAGAGCGGCCGCCGCGCCCCCGTGCAGAGGGGGACCGTGGCCCACGAGAAGCGTCTCGGGCATCAGCCCGCGCAACATGCCCGGCGGCTTCGCCCGCAGCATCGGGTGCACTCCGAGCGGGCGCCCGCCGACGGCGAAGTACGAGGCCGTGCCCACCGCCTCGGGGATCACCCACGCCTGGCGCTCGCCCCACCACAGGCCGACCTCTCGCCACCCCGGCACCCAGACCACGTGCTCGACCTTGAACGGCGAGTCGGGCAGCTGCTCGGGCAGACGCAGGTGGGGCACGGCGTAGCGCCGCGCCAGCGACACGCAGTCGCGCGGATGACGGTCGAGCAGCTGGAGCACGCCGACGACCTCGCCGAGAGCCTCGGCGGCGCTCAGTGCGGCATCGTCGGCCATCGGATCGACCAGCCAGACGCGTCCGTCGGCGGCGAGCGCGTGAGCGGAGCGCTCCATCGGCTCGTCGCGGGCGGTCCAGGTGACCGCCCAGGGGAGACGGTCGTCGACGTGGAACTCGGGCATCGTCTCCGGAGCGCGGCGCGGCGCGCGCCTACTCCTCGAGGTGCGGGTAGCGCTCCTCGACGAGCTCGCGATAACGGGCGAAGACCGGCTTGGTGATGGGGATCAGCGACAGCGCCTTCTTCACGTCGCCCGTGGGCTTGATACGACGCCGGGCGATGGCCATGGCCACGTTCTCCTCGCCCTGGAAATAGCGGTTGGCCACGTCGGCGTTCATCTTCATCCCCACCGCCGGCTCCCAGTCGACGTCGTCGGACCAGACCCAGCGCAGGTGCTGGCCGTCGCTGATCTCGGGCGCATGGGCGATGTTGACCACGAGATCGACGTCGGGGAACTCGAACCGCTGCGGGGTCTCGGCCTCGCGCAACCGCGGTCCCATCTCGTCGTCGGTGCTCATGATCTCGAACACCTGATCCATGACCTCTTGAAACTCGGTCGCGGAGCGGAACTTCATGTCGTCACCCTAGACGGTTCTCGGTCCTCGCGTCGCCGAGTCGGGGCGGCGTTCAGACGAACGGAGAGCCGCGCTGGAACACCCCTGTGAGCAGCCGCTCCTGAATCTCCGAGCGCACCCGCTCGGCCAGCTCGAGGACGAGGCGGCGGTCGTCGGCGGCGTCGGGGCCGTAACCCGCGGTCTCGATCGGCTCGCCGAACTCGATCCTCCAGCGCGACGGCAGCGGGATCGCCCCGAGTGGGCCTAGCGCCGGGAAGGTCGGGGTGATCGGGAAGAAGGGCGCGCCGATCAGGCGGGCGAGCGGCGCCGCGTCGGCGATCTTCGGATAGATCTCCTCGCTGCCGACCACCGCCACCGGCACGATCGGTGCGCCGGTGCGCAGAGCGATCTCCACGAACCCCCCGCGGCCAAAGCGCTGGAGCCGGTAGCGCTCCGACCACGCCTTGCCGATCCCGCGCGCCCCCTCGGGGAAGACGGCCACGAGCTCGTCCTCCTCGAGCAGGCGAACGGCGTTGTAGGGCGAGGCCACGACCCCGCCGAGCCGGCGCACGGCGACCGACAGCCACGGCAGCTCGAAGGCCCAGCGCAGGACGAGGAACCGGGTCGGGCGCGGCAGCGGGTGCTCGCGCATGATCGCGGTGGCGATCATCGTCGCGTCCCACGGCAGGACGCCGGCGTGGTTGGCCACGAGCAGGGCTCGGCCGTGAGCCGGCACGTTGGCCACGCCGACCGCGTTCACCCGCCACCAGCGCTCGTACATCAGCTCGAGCAGCGGGAGGACCGCGTCGGCGAAGTCCTCGTCGAACCCCCACTCGTCCTCGCTGTAGTTGCCCTCGAGGCGGGCGATCGCCGCCCCGAGGGCGTCGCGCACCTCGCCGGGGCGGGATGCGCCCGCGCCGGCGAGCGCCTCCAGCGGGCCGACGCCGCGGGCCAGCCCGGAGCGCAGGCCGCGCAGCAACGCCACGGCGGGGCGGAGCACGGTGGCGGTCTCGCCCGGTGGGCGGGGCGAATCGCTCATCGCCCCGGCAGCAGCTCGCCGACCGCGGACACGAGCCGGCGCCCGCCCTTGGCCCGGACCCAGTCCTCCACGGCGTCGGGGGTCGAGAACCGGGGTCGAAAGCCGACCTCCTCGGTCAGGCGGGTGATGTCGACTGCCCGCCCGTAGCGCAGCAGCCGCCGCAGATCGGGCGAGAGCCTCGGCCCCCCGAAGCGCTGCGCGGTGGCGGTCGCGGTATCGAAGAGCGGGGCGGGCACGGGCAGGCTCGTGCGCCCGGCACGGCGCACGAGTCGGCTGAGGCCGATCGTCCCCGGACCGGCCACGTTGACCGCGCCGCGCACCGGGCGGTGCACCGCCGCGAGCGTCGCGCCGACGGCGTCGTACTCGTGCACGAGCTGGATCCGCGGGTCGAAGCCGAGCGGCGTGGGAACGACCGGCGGCGAGAGGTACTGGGTGATCTGGGTGTTGAGCGAGGGACCGATGGCCGGCTGGTAGCGCAGCATGGTGCAGATCACGTCCCGGTTGCGCCGCGCGAAGGCCTCGAACAGGTTCTCGATCTCCCCGACGTCGCGCTGGAAGCGTGTCCGCAGCGGGTACAGGCGTGAGAGCTCCTCGCCGAAGAACTGCGGCGCGTCAGGTTCGGCGCCGTAGATCCCGGCCGAGCCGCGGATGACGATCGCGCCCACGCCGGCCGCGCGCTCACACGCGGCGAGCAGCTCGAGCGTGCCTATGACGTTGATCTCGTGCGCGGCCCGCGGCGACAGCCGCGGACCGGGCCGGCGGACGATCTTGTTGTGGATGACCGTGTCGACGCCCGAGCGCGGCAGCAGCTCTCGGAGCTCCCCCCCGCGGATGTCCGCCTCGACGAACTCGACCTCGCGCAGACGCTCGCGCGGGGGGCGCTCGTCGAGTCCGAGCACGTGCTCGACCGCCGGGTCGGCGGCGAGGCCGCGGGCGATCTCGCTGCCGAGATAGCTCGAGACCCCGGTGACGAGGACATGGCGACCGGCCATGGCGCGGCGCTAGAGGGCGCGAGGCAGGGGACGAGCCACTAAGCGGCGTCGCCGCCGGAGCCGCCCGAGCTCGAGGCGCCGCGGGCGCTCGGGGAGCCGCGGGAGCCCTGGGTCCGGGCGGAGCTCGAGCCGCCGCGAGCTCCCGCACCCTTCGCCGAGCCCGCGCGGCCCGAGGCCCGTGGACGCTTGCCCCCGTCCCCACCCTCGCCCAGGCGCTTCTCGATCGCTCCCAGCCGGCGCGAGATCTTGCGCAGCTCGGCCCGAATCTCGCTCAGATCCTCGTTGGTCACCGGACGGCGATCCTCGTAGACCCCGATCACGCGCTCGCGCACCGCCTCGGCGCTCGAGCCCGCGGTGCGCACGAGCTCGTCCACGGCCTCCTGGGCACGCCCGCGGGTCAGCTGGGCCGACCCGATCGTCGCCTGGACCGTCCGATCGACGGCCTCGCGGACGGCGTCGGGCATCTCGCGGGTGATCGGCCGGCGCTTCGCCATCGCAGCGGCCAGTGTCCCATATCGTTCCCGCCGTGCCCCGCACGCCCGCGCGCTCGCCGGTCCACCTCAAGCCGGCGGCCCCGCTGGCCGAGCGCGTCCTGCTGCCCGGCGACCCGCACCGCGCCCTCCAGGTCGCCCAGCACCTGCTCGAGCGCCCGCGCATGCTCAACCACCATCGCGGCCTGTGGGGCTACACCGGCCAGGCTCCCGACGGCCTCCCGCTCTCGGTCCAGGCGACGGGCATGGGCGGCCCGAGCACCGCGATCGTCGTCGAGGAGCTGATCGCCCTCGGCGCCCGCTCTCTCGTGCGCATCGGCACGTGCGGAGCGCTCGTCCCGTCGCTCGCGCTCGGAGATCTCATCGTCGCGCGCGAGGCGCTCGTCGCCGATGGCACCAGCGCGGCGCTCGGAGCGAAGGACCGGGTGCGCGCCGATGCGACGCTCAGCGACTCGCTGGCGCGGGCCGCAGAGGCGCCCACGGCACCGGTCGCCTCCGCCGACCTCTTCTACGACGACCGTCCCGGCGCGGCGGCCGGCTGGCAGGAGCGCGGGGCGGTGGCGGTCGAGATGGAGGCCGCCACGCTCCTGCGCCTGGCCGAGCTGCGCGGAGTCCGCGCCGGCTGCCTGCTCGCGGTCACCGACCTGCTCGACCTGGGATCGCACGAGCGGGCGGCCCGGCACGTCGAGCGGCTCGGCCGGGAGGAGATCGAGGCGGTCGGGCTGCGCCTGGGCGAGTCCGCTCTGGCGGCGCTGTCAGCCGATCACGCAGGCGGCGGCTGACCGCGCGAACGGCGCTGGGACCCTGATCGGATGTGGCGAATCGCGCCGATGTCGTGCGCGGTCCGAGACGCCGAGGGGCGCTCCCTGGATCAGGAGCGCCGCGAGCCCGTCGAGCGCTTGCGACCGCCCGCACGCGCGGGCTGGCCCGCTCGACCGACCGTCAGCCGCTCCTGACTGCGGGGAGGGACGCCTTCACCGGGCGTGAAAGCCTCTCGGAGCGCGGTCAGGTCGCGGCCGATCTCCTCGAGGCGGGTCTCCATACGCGCGTGGCCGCCGGCGTCCGCCTCGGTCAGCAGAGCCCCGAGAGCCTCGATCCGGGCCTCGACCCGGTCGAGCGAGTCCTCGACCCCTTCGAGCCGCTGCGAGACGGAGCGCAGCCGTCGCGTGAGCCGCTCGATGTCCGCCGCGGAGGGGATTCCGAGCGCTCCCATCGCCGCTTCCTGGGCCTGTACGGCCTTCTCGCGCGCCGAGAACGCCCGCGAGAGAGCTCCGGCGACGACCTGATTGCCCACCAGCTCCTCCGCGACGCGCCCGAGTGCCTCTTCGCTCTGGCGGGAGAGCCGGTCGACGATGCCGCGGTCTTCGCTTGCGTCGGAGCTCACGGCCGTCAGCGTACCGGAAGCGCTGCGGGCTTCTCCCAGCACCGCTACGCACCGATTCAAGATCTAAGCTTCTACTAGAGGGTTAGATTCGCTCGATGGGACGCCGCTCGACGTGCCCAGTCTCGGCTTATTGCGTCCGATCAGGCGATTCTGCCCCGCTGGTGGCGCCAAAGAAGCGCCCAACGCCCAATCAGAGCTCGATTTCCGCACCTCGAGCCGATCGGAGGTGATGAAGGGGCTGAAGGATCCGCGCCAACTTGCCGATAGGGGGTGAAATCCCTCCTATGGCGCCTTTATCATGCACGAACCTTGCCGGCCTGACGGTTACCTGTTGCAGATCTCTCCAGCCTCCACTAGCGTGACGCCCGTGAGCAGAGGTTCTGCTAGCTTGCGCCGCAGTCTGACCGGCCCAAACGCGGGTTTCGAGGGAGCGGGATGAGAAAGCGATCGATCTACGGCGTCCTCGTGGGCGCGCTTCTGGCTGGCCTGCTGCTCGTCGTGGGCACGGTGGCCCAAGGCGGGACCGCGCTGCCCCAGGGCGTGGACTGCACCGTCGACGCCACCGCGCCCGACTGCGCTTCGTCGCGGGTCACGCTGCCCGAGGGCGGGGGGACCACGGAGCCACCACCGACGAAGCCGAAGCCAAGCCCCCAGCCCCAGCCCCAGCCCAAGCCCAAGCCCCAGCCCAAGCCCAAGCCCGAGCCGGAGCCCAAGCCCAAGCCCAAGCCGGAGCCCAAGCCGGAGTCGGACCCCAAGCCAAAGCCAAAGCCCGAATCCAAGCCGAAGCCAAAGCCTCGACCCCGCGCTGAGGGTCGTCCGCGCAAGAACAGCGCTGCCCCGAAGCGGTCCGCCGCTCCCCCCATGCGCGCCCCCGGTGGAGCCCCCACCCCGAGCAACCCCGGCTTCTTCGACGGCTCGCCCGGCGGCAATCCGCTCACCGGCGTTCCGAACTTCACGATCCGTAACTTCAAGATCCCGCTCTTCCTCATGCCGATCTACCAGGCGGCGGGTGCCGAGTACGGCATCCGCTGGGAGTACCTGGCCGGCATCAACGAGATCGAGACCAACTACGGGCGCAACCTCAACGTCTCCACGGCCGGTGCCCTGGGGTGGATGCAGTTCATGCCGGCGACCTGGAAGGCCTACGGGGTCGACGCCAACAAGGACGGGCGCAAGGATCCGTACAACCCGGCCGACGCGATCTTCGCCGCCGCGCGCTACCTCAAGGCCTCGGGCGCGCCGAAGGACATGCGCAAGGCGATCTTCGCCTACAACAACGCGGGCTGGTACGTCGACTCGGTGGTCCTGCGCACGCGTCTGATCGCCGGCATGCCGCCCGACCTGGTCGGATCGCTCACCGGACTGGCCGAGGCGCGCTTCCCCGTGCGGGGCGATACAAAGTACGCCGACGACGTCTCCGAGCGCCAGCTCCGCCGGAAGGTCAAGCCCGGTCAGAACGCCGCCGAGGTCATCTCCGACGATCCGAACCGCAAGAACATCCGCATCTTCGCGAAGAAGGGCTCGCCGGTCATCGCCGTCAACGACGGTGTCGTCAAGGACATCGGTGAGTCCGACAAGCTCGGCAAGTACATGGTCGTCGAGGACAACTTCGGTAACCGCTTCACCTACGGCAACCTCGGCTCGATCTCCGCGAAGTACCCCGTGCCGAAGGAGGACGCGCGCCAGCAGGCCGAGCAGGCCGCCACGCAGGCCGCTTCGAGCCAGAACTCGCGCGACCCCAAGCCGAAGATCCCCGCGAGTGCGGGCCGCCAGGTCGGCGGCGGAGCCGGCGGTCTTGCCGCCGCGGTGGAGGACAACAAGGGCGCGCCCGCCCCCGCGCCGAGCCAGGGCGGCTCGCGCTTCGCCGAGCCGGTCGTGAAGGAGCGCCTGTTCGCTCACCCCAACCGGCCGAACGCGCTGGCCGCAGGCGGGGCCGACCAGATGGCTGCGACCGGCGGAGACCCGCTCGCAGCAGCAGCAGCGCCGAGCAACCTCGGCGGCTACTTCCTCAACACCCGCGGCTTCGACCCGAAGGATTTCCGGCTCGTGCCGCTGCGTAAGGGCGCTCAGGTCGTGGGCGACACGATCCTCGGCCGGCTCGGAGAGGGCGACGACAAGCTCGATCCCAACCTCTCGTTCGAGGTGCGGCCCGCCGGCAAGGACGCGCCCGCCATCGATCCGAAGCCGCTCCTCGACGGATGGAAGCTCCTCGAGGCGACGGCGATCTACCGGGCGTCCGGCAAGAACGTCCTGCGAGGCGGCACTTCGGTCGGTCAGATCCTCCTGATGCCGAAGGCACTGCTCCAGAAGCGTGTCCTCGCCGATGACCGCATCGATATCTACTCGTGCGGTCGCAAGGACGTCGCCTCGGGCCAGGTGAGCCGTCCGGTGCTCGCGTCGCTCGCCTATCTCGCCGAGGTCGGCCTCGAGCCCACCGTCAGCTCGCTCAAGTGCGGCCACAGCTTCTACACGACCTCCGGCAACGTCTCGGCCCACTCCTCGGGCAACGCCCTGGACGTCTCGCGCTGGAATGGCCAGCCCGTCCTCGGCAACCAGCAGAAGGGCGGACCGACCTACGAGGCGATCAAGCGGATGATGTCGCTCACGGGCACGATGAAGCCCGCGCAGCTGATCTCCCTGTTCGACATCGGCGGGCCGACGCTCCGCATGGCCGATCACGCCGATCACCTCCACATCGGCTTCCCCCGTGCGGGCGGAGAGAGCGGCAAGCCTGGCGTCCAGTCGGCGGCGCTCAGGGGCAAGGACTGGTTCAAGCTCGTCGACCGGCTCGGCGATATCGACAATCCGGCCGTCCCGCGCAAGCCGTCGAAGTACTCGCTGCCGTCGGGCGGCGGCGACCGCTCCAGCGGGGCGCACCGCGGCGAGTAGTCCTCCCGCGGCGGCCGAGTCGGATGCTCGGCCGGGTCCGTTCGCGGCGGTCCAGCTGGAGTTCGGTTTCGTCCTCGGCCCCGCCGATGGCCGGTACCTGATCCGGGCCGCTCCCGACGCGCCTGCAGAGCGGGTGATCGTCCTGAACACCCTCGCGGCGCGTCAACGCCGGCTCTTGCGCCGGCGCCGAGGGCGGCGCGTGGCCAGCGAGCAGCCGGAGCCCGCATCGGTACCCACCGGACGGGTGACCGTGGCGCACGCCGAGCCGTTCGGGGACGAGGCGGAGGCCGAGCAGTGGCTCGAGGCCCTGCGCGGCGATCGCGACCGGCGGAGAGCCGAGATCGAGGAGGCCGTGAGAATCGTCAACCGCGTGCTTCGTGCCCACCGCGCGGCCGTCGCCGATCCCTTCGTGCGGGAGGTGCGCAGCGAGCACGCCGTCGCCCGCCGGGTCGGTTACGCGAGCGGAGAGGCGGTGGCCGGAGGTCGCATCGACACCCTGCTCGAGGTCTCCCCCGTAGACGCTCCTCGGCGCCGCGCCGAGCGCCTCAGTCCGCAGGAGCGTCTCGCCGCGACGCTGGGAGGCCGCGCCCACATCCTGGCCTGCGAGGAGCTCGTCCTGCGAGCCCGCCTCGACCTCGATGCCGCTCGGGGGCGGGAGGCCGCCCTGCAAGCCCGGATCGGCCTCGAGGCGCTCCTCGCCGAGCTCGGCTCGGACGCGGCGCTCGAGCGTGCACGAGGCGAGCTCGAGGCAGATCGAGAGGCCCTGGCCGACGCCGCCAACGCCGCCCTCGACGGCGACATCGGCGAGGAGCGCCTGGCCACGGTGCGGGCCGCGGTCGAGCACATGGAGCAGGCGCTCAGGCGCCGGCGCGCGGGCACCGGCTGAGAAGCGCGGTCACACCGAATTAGCGACCGCGTCACGTCGCGTTCACTCCGCGGCGCGAGCGTGGCTTAGCCTTCCCCTCCGTAGGGAGAACGCAAATTGCGGATATCTCGGCCGCGTGGACATGGCGCCGCCCGACGGGCAAGGAGAGAATGACGACATGGATTCGAAGAGACTGCACCGACGCCCGAGCGTCCGTGACCGCCGACGCTCGCTGACCCAGGCGACGGCGGCTCGCCGGCGGCTCGACGAGTCAGCCCGCCCTCCGCGCGGCCGGGCGTGGATCAACGGCGCCGAGGTCGGGGGCGCGAGCGCTCGCTTCGAGCACCTCGGTCGCTCGTACGACTGAACGAGGGCTTCGCCGCGGCACGGTCGCGGTCGGCGCGCCTCGCCCGGTCGGCCCTAGCCCAGCGCGGCCAGCACCGCCTCGAGCTCGCCGACCACGTCGCCCGAGAGCTTGACCTCAGCCTCGCGGTCGTAGGGCGTCGAACCCTGCGTGACGATGGCCAGGCGCCCGCCGCCCTCGCGCGTCACGCCCGGCAGGGACGCCACGGGGAACACCTCGAGCGAGGACCCGACGCAGAGCATCAGATCGGCTTCGGAGGCCAGTGCGTAGGCCTCCTGCATCGCCGCGTGGGGCAGCAGCTCGCCGAACAGGACCACGTCGGGCTTGAGCGGCTCCGCGCACGCGGCGCACTCGGGAGCGCCATCGGCGGAGGCGAGCAGCTCGAGCACGCGCTCGAGACCGACGCGGCCGCCGCAGCGCAGGCACACGCTCCACTCGATCGAGCCGTGGATCTCGATCAGGCGGCGGATCCCGGCGATCCGGTGCAGGCGATCGACGTTCTGGGTGATCACCCCGCGGACCATGCCGCGTCGCTCGAGCTCGGCGATCGCGTCGTGCGCGGGATTGGGCCGACGATCGTGCAGCGAGGCGAAGCGATCGCCGTAGAAGCGCCAGAAGCGGTCGGGATCGCGGCGGAACGCGTCGATCGACGCCACCTCCATCGGGTCGACGTTCTCCCACAGGCCCGTCCCGGGCGAGCGGAAGTCCGGAATCCCGGAGGGCACCGAGATGCCGGCTCCCGTCAGGACGATCGCGGTCCGCGACGCGCGCAGGAGCTCGGCCAGGCGAGCGGGACCGTGGGGTGTGCCCTGCGGCCTGAGGCCCGCGCCGTTCGCCGGGGTCCGGACGCCGCCGCCCGCCGCGCTCACCGGCCGCGGAACTCCGGCGTGCGCTTCTCGAGGAAGGCTGAGATCCCCTCGCCGGCGTCGTCCGAGCCGAAGACCTC
>JBBSNG010000029.1:0-16444 GCA_038232755.1 Solirubrobacterales bacterium | reverse complement strand
GCGCTCGAGCGCCACGAACTGCCCGCCCAGACCGTCAACGTCACCCTGACCGGGTTCGACAGAGCAACACGAAGGGAACTCAGCTGATGGATCGCAAGCAGTTCGGAGCCCTGCTGGGGTTCCTATTCGTCGCCACGTGGATCGTCTTCAACTTCGGCTACGCATTCCTGTGCCTAGTCGGAGCCGCGGTCTTCTACTTCGTCGCGTCCTATCTCGAGGGCGACGTGGATCTCGAGGAGCTTCAGTCGCGGTTCTCGCCGCGAGGCGGGATCGGGGCGGCGCCGGCCAGCCCGCAGTCGCCAGGGGCCGCTCCACCGCCGGCGACCGCGCCCGTGGCGCGCCCACCGGCCGCCCGCCCGCCGGGAGCGCGACCGAGGGTGCGCTGAGCGCGAACGGCGGTTCGGCTCGGGCGCGACCTCCGCACTCGCCGGCGGGACACCAGACGCTTGTACGTGATAACGTACGCGCGTTGTGAGCGTGGTCGTCCTTCCTCCCGCCGTGACCGACTCGGCCGACGTCGGCCCTCGCGTCCACGCCCTGCGTGAGCACATGGGCCTGTCCCTGCGCGGGCTCGCCGAGCGCAGCGGCGTCTCCGCCCAGATGCTCTCGCAGGTCGAGCGCGGCGACACCAGCCCGACGCTCGCGGTGGCCACCCGGATCGCCTCGGGCCTCGACCTCTCGCTCTCCCAGCTTTTGCGCCTCGACGAGGGCGACACGCTCGCGATCGTGCGCGCGGGCGAGCGCCGCCGCGGCGGCGCCGAGGCCCACGCCTACGAGGTGCTGACCCCACCGCTGCCCGGCCAGCGCGCCGAGGTCTCGATCCACACGCTCGCCCCGAGCGCCGGCACCGCCGGCCCGGGCGATCCTCCGCGCCACGAGCCCGGCAGCCGCGAGACCGCGGTGGCGCTGCGCGGAGCCCTGCGCCTGGTGTGCGACGGGACCGCCTGCGAGCTCGCCGAGGGCGACTCGGTGACCTTCGACGCCGACCTGCCGCATCACTTCGAGAACCCCTCCGTCGGCGACGAGGCCCAGTTCCTGGCCGTCGTCGCCGCCGGCCTGAGAAGGAGCTGATCGCCGTGGCCGCTGAGCCGACGACCCTGTTCGACAAGATCTGGGCCGCCCACGAGGTCGAGCCCGGTCTGCTCTACATCGACCTGCACCTCGTCCACGAGGTGACCTCGCCGCAGGCCTTCGACGCCCTGCGCATCGCCGGGCGAGGGGTGCGCCGCCCCGACCGCACGCTGGCAACCGCCGACCACAACGTCCCCACCGACGGCTCCTCGCGCGCGGCACAGATCCTCGACCAGCTGTCGCGGGTGCAGGTCGAGACGCTCGAGCGCAACTGCGCGGAGTTCGGAGTGCCGATCTACTCGCTCGGCTCGGAGCGCCAGGGCATCGTCCACGTGATCGGGCCGGAGCTCGGCGTCACCCAGCCCGGGATGACCATCGTGTGCGGCGACTCGCATACCGCCACCCACGGCGCCATGGGCGCGCTCTCCTTCGGGATCGGCACGAGCGAGGTCGAGCACGTGCTGGCCACCCAGACCCTGCGCCAGACCCGGCCACGTTCGATGCGGATCTCCTACTCCGGCGCGCTCGGCTTCGGGGTCACCGCCAAGGACCTCATCCTCGGGACGCTCGGCCAGATCGGCGTCGAGGGCGGCGCCGGCTACGCGATCGAGTTCGCCGGGGAGGCGATCGAGCGGTTGACGATGGAGGGCCGCCTCACGGTCTGCAACATGACGATCGAGGGCGGCGGACGAGCGGGGATGATCGCACCGGACGACGTGACGTTCGAGTGGCTCGCGGGACGTCCGGCCGCGCCCGACCCGCTGCCGCTCGAGAGCTGGCGCGCGCTGCGCACCGACCCGGGCGCGCGCTTCGACCGCGAGGTGGAGGTCGACGCGGGTGCGCTCTCCCCGCAGGTCACTTGGGGGACGACTCCGGGCATGGTCGCGCCGGTGACCGATGCCGTCCCCGAGCCGCAGACCCCGGGGGAGGAGCGCGCCCTCGACTACATGGCGCTCGAGGCCGGCACCCCGATCGAGGAGATCGCCCTCGACCGCGTATTCATCGGCTCGTGCACGAACTCGCGCATCGGCGACCTGCGCGCGGCCGCGGCGATGGTCGAGGGCCGCCGGGTGGCGTCCTCGGTCGAGGCGATGGTCGTGCCCGGCTCGGCCAACGTCAAGCTCCAGGCCGAGGCCGAGGGCCTCGACGAGGTCTTCCGCCGCGCGGGCTTCGACTGGCGCTCGGCCGGCTGCTCGATGTGCCTCGGCATGAATCCGGACATCCTCGCTCCGGGCGAGCGCTGTGCCTCGACCTCGAACCGCAACTTCGAGGGACGGCAGGGGAGGGGAGGGCGCTCGCACCTGGTCTCCCCGGAGATGGCCGCCGCCGCGGCCATCGAGGGCCGCTTCGTCGACATCCGCGACTGGGAGCCGGCGCGCGAGCCGGAGCCCGTGGGAACGAGGTAGAGACATGGACCGAGTGGACAAGATTCGTGGGCCGATCTCGGTGCTCGACCGCTCCGACGTCGACACCGACCAGATCATTCCCAAGCAGTTCCTGAAGCGGGTGGAGCGCACCGGCTTCGGCCAGTACCTCTTCTACGACTGGGCCAAGGAGCCGGGCTGGGACCTCGATCCCAACGAGATCCTCGTGACCGGGCGCAACTTCGGCTGCGGCTCCTCGCGCGAGCACGCGCCGTGGGCGCTCCAGGACTACGGCTTCAAGGCGCTCGTCGCACCCTCCTTCGCCGACATCTTCTACTCGAACTGCACGAAGATCGGGATGCTGCCGGTTGCGCTGCCGGAGGAGGAGGTGCACGCGCTGATGGCCGCCGAGGAGGCCGAGATCGACC
Organism: Solirubrobacterales bacterium; assembly: GCA_038232755.1. Taxonomy (GTDB): domain Bacteria; phylum Actinomycetota; class Thermoleophilia; order Solirubrobacterales; family Thermoleophilaceae; genus JACCUC01. The sequence goes on along the minus strand of JBBSNG010000029.1, from coordinate 13,581 downwards.
TCGAGGACGAGGTCGTGCGCTTCGCCGGCCGCGAGGTGCCCTTCGAGATAGATCCCGATCTCCGCCACCGGCTGCTGAACGGGCTCGACGACATCGGCATCACCCTCCAGTCGGGCGAGGCGCTCGAGCGCTACGAGGCCGAGCGCGAGCGAGCGGGTCCGGTGACCACCAGCCTGTGACCGCCGCCGCGGCCAACGCGGGGCGCGACTGGGACGCGGCGAGCTACGACCGCATCTCGGACCCGCAGTACGCGTGGGCGCTCGAGGTGCTGGAGCGTCTGCCCCTGGCCGGCGACGAGACGGTGCTCGACGCGGGCTGCGGCAGCGGACGGGTGACGGCGCTGGTGATCGAGCGCGTGCCGCGGGGCCGGGTGATCGGCGTCGATGCCTCGGAGTCGATGATCGAGCACGCGCGGACCGTGCTCGGGGGCCGAGCCTTCCTCATAGTCGGCGATCTCGCCGACCTCTCGCTCGACGAGCCAGTCGATGCCATCTTCTCCAACGCGGTCCTGCACTGGGTGCCGGACCACGAGGCGGTCTTCCGGCGGTTCGCTCGCGTCCTGCGGGCGGGAGGCCGACTGGCGGTCCAATGCGGGGGAGAGGGCAACGTCGCAGCCCTCGGCCGGGCGGTGGCCGCCGTCTATTCGCGCGAGCCGTTCGCCTCCGCCGAGCGCCCGCCGGCGCAGACGTGGAACTTCGCCACCGCCGAGGAGACGCGTGAGCGGCTGGCGACCGCCGGCTTCGCCGACGTCGAGACCTGGCTCGAGCCGAAGACCGTCACGATCGACGAGGAGTTCCTCAGGACGGTCACGCTCGGCCCCCACCTGAGGCGGCTTGCGCCGGACCGCCACGGTAGCTTCGTGGAAGCCGTGGCCCGCGAGCTCGGCGACCCGCTCGAGCTCGACTACGTGCGGCTGAACATCGATGCTCGCCGTCCCGGCTGAGGGTCGGCGAACGATCGCGCTCCGCTAGGTTGCCGGCGATGGACACCGACCGCGACCCCGGCCTTCGCCTATGAGCGGAGCCCGCATCGTCAGCCTCCCCGGCGACGGCATCGGTCCCGAGGTCACCGCCGCCGCTCTCACCGTCCTGCGCCAGCTCGGCGACTTCGAGGTCGCAGAGCACCTCGTAGGAGGCGCCTCGATCGACGCCCACGGCATCGCGCTGACTGACGAGACCCTCGACGCCTGCCGCGGGGCCGACGCCGTCCTCCTCGGGGCCGTCGGGGGCCCGAAGTGGGACTCGACCGACCCGGCCGCGCCGCGGCCCGAGCAGGGTCTGCTCGGCCTGCGCAAGGGCCTCGGCCTGTTCGCCAACCTCCGGCCGGTACGCCCGAGCCCCGCCCTGCTCGACGCGAGCCCGCTCAAGCGCGAGCGCATCGAGGGCACAGACCTGCTCGTGGTCCGCGAGCTCACCGGAGGGATCTACTTCGGCGAGCGCGGGCGCACCGGCGGCGGCGCGGCCTTTGACACGTGCACCTACTCGATCCCGGAGATCGAGCGCATCGCCGAGGTCGGCTTCCGCTCGGCGCGGCGGCGGGTCACGAGCGTCGACAAGGCCAACGTGCTCGAGACCTCGCGGCTATGGCGCGAGACCGTCGAGCGCTACGCCGGCGACCTACGCCGGGCCGAGCGCGGCGAGGGTGCCGATCCGCGCGAGGACGGGATCGAGCTCGAGCACATGCTGGTCGACAACGCCGCCATGCAGCTCGTCTCGCGCCCGCGCGACTTCGACGTGATCCTGACCGAGAACATGTTCGGCGACATCCTCTCCGACGAGGCCGCGATGCTCACCGGCTCGATCGGCATGCTCCCGAGCGCGTCGCTCGGCGCGGCGGGCACGCCTGGACTGTTCGAGCCCGTGCACGGCTCGGCGCCCGACATCGCCGGCACCGGGCGGGCGAACCCTCTGGCCACGATCAGCTCGGTGGCCATGATGCTCCGCTTCGGGCTCGACCGGCCCGGGGACGCGGACGCCCTCGACGCGGCGATCGACGCTGCGCTCCAAGGCGGCCTGCGCACCGCCGACCTCGGCGGCGGGGCGAGCACCGAGGAGGCGACAGCCGCGGTCCTCGCAGGCCTGTAAGCCTCCGAGGCGGCTCCTCGTCCGCGCCCTTATGATCCAGGCCGATGAGTCAGGCCGACTACATTTGGATGAACGGCGACTTCGTCCCCTGGGACGAGGCCCAGGTCCACGTGCTGACGCACGCGCTGCACTACGGGACCGGCGTCTTCGAGGGCATCCGCGCCTACGAGACCGAGCGCGGGCCGGCGATCTTCCGCCACCAGGAGCACCTCGAGCGCCTCAAGCGCTCCGCCGCGCTCTACTACATGGAGCTGCCCTACCAGCTCGAGAAGCTGCGCGAAGCCACGCACGAGCTGATCGTTCGCAACGGGCTGCGCTCGTGCTACATCCGCCCGCTCGTCTACCGCGGCCACGGCCCGATGGGTCTCGACCCGCTGAGCAACCCGGTCGAGGTCTCCATCGCCGTCTGGGAGTGGGGCGCCTACCTCGGCGACGAGGCCAAGAGCCGCGGCGTCCGGGCCAAGGTCTCGAGCTGGCGGCGGATCTCGCCTGACTCGCTGATCCCGCACGCCAAGGCCTCCGGGCAGTACCTCAACTCGGTCCTGGCCAAGATCGAGGTCACGCACGCCGGGTACGAGGAGGCAATCCTCCTCGACGACCACGGCCACGTCTGCGAGGGGACCGGCGAGAACATCTTCGTGGTCATGGACGGGCGGATCGTCACGCCGCCGCAGACCGCGAGCATCCTTGACGGGATCAGCCGCCGCTCGGCCATCGAGATCGCGCGCGACCTCGGCCTCGAGGTCACCGAGCGCGACGTCGCTCGGGCCGAGCTCACGCTCGCCGACGAGGTCTTCATGACCGGGACGGCGGCCGAGCTCACGCCGGTGCGCGAGATCGACGACCACCCGATCGGCGGCGGCGAGGTTGGCCCGATAACCCGCGAGGTGCAGCGGGTCTTCGACGAGGCCCTGTGCGGGCGCGCTGAGCGCTACCACGAGTGGCTCGACGTCGTCGAGGTACCATCGAAGGTCTGATGAGCTGTCTGGTGCGCCTCGCGCGACGAATTACGGGCGCGGCGACGCGCTAGCCGCGTCGCCGCGGCACTTTCCGTACTTCGTCCACCGCTCCGCGAAAGGCGCATCCGATGGTCCCGCAGGTCAAGCTCTACGACACCACGCTCCGCGACGGCATGCAGGGCGAGGGCATGTCGCTCTCGGCCGACGAGAAGCTCCGCGTCGCCCACGCCCTCGACGCTCTCGGCGTCCACCTGATCGAGGCCGGCTTCCCGAGCTCCAACCCCAAGGAGGACGCGCTCTACCGGCTGCTCGCCGGCGAGCGCTTCGAGAACGCCGAGATCGCCGCCTTTGGGATGACGCGCCGGCGCGAGGTGCGGGCCGAGGACGATCCCGCCCTCCGACTGCTGGCCGACTGCTTCGCGCCGGTCTGCACGCTGGTGGGCAAGACCTGGCGGCTCCACCTCGAGAAGGTCACCCGCGTCGAGCCCGAGGAGAACCTGCGCATGATCGCCGAGTCAGTCGCCTTCCTGCGCGCCCGTGACAAGCGCGTGATCTACGACGCGGAGCATTTCTTCGACGGCTTCCGCGACGATCCCGACTACGCGCTGCGCTGCCTGCGCGCGGCGGCCGAGGCCGGCGCCGAGAACCTGTCCCTGTGCGACACCAACGGCTCGTCGCTGCCGGGCGAGGTGGGGGAGGCGACGCGCGCGGTGGCGGAAGCCTTCGGCCCGGCGACCGCGCTCGGCATCCACACCCACGACGACGCCGGTGTGGGCGTGGCCAACTCGCTCGCCGCGGTGCAGGCCGGCGCGACCCTCGTCCAGGGCACGATCAACGGCTACGGCGAGCGCTGCGGCAACGCCAACCTGGTCACCGTTCTCCCGGCCCTCGAGCTCAAGCTCGGTCTGCGCTGCGTCGAGCCCGAGCAGCTCGCCCGGCTCACGGAGACCGCCCACCTCGTCGACGAGATCTGCAACGTGGCGCCGAACCCCGATCAGCCCTACGTCGGGCGCAACGCCTTTGCCCACAAGGGCGGCATGCACGTGGCCGGCGTGGTCCGCGACGCGCGCACCTTCGAGCACGTCGCTCCCGCGGCGGTCGGCAACGACCGGTCGCTGCTCGTGTCCGAGCTCTCGGGCAAGGGGACCGTGCAGGCGCACGCCGAGCAATCCGGGCTCGAGCTCGACGACGACGCGGCCGCGCGAGTGGTCGACCGCGTCAAGGCGCTCGAGTCGACCGGCTATCAGTTCGAGGCTGCCGACGGCTCCTTCGACCTCCTCATCCGGCGCGCGGCGGGCGAGTACACGCCGCTGTTCACGCTCGAGTCGTTCCGGGTCATCGTCGAGAAGCGCGAATCCGGCCGGGTCGAGACCGAGGCCACCATCAAGATCTGGGTCGACGGCGAGCGCCACGTGCGCACGGCCGAGGGCGACGGCCCGGTCAACGCGCTCGACCGCGCGTTACGCGCCGCCATCGTCGAGACCTACCCGCACCTGCGCGACCTCGAGCTCGTCAACTTCAAGGTGCGGATCCTCGACGAGGCCAAGGGCACGGGCGCGGTCACGCGCGTGTTGCTCGACATGACCGATGGCGTCGAGACCTGGGGCGCCATCGGGGTTTCCGAGAACGTCATCGAGGCCAGCTGGGAGGCGCTGGTCGACTCGCTCGAGGCGGGTATGCTGCCTGGGCGCGAGAAGCGCGCCCTCGCTCGCGGGCGGCCGGAGTCGCAGCCGGCGGGGGTGCCCGCGGGTACCGCGCCGGGCCGGCAGGCGTGAGCACGGCGGCGGACGGCGCCGGCCGTTCTTTGGACGAGCCCATCCCGCTCGCCCGCCCGCTCGTGGGCGCGCGCGAGGAGGAGCTCGTCCTCGACACCCTGCGCTCGGCCCAGCTGTCGCTCGGGCCGCGCCTCGGCGCCTTTGAGCGTGCTTTTGCCGAGCGCCTCGGCACGGGGCACACCGCGGCGGTCTCGAGCGGGACGGCCGCCCTCCATCTCTCCCTCCGCGCGGCCGGGGTCGCCGCCGAGGACGAGGTCATAACCACCCCGCTCTCCTTTGTGGCCTCGGCCAACGCGGTCGTCTACGAGGGCGCCCGTCCGGTGTTCTGCGACATCGACCGGCGCACGCTCAACCTCGATCCCCAGGCGACGGCCGCCGCGGTGGGACCGCGCACCCGCGGCATCCTCCCGGTCCACATCTTCGGCTACCCGGCCGACCTCCCGGCCTTTGAGGAGATCGCCGCCGAGCGTGACCTCTTCGTGGTCGAGGACGCCTGTGAGGCGCTGGGGGCCGAGCACGCCGACGGCATCCCCGTCGGCGCCCGCGGCAACCTGGCCACCTTCGGCTTCTACCCCAACAAGCAGCTCACCACCGGCGAGGGCGGGATGGTCGTCTGCCCCGACGCGGCGACCAAGGCGCGCATCGACAGCGAGCGCAACCAGGGTCGGGCTCCGAACATGCACTGGCTCGACCACGACCGGCTCGGCTACAACTACCGCCTCTCCGAGCTGGCCTGCGCGCTCGGGCTGGCCCAGCTCGAGCGCCTGGACGAGCTTCTCGGCGTGCGCCGGAGCCTCGCGGCGGCGTACGCCGAGCGTTTCGGTGCCGCCGACCGCCCGGCCGCCCTCGACGGCCTCGAGCTTCCGTGCCCCGACTCGGGCGGCGACCGCCGCAGCCCCTTCGCCTACGTCATCCAGGTCCCGCCCGGCGCCGACCGCGACGCGGTGATCGGCGCGCTGCGCTCGCGTGGGATCGACTCGAAGCCCTACCTGCCGGCGATCCATCTCATGAGCTTCTACCGCGAGCGCTTCGGTCACCGCGAGGGCGAGCTGCCGGTGTGCGAGGAAGTGTCCCGCCGCTCGCTCGCGCTCCCGTTCTTCCCGGGTCTGCGCGAAGAGCAGCTCGAGCGCGTGTGCGCCGCTCTGGCCGAGGCGCTCGCGGCCACGCCGCGGGCCGCTGCGACCGCGCGTTAGGCGCGGCCCGCCTCTACAGCGCCTTGACTAGGCATACGTAGCCATCGCCCAGGCCCTTGTCGACCGGCGGCAGGGTGCCGGTCTCCTCGAATCCGTCGCCGCGGTAGAGCGCACGGGCCGCCGCGTTCTCGATCTCGGTCTCGAGCGCAACATGGGTGCAGCCTCGCTCGCGGGCCTCGCTCGAGGCCGCTCCCAGCAGCGCCGAGGCGACGCCGCGCCGGCGGTGGTCGGCCGAGGTGGCGACCGCGTCGACGTAGAAGGCGTGGGGCGGCGGAGTCGGTCGCAGGGTCCCGAAGATCCGCAGCGCCTGGGCCCAGCGCCAAGGGGGCAGGCGAGCAAGGGACAGGCGCAGGTAACGGCGCGCTCGGGCCGCCCCCTCGCCGACCGGGAACGCGGCGACCACCCCGGCCACCCGACCGTCGACCTCGGCCACGGTGACGATCTCGGCGCTGGCGGTGTTGCCGGAGCGGCGAAAGCCGCCGCGCAGGATGCGCAGCGCGGCGGCGGACGAGCCCGCGAACCGCGGGTAGACGACGCCGCCGCTCTCGAGCAACAGCGCGACGACCTCATCCTCGTCGTCGGCCGTGGCCGGGCGTACGACCGGCCCGTCGGCCTGGGAGCTCATGGCTCCATGCTAGGACGGCGAACGGGCCGGCGGCCCTAGACTGCCTCGCCGATGTCGCGCTTCGCCGAGCCCCAGGACGCTCTCTTCCAGGCCCTCAACGCGTCGATCTCCTATGACATCCGGCTCGCGCCCTACGACATCGCTCAGTCGCGGGCCCACGCGCGCATGCTCGCCCGCGCCGGAGTGATCTCCGCGGAGGAGGCCGGCGAGCTCGAACGCGGCCTCGAGGCCGTCGGCGCGGAGATCGACTCGGGCCGTTTCGAGGTCCGCCGCGAGGACGAGGACGTGCACATGGCGATCGAGCGGCGGCTGACCGAGATCGTCGGCCCGGTCGGGGGAAAGTTGCACACCGCCCGTTCGCGCAACGACCAGGTCGCGACCGACGTGGCCATGTTCGTGCGCGACCGTGCCCGGGTCGCCGGCGAGCTCGCCGCGGCGCTGATGGCAACGCTGGTCGACCTGGCCGAGCGCCACCTCGACTGGCCGATGCCGGCCTACACCCACCTCCAGCGGGCCCAGCCCGTCTACCTGTCCCACCATCTGCTGGCCTGGGTGTGGAAGCTTCGCCGCGATCGGCTGCGCTTCGACTTCTGCCTCGAGGCCGCCGGCGAGCTGCCGCTCGGAGCGGGGGCGCTCGCGGGGGTCAACTTCGACACCGACCGTGAGTACCTCGCCCACGAGCTCGGCTTCGCCCGACCGGCTCCCAACTCGATCGATGCCGTGTCGAACCGCGACTTCGCCCTCGACTATCTCTCGGCCGCGGCCACCTGCGCCACCCACCTCTCGCAGCTCGGCGCCGAGCTCGTGCTGTGGGGCAGCCAGGAGTTCGGCTTCTGTGAGGTCGCCGACGCCTTCGCCTCGGGCTCGAGCATCATGCCCCAGAAGAAGAACCCCGACGCCGCCGAGCTCCTGCGCGCCAAGGCGCCGCGGGTCGCCGGGCACCTCGTCGCCCTTCACGGCGTGCTCCACGGCCTCCCGCTCACCTACAACAAGGACCTCCAGGAGGACAAGGAGCACCTCTTCGACGCCGCCGACACGCTCGAGCTCTGCCTGCGGACCGCCGACGGCATGCTGAGCGGCGCGCGCTTCGACCGCGAGCGGATGGCCGCCGCCGCCGCCGACGAGCTCCTGGCCGCGACCGACGTGGCCGACCTGCTCGTCCGCCGCGGTGTGCCCTTCCGCGAGTCCCACGGCGTCGTGGCCGGCCTGGTGCGCGGGGCGCTCGAGCGCGGCGTCGCGCCCTCGCAGCTGAGCGCCGAGGACCTCCGGGCGCTCGCCCCGGCGCTCGCGCCCGCCGATCTGGTCGCGGTCCTGCGCGAGGGAGCGACGCTCGAGTCGAAGGCCTCGCAGGGCGGCACGGCGCTCTCCCGGGTGCGCGAGCAGCTCGTCGCCGCGCGTGAGGCGCTCGCGGGCCCGCCGGCGTGAGCGAGCGATTAGCGCGGGATCCGCGCACCACGGCCTTCTACGACCGTTCGGTCCACGATGTCGCCCGTGACCTGCTGGGCTGCGTCGTCCGCCACGGTGCCACCGCCGGGCGAATCGTCGAGACCGAGAGCTACCACGAGAGCGAGGCCGCCTGCCACGCCCACATCGGGCTGACCGAGCGCACGCGCCCGCTGCTCGGGCCGCCGGGCATCGCCTACGTCTACCGCTCCTACGGCATCCACGCGCTCCTGAACGCCGTGGCCGAGCCCGACGGCATCGGGGCGGCGGTTCTCATCCGGGCGCTCGAGCCGCTGGAGGGCGTGGGCGAGATGCGCGCTCGCCGCGGCCTCGATCGTCTCGAGGGCCTCTGCTCGGGCCCCGGCAAGCTGACCCAGGCCCTCGGCATCGACGTCGATCTCAACCGCAGCTCGCTCTGCGGCGGACCGATCGAGATCGAGCCCCGGGCGCCGGCGGGCACACCGCGGCGCGTCGTCGCCGGGCCGCGGGTCGGAATCACCAAGGCCGCCCACCTTCCGTGGCGCTTCTGCGACGCGGACAGCGCGCACGTCTCGCGCCCCCTGCCGCCGGCCGTGCGCCGCCGGGCGTCCGCCGCGGCGACCGGCGTCAGTAGCCGCTAGACGATTCCGACGAGGACTCGTCCGTCTCGGGCGATTGGTCCTCGGGGGTCCCCGGCGTGTCCGACGATTCGTCGTACGGGGTGGGGTCGTACGGCGTCTCGTCCTGGCCCGACTCGCTCGACGTAATCCCGTCGCCGGTCTCGGCGGACTCGCCGGACGCCGTCGTGTCGACGCCAGGGGCCGGCACGGTCGGCTCGGGCTGGGGGTTGCGCTCCTGCTCGAGGCGGTCGGCGGAGAGGACGAAGTCGCGCCAGATCTGCGCCGGGAAGGTGCCGCCGGCCACGGGCTCGCCCCCGAACTCGGTCCGCATGTAGCGGGTCTTGTCGGGATAGCCGACCCAGACCGCGATCGTATAGCGATTGGTGAAGCCGACGAACCATGCATCGCCGTAGTTCTCGGTCGTGCCGGTCTTGCCCGCGGCGAACTCGCCGTTCCCGGGGTCGGCAGCCACGCCGGTACCCGAGACGAGCACTCCGCGCAGGAGATCGCGGGTCTGCTCGCCGGTCTCACGCGAGAACGCGCGCGTCTCGCGACGCTGATTGCGGCGCTGATTGCGGCGCTTGGGCGAGCCCGTGTCCTTGACCGACTGGATGGCCACGGGCCCCATGTCCGAGGCCGCCAGGGTGCCCGACCGGCGCGTGCCGCGATTGGCGATCGTCGAGTAGGCGGAGGCCATCTCGAGCGGGGTGACGCCCTCCTCGAGGCCCCCGAGGGTCATGGCTGCGTTGGTGGAGATCGGCGTCTGGATGCCCATGCGCTTGGCCATCCGGGCGATCTTCTTGGTACCGACATCGAGACCGAGCTCCGCGTAGACCGAGTTGTCGGACTTGGCGGTGGCGTCGCGGAGGCTGGTGATCCCGGCGTACTCGTCCTTGTAGTTGTTGACCTCGAAGTCAGGCCCGTCGGGGATGTCGAGCGTCTTCTTCTGTGAGGCGAAGGTGCGGTCGGGGCTGACCCCCTGCTCGAGCGCGGTGACCAGGGTGAACGGCTTGAACGCCGAGCCCGGCTGGCGATGCCCGTTGGTCGCGACGTTGAACGGCTGGGACTGGAAGTTCTCGCCCCCGACCATCGCCTTGACGCCGCCCGTCTTGTTGTCGATGGCCACCAGCGAGGAGCTCGGGCCGCCTGCGGGGAGGCGGTTTCCGATCGACTCTTCGGCGCGGCGCTGGAGCTCAGGGTCGAGCGTGGTCTGGACCTCGAGCCCACCGCCGAAGACCTTGCCGGCGCCGTAGCGGTCGACGAGCTGCTGGGTCACCCAGTCCGAGAAGTAGGGAACCTCGGAGTCGGGCTTCGGGGGGTCGATGTCGTCCTCGGCCGGCACCGCCTGATCAATCGACTCGTCGTACTGCCCGGAGGTGATCATCTTCTGGTCGCGCATGCGCGCGAGCACGAGGTTGCGTCGCTCGCGGGCGGTCTTCGGATCCTCGATCGGGTCGTAGCCGTCCGGCGAGGCGATCACCCCGGCCAGCAGCGCCGCCTCGTGCGGCTCGACCACCGCGGCTGCCCGCTCGTTGCGCGTGACTCCGCCGCGGGTCTTGCCGAAGTACGTGCGTACGGCCGACTCGATGCCGTAGGCGCCGTTGCCGAAGTAGACGGTGTTGAGGTACTGGGTGAGGATCTTGCGCTTCGACCACTGGCGCTCCAGGTGGTAGGCGAGCGCGGCCTCGCGCAGCTTCTGGAAGATCGTCCGCTCGTCCTGGGCCACCAGCGCGTTCTTCACGAACTGCTGGGTGATGGTCGAGGCGCCTTGCACGGCCTCGCCGCGCCTCAGGTCGGCCCACAGCGCCCGCACGATCCCGCGCGCATCGATGCCCTCGTGCTCGAAGAAGCGACGGTCCTCGATCGCGATCACGGCGTTCTCGATCATCGGCGAGACCTCGCCCTCGCGCACGAGGATGCGGTTCTTGTTGCCGGTGAGCTTGGCGACCTGACGATCGCCTGCCAGCAGTACCGAGTTCTGAGCGGCGCGGAACTCGGCCTGGTTGTCGAGTGCCGGCAGCTCGCTGGCGACCGCCATCATCATCCCGAATACCGTCGACATGCCGGCCAGGCACGCGAGCCCGAAGAGAACCAGTCCGATGCGGATCCAGCGCAGTCGCGTGCCGTTGCGGCTCGGCTTGCGCGGACCGCGGCGGCCCCTCAGCTTCCGGCGCGGGGGCTCGCCACCACCACCGCCCGTCGCGGTCGCGCGCGAGGCGGCGGCAGGCTTCGCGTGTCCGCGACCGTTTACTCGGCCGTCGCCGGGCCGCTCGCGCAGCGCGGTGAGTGAGTCGCCGGCGGGCGCCGAGGCTGGAGCGGTTCCCGCCTTCAGTCGCAGCTCGGCCAGCCGGCCGCTCAGTGCGCGCTCACCCCGCGCGCCTGCGCCCGAGCCCTTCTGACGCGCGGGCGCCGGGCGCGGCGGGCGGATCTTTGCCCGGGGCGCCGAAGTGGTGGCCGCGGGCGCCGAACGGGGGGGAGCGGAGCGTTGGGCCGAGGCAGCCCCGTTCTCGGAGCGCGGCCCTGGCTCGGCCCCGTTGGCGCCATCTCCGTTCGCGGTCGCTCGCGGGGGCCGGCGTTCGATCGCCTCCCACTCCCAGGTGCCCATCTGCATCGCGGCGTCCTGCTCCGGCATGCGGGCTCGCGCCGAGGCTCCGCTGCGAGGCGTCGCGCCCCGGGGCTTCTCGCCACCGTTGCGGCTGGCGCCGTCCTTGCGAGCCGCGCGGCCTTTGCGGGCAGGCGCGCTCGAGCGGCCACGTCCCCCGTTGCTCGGCTCGGACGGTCGCGGGCGGCCCGCGGCGGCATCGCGCTCGCGTCCATCGTCGGAGCGATCCGGCGATTCGCGCCGGAGCGCGCGTGTAGGCATGATGGCGGAACGAGAATCGGGCATTCGGCTGTGGGCCACGAGATCGTGGTCCGAGCGCCTGGCGAACGCCTTCACGCGCGTCGCCGGGCCCGGTGCGAGCGGGCTTGGGATCCCTCCCCGCGAGAAGAGCGGCAGTCTAGCATTCGCCCCATGACGGAACGTTCCTCCGCGAACCTGGACTTCCTGCTTCGCAACGCCGTGGAGTCGCTCCCGGAGGGTGGGCTGAGCCGCAAGCTCGAGGTCGGCCGGACCCTGCGGGTCAAGTTCGGGATCGACCCTACCGCCCCGGATGTCCACCTCGGGCACGTCGTGCCCCTGACCAAGCTGCGGGAGTTCCAGGAGCTCGGTCACCTGGTCGTACTCATCATCGGCGACTACACGGCCCGCGTGGGCGACCCGAGCGGCCGCTCGGCGACCCGTCCCACGCTCGACCCGGCCGAGATCGACCGCAACGCCGAGACCTACCGTCGCCAGGCCTTCAAGGTCCTCGATCCCGAACGCACCGAGCTGCGCCGCAACTCCGAGTGGCTCGCGATGGCCATGGAGGATCTCTTCCGCCTCGCGCGCACGGCCACGGTCGCCCAGCTCCTCGAGCGCGACGACTTCGCCAAGCGCTACAAGGCCGGCGAGCCGATCTCCGTGCTCGAGCTCCTCTACCCGCTGCTCCAGGGCTACGACTCGGTCGCCGTGCGCTCCGACGTCGAGCTCGGCGGTACCGATCAGACCTTCAACCTCCTCCTCGGGCGCGAGGTCCAGAACGCCTACGGCCAGGCGCCGCAGGCGGTCCTCACCGTGCCGATCCTTCCCGGGACCGACGGCGTGCGCCGCATGTCTAAGTCGCTCGACAACTACGTCGGGGTCGACGAGCCGCCGCCCGAGATCTTCGGCAAGTTGATGCGGGTCCCCGACGAGGCCATGGCGCTCTACTACGACCTGCTGCTCGGCGGCCCGCCCGACCCGAGCGCTCCACCCGTCGGGCAGAAGCGCCGCCTCGCCCATGAGCTCACCGCCCGCTTCCACGGCCCAGAGGCCGCCGACGCGGCCGAGGCTCGGTTCGACCGTCTTCACGTCGCGCGCGAGGCGCCGGCCGAGCTCGAGGAGGCGCCGCTCCCCGACGGCCAGGACCCAGTCCACCTCCCCGCCCTCATCGGCGAGCGCTTCGACCTCTCCCGCGGTCAGGCGAGGCGCCTGCTCGCCCAGGGCGGTGTTCGCCTCGACGGCGCGGTACTCGGCGCCGACGAGCTCGACCTGCCGGCGAGCCGGCTGGAAGGCGCGGTCCTCCAGGTCGGCAAGCGCCGGTTCGTTCGGCTGCGCGCGGCCGGGGGCGTCGCCCCCGCCGCCGACGTAGACCAATCCGCCGGGCCCGTTCCGTTCGGACGTTGACACGGCTCCCTGTGGCGCGCTACTATGTCCGGCCCCCAGAAGATCGGCTGCGAGACGGACCGATGTGTCCCTCCACGGCTAGACTCGGGGTCAGTGACCTTCGCGGGCGGAAGCCCCGCCCGACGAGGAGCCGCACGGTCTTTGAAAACTCAGCAGCGTGTGCGACCGAGAGCTCATAACGAGCTCGGGTCGCGCTCAGGTTCGATGCCGTGACCCGATGCCAGCTGGGTCACGGCGATAAAGCAGTCAAGACCCGTCAGGTCCGGGGTCGTGCCCAAGGTGTACGCGGGCCGGCCGAGTACGGACATGACAGCTTTCCATCAAGACAGTGAACCGGTCCCTCTCGAGGCGCCGGTAATCACGTAGGTCTTTTACGGAGAGTTTGATCCTGGCTCAGGACGAACGCTGGCGGCGTGCTTAACACATGCAAGTGGAGCGACGAACCGGGCTTCGGCCCGGGGCAAAGCCGCGAACGGGTGAGTAACACGTGGGTAACCTGCCCCGATGACCGGGACAACCCGAGGAAACTCGGGCTAATACCGGATGTGCTCGGTTCACATCAGTGATCCGAGCAAAGGTAGCTTCGGCCTCCGCATCGGGATGGGCCCGCGGCGCATTAGCTTGTTGGTGAGGTAACGGCTCACCAAGGCGACGATG